>DAHU01000040.1 GCA_002495945.1 Euryarchaeota archaeon UBA13
TGAGCCACAACCTGTACAACGTAGTTGCCATTTCCATATTTTTTTGGCGCCAGCGGTACCAACAGATATTGCTTGCAGGCCTAATTTTTGCACCGTATTTTGTAATCTGTAATCATCCGTATATAGTGGCAAATTGAGGCCAATAGCCAGTGCTAGAACATCTAAATCAACCGGTGACAGTCGTGGTAAATCACCACTATCTGCGGCGGCAGCCCTCGCCAATTCTAACCACTCGGGCTCTACACTACGCCAATCTACATCCACGCTGCTAACTAGCATGTACCGCTGAGTACTAACTTTTTCCAATTCAGCTTGTTGGCTAAGCGAGCATATCCCCCCAGAGATTTCTGATGATGGCCAATACAACAGAGCGGCGGTGTCAAGAACTCGCATTGGTGTAGATACCCATCAATCAACCACATCAACCCACCGATTAGCCACACATTCAATAATACAAGACTCGAGCAGTAACTTGTGTCGTGGTATAGCGGAGTTCTCGAATTCATTCTTGAACGTACAAATTCTGCGGTCTTAGGATTTGTATCATTCACTGAGGCGATAATACAACCCCTACCACCCGACTTAGTTTACTTACCGATGTTATATGATGCATTGGATAACAAGAGCCTGGTACTTTGGTACTTTATTGTGGTTACACTAACATCTGTAGCTGGCTCTTACGTAGGTTACTTGATTGGCGGGCGCTGGGGCAGACAACTGCTGGATAGGTTTGCAAAGCAGAAGCATGTTGACAAGTTAGAGTACTTAACCACCAGATACGGCACTGTAGGCATCTTCATCGCAGCATTCTCACCGATTCCCTACAAGGTGTTTGGCTGGGTTGCTGGCATGGGCGAGATGGACAAACGTGCCTTCATCATAGCAGGTCTATTCGGCAGAGGACTGAGATTTGGCTTGGAAGCGTTACTTATCGGAATATACGGAAAAACTGCCCTTGATGCAATTACTAAGTTTCTCGATAATGAAATATTAATTGCCGTAGTAATGGTGATGATTATTGTGTTGGGATATTACATTGGACAATGGTGGTCGAACTTAGGACAGCAAGAACAACCCAGTTCGTGATAAATCCGCTGGAGACCAAGGCGAATTGTTATCAATAGGTGGTTTGTGGCGTGGTTGTCGCTCGTGTGGTGTAGCCAGGTCCATCATTGCGGGTTTTCATCCCGTCGACCCGGGTTCGAATCCCGGCACGAGCACTAATCGATGTACTGAAAGCCATTTATTGTAAAAAAACTATCGGGATTTGAGCAAATTATTATGCTGAAAGTGAGACAAAATATGTAAACTTAGCAACGATAATTGATGGATTAATACATTTCTTTAAGATGTTAATAATTTAGGGAACTCTAAATCGGATGGTCATATTATGTCTGACAGCAACAAAAAAACGAGTAGTGGAAATCACGACGGAATATACGATGTAATAGTAGTAGGAGCGGGAGCAGCAGGCGTTGGCGTTGCTATCTCACTACAACACGTTGGCATCGAAAACTTCGTCATTGTAGACCGAGATACAGTAGGGGCTTCTTTTGCAGCATGGCCTGCTGAAACTAGATTCATAACACCTTCATTTCCAAGCAACTCGATTGGAATGCTTGACTTAAACTCAGTCGCAATCGGAGTATCTCCTGCCTACAATATGCGTGTTGAACATCCTACTGGTGCTGAATTTGCCGAGCACTTGCAAAGCTTAGCCAATTATTTTGAATTGCCAGTCAAGGAGAACACAAACGTAACCAGCATCGAAAAAGACGGTGAAGTGTTCCATGTCCAAACTGAATCGGGCCTAATGAAAGCAAAACACGTTATTTGGTCGGCTGGCGAATACCAATATCCATCATTGAGCGGTTTCGCTGGTGTTGAACACTGCCGACATACTGCAACAGTTGCAAAGTACGGTGACCTCGAAGGTGATGACTTCCTCATCATTGGAGGATATGAGAGCGGCATTGATGCGGCATACCACCTTGCTCGAAATGACAAACAAGTAAGAGTATTTGACATGGAAGGTCCATGGGAGAGCCAGAGTTCAGATCCAAGTATTGCCCTGTCGACTTACTCATTTGAGCGCATGCGACACGAGAAATTTGACCAAAATGTGCAACTTCACGCCAATACCATTGTGACTTTAGTAAACCACGTCGACGACACTTACCAAGTTACCACTGGAGACGGGCAAACGTTTACCTCTAAGGTTGCACCACTATTTGCTGGAGGCTTTGACGGTAGCCACAAGTTTGTATCTCATTTATTCAACACCAGAGATGACGGTTTTCCAGAAATCAACGAGAATGATGAGTCAACTATCACTCCAGGAATGTATCTATGTGGACCTTCTGTAAGACACGATGGTCATATTTTCTGTTTCATTTTCAAGTATCGACAGCGGTTCGCAATTGTAGCCCAAGCAATCGCCTCTGCCATGGGTCTACCAACCGATGAGTTCATAGAGGCTTACAAGTCGTGGGGGATGTATCTTGATGATTTATCTTGCTGCGGACAGGAGTGCTTGACTTGCTAAACAATGGTGATGAGACAAATAAAACCACAATCAATAATGACAAAACCCAAACCCGAATGGGTAAAATGATGAGTCTAGAATGGCTAGGCCAAACTATCGCCAGCGGAAGTTGGATTGTCAGCGTATTTGTGTATGGTCTGTCTGGCACTGGAGATTATTTGCAATTAGTAGCCGCTTCATCATGGATGCTGTCAAATATTGCTGCCGTAGTTTCCATAAAACAATGAGTTATTGGGATACATTATGATATCCCAACTGATTGAGAAATTGCTTCTTACGCTCAAACAATACAGTTAAGTCTGTGACAGTAATGGTACTGCTTACAAGGTAGTTACTATGAGAAGAAAGATTTTGAGTTTTTTAATTGTACTTTTATTTGCCGCGGGCACACCAGCATCTAATGTTAGCGCCTCACCGCCAGCACAAGCGTCAGAATTCTACTATGGTGTAGAGTATGATTGGAATAGTATTAGCCCAGATATTGATAACTTCACAGGCATAGACTTACCCGAAATCTTCGGTGAGATTATGGGTGCTGCTGGTGACGCCGGTTTAAACCTAATAATCGGACAAGTCATGACTGGCTCTTCGAATGTATATGTCCATTACAATGAAGATGTTTCATCACAGACCATTCAAGATATTGATGGTCAAAATGTCAATGTATGGAGCAGAACCACTGATGTCACATTAAGACATGGTGGCCTCATTGATGGAATCATGTTGGCCGACTGGGCAGAACAGACATTTGGCACACCAGAAACAAGTTTCGACCTTGATGTATCTGCCAGTATTCAAGACATCCTCAATGTCGATATGGTTTTCACAGAATACCTTGATGATGATTATCATTTGATAGGCGCAGACATGTCATTTTCAATGTACACTGACACCTCAGTCAGCCTAAGCATTGATGCTGTTTTGGAGGGAGATGACGAAACCTTGCCTATTGATTTCGATTTTGGTGTTTCAATCGGCTATTCTATCACTAATTCCAACTCGCAATGGCGATTGTCTCAGCCTGATCCACTGTATATCGGAATCTCAGCCAACGACAATTATCATTGGGATTGCCAGGATTGTGGAATTCTCGAGGGAGTTTATGACGGTGCTGTTGACTATTCAGTCTCGTTAACTGGAATACCGACCGAAGACTTCGGTTTAGATGAGGGTTCATTTGACATAGAAATATCAGATGAAATAAGCAAAACAAATCAGAACTTTGACTCAGACATACAAGCTGCCTTTGACTTCACTATGGGACAAAATATGGTCGTTGATCTAGGCAACGGTGACGGTCTGTCAACACAAGTGAAAACCTGTGACAATTGCCCTCCCGGCAACCCGTTAATGTTCTTGATGATGGGTAATGTTCTGGTAGGGGCCAGTGAGTCGTTCGCGGAAGAGGTCGCAGATGAATTCTCTGAACAATTATCAGATAACATCGGTGATATTTTTGGTATTGGTGGTGAGGAAGTAAGTTCAGAACCATATGAGCCTGAATACTTCTACTGCGACAATGGCGAAACAGTTTACGAGTGGTATGTCAATGATGGCTATGACCATTGTAGCGATGGTTCTGATGAGGACCCATTGTACTTCACCTTTGCATATTCATACCCAACTGAACAAGATGTCATCTATACGAGTTTTGAAGCAGTTGTAAGCGGCGATATTACCAGCCAATCAAACGCACTGATGTTCCAATGCGATAATGGAGAATATATTGATTGGTTAATGGTAAATGACGGATATGGCCACTGTGCAGATAATTCAGATGAATACTCTGAAACCAATCCGAGAAGCTTCACCTGTAGTGATGGTAGTGTAATTGGTTTTGAGTTATTGAATGATGGTCAATTTGATTGTAATACTGCGGAAGATGAGGGCATTGATGGCTTGTACACACTTAATGCTGTGTTGTACGACGAAGTAGGAAATGTCATCGATTCAGATTATTACTTCATCTGTGCCAGTCAAAAACTGCGTGAAGATTCCACTCCTATGTGTGAGATTGACCAACCGTATGACTTTTACACCCAACACAGCCTAAACACAGTTATTGCTCAAGACAATGGAGCGCATGAAATCTGTCTACAGTTGAGTGTCTCAAAAGTTGGGGATGCGAATTGGCCCGGTGTTAATTCTGACTTGTCGTGTGATACCGTCTATGTAGGACCATCCTTAGAGTACGCAGAATTATACTTCGAGGGTGACAGGTTATTCTGGAATACTAATGCCTATGACTCATCCAATGCTCAAGATTCATACATGAACTTGAATATTATCGGCCCAAATAACAACTCGATAATTCAAAGGAATATCCCACACAGCGGCGAATATTCAATTGCTGATAATGGCGATATCGCTGTTTTTGACGAAGGAACATATTGTCTCGAAGTGAGACTCATTAATTCAGATGACGACTCAGAGTTCTATCAAGAATCACAATGCGAAGATTACGAACCAAACCCAGAACCAAGTGAGCGACTAAGAAAGATTTTGGAGGCATTTGGCAACTCAAACATTGACAGCATGATGGAAAACTTTGCCGAAAACCTAGATACTCGAATGAATAATATTGAGCCACTGGAAGAATTCCCATACAATGACGGAATGTGGGCGCCAATGTGGAGTAATGAACACGCAGTAATAGTGGGTGTAGGAGTTTACGTTATGGACGATAATGGCGATTATGTCATGGCCGGTCCGGCAACCCAAGGGTATAGTTCTAATCTACCCGCCAAGATGAGTATAAGATACTTGACTGGCATAGATGCTAGTACTGCAGCAGAAGACATGGAAGACGCCGATGAATTAGACGAAATCGTCAATATTGAGCAACATGACCTAACCCAAATCGAAAACGATCTTCAGGAAGCTGGAGTCGACACGAGTGGACTTGAATTCGAAAGTCCAACGGTCGAGGTAGGTGAGGATAATCAGGACACTGAAACGAGCGAGGCGGAGGAAAAGGCTGAGTCGGATGGTCTGTTACCGTTCTTATCCCCGGTTTCGATATTATTGACAGTTGCACTTGCTGGAATATTATTTGCTAACCGAAAAGATTAGTCAAAACACACGCTGTGGTGATTGGTATAAAACCCAAAATACAGCGCGCTAACCAATATCTCAGAGTATTGGTACTGGTGTTCCTGCTAATCCATGTAGCAATTTCAGCGTGGTTGGTGGTAGACTTCTCTGGAGAATATACTGAAGGCGCCCCGGCACCAACTAAAATTGACGCAATTGTTGTCGTAGATAGAGAAGAGACATTGATTGATGTTGAAATGGAGCAGGCTACGAGTTTCCTACTCTACATGATTTATCGCGACTATGATGAATCGTATGGCCAGAATAACTCCGACAATAATAGCCAAAATAACAATCAAAATGACGCCAAAACTAGCGAAACGGAGAATAATTCAGTTGATAGCGATTTTTTGGGAGTTGCTAAATCAAGTATATACCTAAGCATGATGATGTTATTGGTTTGTGAGTTATTGGTTTTACTTGGCATAAAATTTTCTTCGATGTTGCGATGGCTTGCATTTGGCTCGTTGATGTTATGTTTTTTCATACTACTACCAGCATCATACATCTATGATTTGGCTGGCGAAGGTGATGATAGCGATGAAAGTTTAGATGAATCATTGGCAGATGAAACATTTGTCGAAAGCACGGAATCTGGTTCAATAGCCCATGAAAAAAGCAACATGGAAAGCCAAGTAATTTTCCCAGGAATAAGGCTCAACCTCGATTATAGTGGCTATGATTTAGGTCTTGTAGACCCGCAAGAATACTCCGAACTTAGAGCTGAAATACCATCTAATAACTCTTCACTTGCAGATTCTTATATTGAATTTCAATCAACTCTTGATTTGACTTATGGTAAGAATTTACCCGCACTGTTGTTAATTCCGTTAACTTGGTACCTTTTCCCAACAAAACAGAAGACAAGAATCAGCATCAAAGAATTGAAAAATTCAGACATTGATGAGATGGTAGAGATTAATGAACAAGGCTTACCCGGCACCGGTAAAGTATCGCAAACAGAAATGATGAACCTGCTAAACCTCAGTGAATTGAAACTTGGGGCTTATGTGAATGATAAGCTGGTTGGATTCGCTCTTTGCTTATTGCCCAAAACCAACTATGGCAGTCTTAATTATGCATGGTTCAATGAACGATATGATGAATTCATTTACGTCGACAGGATTGCCGTAGCAACTGACTCTCGCAATCAAGGCATTGGCTCTATGCTGTATGAAAGGCTGTTTGAATATGCCAAGTCAAACAATATCCCAGTAACTGCCGAGGTTAGTTTGCGGCCGCCAAATGAAGGATCTGACAGATTCCATTTGCGCCATGGTTACCAAGTTGTCGGAGAACTAGACCACGGTGAAAAGGCAGTTACTATGTATATCAGGCACTTTCCCCATTCTAATGATTGAAGCAGTTAAGTTACAGTAACCTTTCAGACTAATCATGCACATAGTAGTGATGAGCCGAACAACACTCGGTCATTCACTCGGTGGCATGCAGAAGCAGACGATGGACTTGTGTCAAGGATTTGTCAAAAAGGGGCACAAGGTCACTGTTATAACGACAGGCAGACAAGACAAGGTTGACAGTGAAATAATAAATGGTGTTGATGTATGTTATCTTACAGGTTCGAAACCCAGCCACTACAGTAGGAAATGGAATAAGTTAGCGCAGCAAATGATTGCCCAATTGCATCAAAAAACGCCTATTGACGTCATTCATAGTCAATCCATGGGAGCAAATGGGGTGCTAAAATGGGCTAAGTCTAACTCTATACCAATAGTTTCTACATGGCACGGCACAAATTTAACCGAATTGTCTGCACACTTTTCAAGCGCCTCATACAATCCAAGATATTGGCATTGGTTGGTGATAACGCCAATTAC
Organism: Euryarchaeota archaeon UBA13; assembly: GCA_002495945.1. Lineage (GTDB taxonomy): Archaea > Thermoplasmatota > Poseidoniia > Poseidoniales > Poseidoniaceae > MGIIa-L1. The sequence continues at coordinate 7,477 of DAHU01000040.1, forward strand.
GATGCTTACCAGGTATTTGACAATGGAGTTACCAATAAGAAAGGCCAGCAGCGCTATCACTCTAGTATCGCCTACTCTTGAGAAACACATGAGAAAACACGCAAACGGAAAAGTAATCACAATTCCTAATGGCGTTTTTATTCCAAAAAACCCCGGAACCAATTTTGATTCAAAGGTGCTAGAATTAATCTCAATCGGGCGACTAGTAAAACAAAAGGGAGTCCAACATGCGATTCACAGCTTGTACGATTTACCTGAAAATCTTCGCTCGAAAGTTCATTTGAACATAGTTGGAGAGGGTCCATACCTAACAGATCTAAAACATCTCTGCGCTAATTTAGAAATGGATAGTTGTGTTACTTTTCACGGGCGAATGGTTGGTGATGAATTAGCGAACATGTATGAGAAATGTCAGATACATCTTATGCCAACCACCAGTCATGAGGGATTGCCGCTTACAATATTGGAAGGGATGTCATATGGATTAGTAACTATAGCCTCGAATATTGGTGGCATTCCCAGTTTGATTACACATCGGGAAAATGGTCTTCTAATCAGCCCAGGTAATAGAGAAGATTTAACCGATAACCTTGTCGCAATACTCGAAGATAGGAGTATTATGAAAACTATTTCCAAGGCTGCCAGAACCTCCATAATTGAGCGTTATTCAATGGAAAAAATGGTCACTGACACGCTTGATGTTCTCGTTAAGGCGGTGAAAGAATGAGTTCAATTAGCGATGAATTCGCCTCAAGGATTAATCCAGTTTCGATAAATATTGAGACCCTTGAATTTCTTGAAAGCTACATCAAAGATAACGAAGTAAATTCCGTTTTAGAATTTGGTAGTGGGGTGTCAACTGAGTTTTGGTCAGAAAAACTACCCGATGCTCAAATTTTATCATTCGACAATAGTCGAAGATATGCAAGAATAACAAATTCAAGAATTAGCAAAATTCATGACAACATACGCGTGCATTATGCCCCACTCAAAAGGATGAAGTTTTTTGGAATTCACTACATCTCATATAGACTTACCAAACAATTGCGAGTGGGGTCTCCCAAGAGTCCGTTTGATATCGTGTTCATTGATGGGCCACCTGGATTTTTACACGCACGCGAAGCCACACTCTTCCAATGCATCGACTATATCGATGAAAACACCATGATAGTTATTGACGATGCCGAGCGTGAAATAGAACGAAAAACAATAGAAAGATGGGCCTCAATGTTTGATATGAAAGATTTACAATACCACACTATGGGAGCGAAAGAAATTGCGACTTTTCGAATAACTCCACAACCAAAAATGGCAAATTTGCCACATAATGATATTCACACAAGATGGAACATGATAAAACTGCTTTGGACATTCAGAAAACGCAATACAATGCACAACCTATGGTTGTTGAAAATGAGATTACTCAATAGGGAACCATTTCCCGACCAAGTGATTGAAGATAACGGGAATGAATAAGGCAATCAAAGATTTTTCAATTCCTCAACCTTTGACTTCAAACTTTCTCGTTGTTCATCATCAAGGTATGGCATATATGGATCTTCATCCTCAACTATTTGTTCCCAACCCGACATTGCCCGGGCAAAAATTTCGGTATCTATATTCCACTTTAGCCATCTGTCAACAAAATCGCAATGTCGCATAGCCTCTTCGTCATCAGCGGCAATCTTGCGCAATAAGATGTTAGTCTGCATTAAAATAATCGAAAAACTGGGTGCCATCTGATAGGTCTGGAATGGATTTCTCTCACCGATTATCGTCATGTGTTCACGCCACAAACCAAAGGTGACATCATATACCACTCCAACTAGTAATACCAAGACTATGACGGTGACTCCAATGCCGATAAGACCGAAGTATGTTGTTGATACTCCGGCTACAGTGGAATCATTTTCAAATCGCCAGCGTACATATGGCCAAATAAGCAAAGTCAGTGTTGTGACCCAAAATGCCATAGAAATAATTGTCTGACTTTGCTGTACACGCCAATATTGGCGCATGAACCATTTCTTAAATGGTGAGCCACTGTCAGAGCCGCTTGTTTGTGCAGATTCCATGACTACTCCCACACAAGAGATTCATTTAGACTATGCCCTCTCTTGGCTTACCAATGAGGCAATTTCTAGCAAAGACCAATTCTTGCGCGAAATCGAGACCCAGATATTGGAAAAACCCACAAAAATGATGCATTATGCATTTTTTGTCGGGGATAATTATATATTTTTTGTTCACGCAAATCCAACTGATTTAGATGTCACAAGCACCAGTTAGACCGAGGCGCAGAAATCGATATATCGCACCAGTAACCGACAGACCCGGAAGTTTGCTACAACCGCAAACGACAACCGTCCCCGTGGAACGACCTATACAAAATTACACAGGGCCACAAGAAAATATTGAGCTGCAAAAATTCGCTCAACTAATCTTGTACGGCATATCGCTAGCAGCAATTTGGGGTGGTATTCTATCGATTGCTTGGGACGACTCAACAACAGACCAAGACTTCGCAGTGCTTGGTTTTGGTGGAATAATTTCAGCAATAATGGCGATTGCTTTGGTCGAATGGCAACGGCGTAGAGGAGGCAGTGATGTACAAAGCATCCATGGGTATATCATCGGCATAGGTTTCTTTTTCTCTGCCCTCGGTGTGCTCTATTCGACACGATTACTAATCAGTTTAGCCGCTGAATCTGGTGTCGACATCCTAATTGACAGTAATCGACCATGGATGGAAGAAAATTGGCAACCTGCGGCAGAAGCAATATATCTACAACTGGTTGCTTGTATTCTTTTAGCCCTCACTCAATATTGGTACTTACGAAAATTGAAGGGTGAGATTACATTTGGTTTAGCAATCAACACTTTGACCCCACTCGCTGTTGTAATGATAGGTTTTGGACCTTGGCTTGATTGGTCGAATCAAGTTGTATCTTATGAGCTAGGGATATCGATTATTTCCCTGTCTGCATTGGCAATGTGGCTGGCATTACGCACAAATAACGGGATTATTTTCTCTATTGTCGCCGTCTTTAGTGGATTAGTACCAATTCTCTACGAATTCGCCCATAGTCCTGATGGCATCATTGGCGGAGAAGGTGGTGCATTGTCCCTCATGACCTTCATCATCTTTATTCAAGGCGGTTTGGCCGCAGACGACCGAATACGACAAGACATCATGCAATGGACTTCGATATTCTTGGTCGGTGTGGTCATTTACGCTATTTGGTTAGTCCAATATGAAGATTTGAATTTGGTTCTCGGGCCACTGAGGGCTGAAAATCTTGGTAGTTTCGAAGGGGTATTGAATCTACAAGTAGTGTTGTGGATTACTGTCTTGATTGCATACTTCCCTGCTACACTAAAGCGTCGAATCCCCTACATGCCGATTGGCCTTGCAGGATCGTTATTCCTATTCACCCCTGAAGCAAGTGTCATCCCTTGGATTATTGCCACAGCTATGCTGCCTTACTTGGTGATAATCTCCAAAGTAACTCGAAGGTGGGTTGCAGATTGGTCTGTTATTGCCATAAGCGGAGCATTCTTGATTCAGTCATATGCTAACCCTATTGCCACAGAGTATGACTTCTTCGAGGAGTTAATCTTGCTAGCGATACTGATTATTGTTGAGTACTCTCGACGTAATAATCGACTATCGGAATTTGCCATCAACCTCTCTGTAGTCGGCTTATTCCTATCTGAAGCGGTACTATTTGGCACCAGTTGGCTAATTCCTTGGGCAGTTGTATTCTACATACTTATCACCGCATATCTCCAACAACAGGATGCGGTTAGTTCCGGTCAGCAAAGTAAGTTTGTTACCGCCAGTTTATGGATCACTTTGTCAATGGTTCTGACAGTGGTTTTATCAGCGTTTGAACGTTTAGAGATACCTTTACTTGACGATTATGAAAATGTGTTAGATGGATTCAATGTGAGTCTTGCAATAGTCGCAATCATCGTCTACTTAGCAATGTTCAAATTTAGGGATTCTGAACTCGACCTCGGATATTTGTTCAAATTAACCCAAGCAAAAGGCAAAGGCATGGTTCCCGTGTTTGACCAAGACACACAACAATGGATTAACCCGTTTAAGGACATCTCAAGTGACATCGAGGGTTATGGCCCCTTAGCCAGGTCAAGCCTGCTTGGACCACTTGCCCTAATTATGATTTCAGTATCACTAATTGACATCGAGAGTTTGGTCTTAGATGTCCATTGGATAGGCGTAATAATCATACCAATTGCTATCTTGTTACGTGAGGTGTTGATGGAAGATAAAAATAGCTCAGTATCCCGAGCGATTGCGGTTTGGGCGACTTTCATTATTGCTCTACCAATAGCAATCAAGTTCCTTTTGAACGATTATGACACTGACAAACTACAGATTAACACCCTATTATTTGATATTATTTTGCTATCCGGACCAATAATTGTCTCTGTACTGTTGAAGAAAGATGACATGGACAAATCTGAACTCAACGAAACCGCAGACGACCTGACACTGTTTGGGTTATTGGCTCTCGGTTTGCTTGATGCAAGTGGCGGTATTTTGTTCCTATCAATGTACATATTGGTGATATATCGTGGATTGATTCACAAGCGAGTGTTTGTTCTTTGTACGGCACCATTCGCCCTCGTCGTATATGGCCAGAGGTTTATCTCTGAAGGCTCACACATTGCCGACCTACTAGATTTCACAATAGCAGGCATGGTCATGAATGATGTAAATGATATTGGGATGATAATTTTCTCATCAACAATTCTATCGCTTAGTATGTTATCAATCATTGTCAAATCAGTAATTGATTCAAGAAATGTACAAGACGATACCGAAAGTCAGCTTCCTTTTACTGTTCCATTTATCTGGCTTACAATCGGTTTGTTTGGTATGCTTCCAGATGTCGCGTGGTTGCCTACAGCAATGATTGTCATAATCACGATTTTTGCTTGGGTATCCGGACGCCTCGAAAGTATGCCATTGCTGATAATTTCCATGTTTGCTGCTCTAGCAATTGGATTCAATAGTAATGTGGCCGGTGGTATAGACAGTGATGTTGAACTATGGGATGTGATTAGTCAATCAGCATTCTATGGCGCATTATATGCCCTTATTATCAGTCAGATGGCACGATTAGGTATTCTGTACCGCTACATTACTGAGATACAAGGACAAACAAATGTCGGAGACTATAGCAAATCCACTTACTTAATGTTGATAGACACTGATGAAAGTAAGGCAATGTTCCAAAACTTCACCAAATGGGTTACCATTTCTGGATTCCTGTTCTCGTTTACTGCAGTGTCTGGATACGGTCCAATAATTGGTGCAGCCTACCTAACATACTGCACTGTTTATGACAGGTACAAGTATTTCTTCACATTCCTGCCGGTAGTCCACATTCTTGCATTCATCAACCTAACCATTCAAAATGACCATATTATTGATGAAAATCTATTTTTCAAACTGGCTGGTTTAATCCTCATCATTGAAGGACTATTATTGACTTATTACTCAAGTAAGGCGGAGTTAGGTTGGAAAATGTTCGACTGGGATGACGAAGACGAGTTCTACTCGTGGTTGGATAACCTCGGCATTGTAGCAATGGGTTATGTGGTAATTGGATTCTTACTCGCTATGGAAAAATTCAATCCAGATTCAGTATTGTGGTCAATGCTGGCAATATATCTTGGAGGAATCGGTCTAATTGGCTTTAGAGAATCCACTGAAGCACCATGGCGACGTGGTTTTGGTACATTTGGTTCGATCATATCGCTATTCGGACTATCTATGCAATTTGATGCTGACCAGAGTATCTTTAGGTACATTACATGGATGTTTATTGGTATTGTCGCATTCGGGTTTGGAATACTCTACATGAATAGATTAGGAGAGATTAGCAGTTTGTATGATATGGATGCGCAAGCACAAGGAGCAATGCTTCACGATGCAAGTGAGACGAAGTCTGAAGAACCTGAGTTAGATTTGGATAAAGAATTGTCTGAAATAGAGTTTGATTCAAGTGAGTGAAAGACGAAAGTTAATCTTCGTTGATTCAGTTAACTTGATGTCGTAACCTTGGTGTGCAACTACTGGTGACCCATTTGTCATTGAGGGGCAGGATTATTGCTACTTTGATTCGGCCCAACAAATCGTTGTACAGAATATTGAAACCGTCAGCAAAAGGTGTGAGAAGATATATTCACCCACAGGCGTGGCTGGGTGGAAAAATCATGAGCCCTTTTGGCATCAAAATAACCAAAACGAGTTTCGGTGGTGTCCCCGGTGTTTTGTTCAGCCCAAAAATAAGCAAACAGCAAAGCGCCATAATGGTATTTTTTCACGGCGGCGGGTATTGTTTCGGCTCATCATTAACCACCCACAGACTTGGAATAGCACTCATGGCAAAAGAGACTGGAATACTATGTCATTCGGTGGATTATCGCTTGGCACCGGAAAATCCGTATCCTGCTGCTTTAGATGATGCTTGGCAGGCTTATCATCATATTATCCAGGCCAATCCTAATCGCCGAATTATCCTAAGTGGTGACTCGGCAGGTGGCGGTTTAGCTCTTGCTTTGGCAATGAGGTTAAGGGATGAAAAAGGAAGATTGCCTGATGATTTAATTTTATTTTCGCCTTGGACTGACCTGACTTGTGGAGGTGATTCTTTTGCCTCCAAAGCCAAAGTCGACCCAATGTTCACGGCTTCAATGCCCAGAGATTGTTCACACTATTACGCACCTGAAGGCGTTGACATGACAGACCCATATATCTCGCCGGCTTTTGGCGATTTTTCCGAATTACCAAGATGTTTGATACTTTGTGGAGGTAATGAAATTCTGCTAAGTGACAGCGAGAGTTTAGCACTCAAATTTGAGGATTCAGGAGT
>DAHU01000078.1:0-3825 GCA_002495945.1 Euryarchaeota archaeon UBA13
GCATGCTCAACCCAATTAGGGGGGTCGTTTATGTCTTCAATACCCACGATAGTTGCTGATTTTTCGTTGGCTGAAAGCCATGATTCAATCATTATTTTACGCTCCTCAAAAGTCCAAGGATTGCTTGATTCCCAACCCTTTTTGGCAGAGCCAATGGCGATCGTGATAGGTTCATCATGCGCCAGTGCAAATGCGCTATTGATTAGGTATTCATGACCCTTGTGAAACGGTTGAAATCGACCAAGAACGATATAATTACTCACTGCTTCACCTCAAAAGTAGCTGTCAACATCAACCTGCGGCAATTCATGACCGTGGTCTTTGAAACACAAAATCATCCTTTTACAACCTTCAATCATTTCTTCTTTGGTTGTCTCACCCATTGAGCCAATTCTGAACATCTTCCCTTTGAGATGGTCTTGAGCACCTATAACTTGGGTAGCATAATTTTCTTTCAAATCAGACCGCCACCGGTCATCGATGCCTTCAGGATACATAACCGCAGTAACCGTTGCACTGCGCTGTGAAATATCTGCTGGCAAATCAAACCCGAGATCTAAAAACAGATTCTGTACTCCTGTTGATAATTCTTGACATCGCTGCCAACGATTGTTGAGACCTTCAGCCTTCAAGGCATTTAACGCAGCAGCCCAACCCATTGCTAGATTAATTGCTGGTGTCCAAGGTGTTTGATCATCGTCGCCTTTTTTATGTGCTGAGATTAAATCAAGATAAAACAGAGCATTGACATCTCCTTGCTCTTTGATTGCCTTGCAACGCTCATAGAAGTGCGAATTAAATGCAATCGCTGCGATACCTGAGGGTCCAGCCGTACATTTTTGAGCGCCCATTGCGGCGGCTTCTACATTCCAATCCTCAAGATTTACCGGTAATCCACCGATTGAAGTTATTCCGTCTAAAATGAACGATGTCTCATATCGATTACACATTTCTGCAATTGAGGGTGCATCTTGAGTAATACCAGAACTAGTTTCATTGTGACATATCAATACTGCCTCGTAGCATTTACGCTCAAGTTGCTGCTCTAACTCATATAGGTCAAACGCTCTTCCCCATTCGTACTTTATGTGCTTTACATTACAGAATCGTTTACACATTTCTGCGACTCTTTCACCAAATTTACCATTGGTTGGAACAAGCACCAAATCATTGGGCCTAAAGCGATTAGCAATTATCATCTCCATTGCAGCCGTGCCACTTCCTGACACTGCCATGACTTTGTAATCATCTTCCCCCGACCAAGATTGAGTTTTCATTTCCGGCCGAGATGGTGCTAGGTTGAAGGCATAGCGGAGGCCCGAGTTTAAGTCCGCCATAACTGCCCGAAATTCTGCCCCTCTGGCAGTTATAACCGGGGTCGCCATGGCATCAAGGCATGCTTGATTCATTCGAACCGGTCCGGGAACTAGGAAACAATCACCATCATAGTCCGCCATGATTGTTGCTGAAAGTACCAGTTATTCAACTAATGTACGAAAGCGTCGAACTGATAGAGGAAGAGGATGACCGGCTTACATGGTGCGTATTGGTATAGCGATGCTACAAGGCGCACGACACGAGCATCATGAGGCAATCAAGAACGCTGCATTCGAAATGAATGAGACCGTTGAGGTCATTGAATTGCGCAAAGCATCCCAACTTGATGGAACAATAGACGGTTTGATTTTACCAGGGGGTGAATCGACCACCATGCGTATAGCCAGCAAGAGTGAGGCATTACTTGACGGTATTTTCAAATGGATGATAGACTTTCCAAACAAGCCTGTGCTCGGAACTTGTGCTGGTGCGATAATACTAGCTAATCCTGGTGGCAAACGAAAGCCATTCATCGAAGTTGAAATTGCTCGAAATGCCTGGGGTCGTCAAAGATTTTCTTTTGAAGCATCGGTTAAGGTCTCAATCCTGACACCTGAAATTCGTCAACAAGCAAACCTCGAGTTGTCGAGAGACCGATTCAATCACAAGCCACTTCCAATGACAAACAATTTGCTGTCCAAAACTAATGATCTATTTCCCGGTGTTTTCATCAGAGCACCTCGATTTGGAACTCATTCTAATGATTGTGTTGTTGTAGCCACCTTAGAAGCAGAAACCGTCGGTGTATTACAAAATAACAAGTTAGCCTTAACCTTCCATCCAGAGTTAACCAGTGATAGGAGATTTCATCGCTGGCTTATCAGTCAGATAATCACCAAAAACTCTTGAGAACATACGAGAGTTTGAAACCTTAAACCTCTCCGGCAGGGTGTCGATATGTTAGGTCCACTGCCGATGGCTACTGAAATTTCACCTGCTGAGGCAGGTGAATCAGAAGGTTGCATTCAGTGCCAACAAGGAAGCAAATTGGTGCTTTTTGTTACCGGCAAGTGTCACTGGGGTTGTGATTATTGCCCACTGTCTGACAACCGACGCGAATCGCCGGACATGTTTGCTAACGAACGTCGATGTAGTGATTGGAATGAAGTAATCGAAGAGGGCAGAGCGATGAATGCTACCGGAACGGGAATCACCGGTGGAGATCCAATGCTAGACATGGAAAAATCACTTGAAGCGATTCGCCAGTTAAAATCCGCATTTGGTGAGGAACATCACATCCATTTGTATACATCAATCCCATTTAAGCCAGAAAATTGCATTAGATTTGCTGATGCTGGCTTGGATGAAATTCGGTTCCACCTGCTGGACGGGAGACTGGAAAGATATCGTTCAGTAATTGATGAATGCCACAATGTTGGCATCAATGTCGGAATTGAGCTACCCTGCGAACCTGATAAGGCAGATTCATTATTCGAATTACTCGACGAAATGAATGGTTCAAACGTTCAATTTCTAAACCTAAATGAATTGGAAATCACTGTCGGAAACCAACAGAATATGGATGTTCGAGGATTCAACCTTAGCGGAGCAATGACTGCCGCAGCGGAAGGTTCACTAGAATTGGGTGTTAAATTAAAGCAGTATGCAAAAGACATGAGTTTCCACGTTAAGTTCTGCACTGCTAACTTCAAAGACGCAGGCCAACTAAGGGCACGGTTCAGACGGCGTGCTGAAGTAACTCTTCGACCATATGAAGTGCTGAGCGAAGATGATACAATTCTATTCGGGGCAATTCCTACCGATGAGAATGACGCACGAGACGATATGGCAGAGTTGTCAGACCAACTAGAACTATCGGATGGTTGGATAAGATATGACTCCACAGCGCGCAGAATTGAATTGCCATTATCGGCAGCAGAAGATATTGCTGACATGGTAAAAGTACAAGTCCAATTGATTGAGGTTCATCCTACCCACGAGAGATTGGAAGTTTCTGTGGTTAATCTTAATGAACAAAGGTGACGGATGGCCAACTGAGGTCAATTTTCCACGTGATTTCACGCACCGTAGACAAGAGGATTAAGTATCTAATTTGATTTGGATGGTTATGGAAAAGAACGACTGGCAAGTTATTGGCAGTCGTAAGTTCTTATTCGCTGCGGTAATGATGGTTGCTGTTCTTGCGTTACCGTCATTTGTCTATACTGGTTCATACATCATATCAGATGCACCAGCGCCCAAAAATGGTGTGGAACTAGCACCGCATCCAAATGAGACACTGAGTGATGGGTTACTATTTATCGTTCTTGACGGAGGCAGACAATCACTAATGGATAGTCAAGAACTAATGCCAAACCTACATTCTAAGAAACGTAACGGTACTTACATTGATGTTTTGACTAATCCGCTAACTATGACCGCATCATGTGTCAAGGAGATGGCAACTGGTATTCCATCAAGGCCTAACGAGGGATTGAACAACTTTCA
>DAHU01000078.1:4213-10358 GCA_002495945.1 Euryarchaeota archaeon UBA13
ATATGACTACCAAGTTGGAATAGTTGGGGATTATGTTTGGGGCGACCTATACGCTGATAACGAAAAAATCAATTTCATGAAACACAGGTACGGCCATGCTGATTATTACCTAGGCGATGAAGAATCTTTTGTCACCTTGAATGCCTGGCTTGATGGAGAGGTGCCAAAAAGCAATACTAGACCAGGAACAACATATGAGGAACCACCCAATGTCATAATTGCTCATTTGTCTGGTCTTGATAGCGTCGGACACAGATATGCCGTCAAAGATTCCAAGGAGTATGCAGATAAATTGCATTGGCTGGATGAACACTTTGCCACGATATTCGCTAAGGTACCCGATTCTTGGACCGTTGTAGTCACTGCTGACCACGGACTTACTGATAGTGGCCAACATGGCTCACCTGATTTAGAAATTCGAGAGGTAGGTGCTTGGATCTGGGGTCCGAATGTAAAGCAGAATTATTACTATCCCGAGCAGATTGACCAAAGAGATCTGGCAACGCTACCATCACTTCTATTCTCATTACCATTGCCGCATGCAGTACATGGTAAATTTCCGTTGGATGCCTTCCAACTAACTGAAGAGCGCCATCAAGAATTAAATCAGTGGAATTGGGATGCTTTGATAGCCCGTAATGAATGGATGGAAACGAACAATCACCCATATTTTGAAGACATTTCCCGAGATAATATCGAGTGGGATAAAATTACTTATGATGAAATTGGACTACGTGGTTCGGATTTATCGATTTCTGCTTTAGCCTTCGTTGTTATTGGCATCGGGATTTATTTCCTTGCTAAACGGCGTGAAATTTCGGAAGCAGGTAGTGCCAAATTAACTGCTATATTTGTTGGAGGGTTCTTGCTATCGGCAATTGTCTCCTACAATAGAGATACTTTGACCGTGTTGTATTATCCAATAGGCTATTTGTTACCAATTGTGTTCTTTGCAACGGCATCCTATGGACTTGTTAAACAAGATATGCAAGAAGACAAACGCAAGAAATTAAATTTCTCGCTCCTTGTGATGTTAGTTACTTGCATAATATTTACCGAAACGAGAATTTCAGCGATTAACGTTCTTATGTTAGCAATGTTATTTACGCCGATATTTACCAAAGCCGAAGAGCGCAACAAATCGAATAAACTGATTCGCTGGAGTTTCACTTTTGTGATAATCCCAATTACACTAATTTCACATTATCGCGTATTTTATTATTCAATGCCTAGAGCGATTATCAATCTCTCAATACAACAAGATTTCATTCCATGGGTTATGAATACTGGATTCATAATGCTCGGGATTCTATTTTACATAATCAATTCTAAAACGATAGATAATGGTGTTAAAAAATACACAATTTTGGGATTATTCTCTGCAATACCAACACTGATGATACTGGAAAACAATACCGTTGATTGGATTTTGTTATCATCAATGTTGGCAATCCTATGCTTAGCAGCATATCAGAAATTAAAACGGATTGAATCGAGTATGGAACTGGTAACTTTGGTGGTATTTTGCTGGCTGACTATGAGTTGGGGAGGTTATGTTGGAGCGATAAGTATCATACTTTATGTATCGTTTAGGGCATTCTTTGAGAATGAGTTAAACTTCATCTTTGAACGAACAGACAATCTAAATCTAGAGTTGCCAAGAGCAATGGTGATGACCCTAATGCCGTTGATTATTTGGTATACTTGGTGGGCTGCTCTAGGTCAAATTGGGGGAATTTATCATCCAAGAGATGTTGACCCGGGAAGTCTATATCTCAATGGAGGATATATCGGCGATAGATTCTCTCCAAGTAACAGCTGGGTAGGTTTTATGGGCGGAGGACCAGCAGTTGCAATGTCACTGTTATGGTTCAGTCTATTCCACAAGGTTGGTTTTAAGATGAAGTATGTTGCATACTTTTTGATTGCTAGGTTAGCTATGCTGTCCCTACAGTTATCAATCTCACCAAATTTGCCCCGGTTAATATTCAAATTATCTTGGGACATCATATTTTCATTTGGGTTGTTAGCATTCATGCTTCACTTGGTAATTCTTGACATAAGGGAGAATGAACGTAACAAATCGGTCGACGCTATTCTGACTCCTTGAGTTGCTGTGCCGCTGATTGCTTTGGCCCAGTGATAATATAAAATGAAAGCAAAATCCCAGATATTAGGTAGAGAATGAATTGTGGTCTGGTGTCTCCCAAGTCGATGCCATACTCTGTTGCATGTATCCACGACAATAAAGTTCCACCCAAAATTGACAACAATTGGATGCCAGAGATTCTCATTGGCCATCCCGATTTATTCTTTGGTAGCTTACGGTCAGCGATCATTAACCCACCAGAAATAAACATCACGGGGAGAATAATGAAGTCAAAATATGGCTTTTCTACAGATGATGATGATGGTTCAAAACAAAATATGCACTCGGTTGAAACATCAGGGCCAAACCCTGTTGCTGGCTGTAACCAAATCAATGCTGCGAAGGTAATTAACACCATAGCATTGCCAGGAGATGCGAGACCGTGGAAATAAATTTTATCCGACGCTTCTTCATATTGGAATCTAGCAAGCCTAAGCATACCAGTAACGATAACCCAACAAGCAGCGATGGCCAACGAAATTGTCCACGCTGGTGATGCCTCACCCCATCGACCAAACATAACGAACATCAGCAAGGCAGGTGCAACGCAGAAAGACACACAATCAGACATCACATCTAAGGTGCCGCCCAATAGTTTGCGTTTCGAATATTTCCTAGCGATAGGACCGTCGATTATATCTCCAACAACTGAAAGTAAAATACAAGTCATTGACCCCCAAATATAGGTGGTATTTACGCCATCGGCAAAATAGGGGTTTTGTAATTCTTCTACTGCTAATATGATAAACAAAATTGCCGCAACACCAAGAAGCCCATTGGCCAAGGTGATAAAATCGGCAATCCCCATCAACCGGTAAGTAGACTTCAACTAACGCACCCCTGTTCAAATTTAGATATGGCATGGTTACTGTACAATAATGTTTAGCCGAAAGGAATTGAAGATGTTTGTTTAAGACAATGAAATGTAATACACAGTATACTTAATGCTAAATATCTCGGGAGACTGCGAATAACATGCGAAAAGTGGTTCTAACTCTAAGTCTTGTTACCATGATGTTCCTTGCTCCGAATACAATTGCGGCAAGTGAACCAGGCGTTGACGTCAATCCAGAAAGCAATGAACCTTTTTCAATTATTGAACGAGACACCCCGTCTGTCGACAATGAGAAGTGGTCCCTAACCATCGAAATGAGTCAAGATGCTTATGATAACGGGACAACTTTCGAAATTGTAACCCAAATTTGTACCAATGACGGCGTCTGTGACCCACCTGAAATTATGAATGCTGATATTGAAGACAGAATTCATTCAATCTCTCTAACACCGCCGAGCGACCATACATATGTCAACTGGCGAGTCAAAGCTCTTGATTCAGATGGCAATAAGACGAATTACCCTCATGGAGATTGGTTCAAAACATGGTCAACATGCTACTACAGCGAAGGCAGTTGGGGTGGAAGTGACTCCGATGGTGATGGCTGTGCAGAAAAAAGCGAGGATGTTCCTGGATTCACCCTCGTTTACTCGATTATGGCACTATCCGCGGCTTTTGCTCTCATTACTCGGCGCCAATATCAAGAAAAATAATACACCACTGGAATTGCTAAAACGACGATTATTGAAATCCAATAAAGTGGTTTAATCCACCAACGTCCGCCAACTTTCTTGTCGACTGCCTCACCTACTGCGTTAAGCGCTTCTTCAATTAGTTGAGCGGGGATAATTTCAGCGGGCATCTAAATCATTAACTCTTAAATTCAGTTTATTCATCAATATTGCTCCTACACTAATGTTGATAACCGGTTTTCATTTAACAATGACATGGACTGGCAGGTTACTGTTGCGTGCGCTATGATTGGTTACGTGATAGTTATCATCTTGTTAAGGACATTATTTCCAGAAAAACATCTACACTGGAATGATATTAATCTTGAAGACCTAAATTTCCCAGCCGATTTTATTTGGGGTGTTGCCACTGCCTCACATCAAATTGAAGGCAATAATTACAATAATTGGACTCAATTTGAACAACGAGAACACAAAACTCCCAGTGGGGCTGCTTGCGACCACTGGAATTTGTGGCAAGAAGATCATAATTTATTGACCGAGCTCGGAGTAGATAGTTATCGGTTTTCAATTGAATGGAGTCGTATTGAACCTAATGAAGGTGAATGGAATGAAGAGGCAATTGAGGTTTATTCGAAAATGATTGATTCACTCATTGCCAGAGGCATTGAGCCTATGATTACCCTGCATCACTTCTCCCATCCTGTATGGTTCGAGGAGAAAGGTGGATTCTACAAAACTGAAAACCTGCCCTACTTCAAAGCATACTGTGCAAGAATTTTCCCATATTTTTCAGATAAGGTTGCCAAATGGTGCACCGTTAACGAACCAGACGTATTCTCAATAATGGGTTATCATATGGGAATGTTTCCTCCCGGCAAGCGTTCTCCAATCAAAGCCATAAGAGTAATGAAAAATGTCATGATTGCTCACGGTGAAGTGTATCATGAATTAAAGCGACAGAATCCGAGTTCATACATTGGCCTAGCAAAAAATGTCACGATATTTGACCCCTATCGGCGATGGAATCTCCTTCATTGGCTCACGACATTCGCACTGAACTATATTTGGAATGGTGCGATAATCTCGGCTTTGAAGCGTGGACGTATGTTCGGTAGTTCAGTTAAAATCGTAAAAAATTCTGCTGATTTTATCGGTTTAAACTATTACACGCATGTTCTTACCAGCCCATTTCTACCGCAGACAACTGAAATTGATTTACCATCAAGAGAGCATGAGATAGTGACGGAATTTGGATATCCTATGTATGCTGAAGGATTAGTGCGTGCCACAAAGTGGCTTGGAAAATTAAATTTACCAATTGAAATAACAGAAAACGGTGTTGCTGATGGGAAAGACTCATTGCGACCTAATCATCTAAAACGACATCTGTGGATGATTGCGGAATTAATCAAACAGGGAGTGGATATTAAGTCCTATTATCACTGGTCGCTAATGGACAATTTCGAATGGGCTGAGGGTTACACAATGCGATTTGGACTGTACCATGTCGACTATGAGAATCAAACTCGAACTTTGCGTGAGAGTGGGAAAATTTACCAACAAATCATCAAACAGTCAAAACTTTGAATTTTATCATTACATAATTAAAAATCGCATTCAATAGTGCGGGTAAAATTGATACAAACCTAAATTAAGACCGGGAGTAGGTCTACTACCACCAAGTGTGTATTCATATTGGAAGGTGTTTAGCGTGCCCATTTGTCAAGAATGTAATATTTCAGTCGACCCTGAATGGACGGTATGCCCCACATGCTCAATCTCGCTTTTAGATGACGGAAAGCCAACTCGGCGACCTGTCCCAAGAGATGAAAGGTATGCGAGTAATCTGTCCTGGTATTATCACTTGATACCAGTGCTTACCGGAATCTTAGCCCTAGCTGCAGGAGATTATCTTGTGAGCGAAAGTGACCCGTTGCTGAGGACTATTTTCCCACCTTTCTGTCTCATCGTTGGAGGCTGGATTGGCTTAATTCTCCTTGGGATAATTGCCAGTTATCAATCTCAAAAAGTCAAATGATCAACAACATTCCGCCAAATTGGACTCGAGGATAATGGTGGACACTGGGGGATTTGAACCCCCGGCCTTCTGGTTGCAAACCAGACGCTCTTCCAACTGAGCTAAGCGCCCTCAAGGCTGGCGGAGAGTCTCCACCTTTTGTATGTTGCCAATGCAAATAGTCACTCCACTAGGTCGATTGTTGCATCTCTGTCAGGGCCGACTCCTACGGATGTGCAGGGGACTCCAATCAAATTCTCAATTTGTTTGATGTAATGTTGTGCTGCTGAAGGTAGAATAGAATATCCGAGACCTTCCTGATTAGCTTTTTTCGCAATACCCAGCCATTCCGTCAATGAATGGGAAGGGAATCCGGGCATGGTGATGTAAATTGGTTTGCATCTTGCTAAGGCTGATGCGCTTGATGGCATCTCCCTTATTTCCTTACC
>DAHU01000048.1:0-1566 GCA_002495945.1 Euryarchaeota archaeon UBA13
CGTAACCTATGATTTTGAGAGATTGATGGATGGTGCTGAACTTCTGTCTTGTTCTGCGTTTGGAGAAGCAATTATTGCCCATATGTAACTAGACAATTTTGGTCAGAAAGCGGCGAAAGTCTAGCGGAGCCATGAGTTTAGATCACGGCTGTTAGCGATAACGCCAAACCCGAATCTTTCCTCGATACTTCTTGCTACTAGTGTGAAATCGGAGTCTCTAGTTGCTATGAGGATTGAACCTAAATCTTTCAGAGACCTTTCAGCCATTACCGAAGCTAAGCACATTATCTTCTGGTCCGCTTTTTCAGGATAAATATCTCTGCCGTCAATTATGTTGCGAATCTTCTCATTGTGTAGCCTTTTCATAGCAGTTATTTCATCATAAACATCGCTATGCTCTAACATGAACTGTTTCAAATTTTCTTTTACTTCCTCGTTTCCAATTTCATCTTCTAAATGTAGGTCGAGAGGTTTCCAATTAGAGAAATCGGAAATTATTCCAGAAACTATTTCCTTCAATGATTTCTTGTTCAGAACTGATTCAAGCTCAACTGGAGAGACAAGTGTGTCTAGGAATCGCTCTCTTATTCTAATACCATCACTAGCAATTCCATACAATTCATCCTGAACTATTTTAGGTAGCCAAATTTGGATTACTCCCTCATCTGACCTATGCTTCAGAACCCTGTGGAACCTACCCTTCCCTCCAACATCGAGGGAGGCTTCATAGCTTATTCCAAGCTTCTGAGATATTCGATATTGTAGTTCATCAATCAGAATATTTGTATCGATAATAACTAGAGGGGTCAGAGCAAGATTTCTCAGATAAGAGCGTTGTTTTATTGCTAGATTATGATGATGTTTTGCATATAATGCTCTCTCAGCATCCGCTAATCTCTTCATGTCCACAAGGGAGAATTTACCTGAATTCTGTGCTCTTTCGAGTAGCATCAAACCTTCCAATGGCTTTTGCATTGAAGCTTCGTTGGCAATATCATATATTTCGCTGGTAGATGGGTCGTGCATCATAGCTTGTGCATATCGGTTCTCAAAAGAGCGTCTATCTTGTCTTCTTTCTCGTTGTAAGGTGTTTGTTGCTGCCTTTACTCTACCAGTGAATGGTTCTCTTGGAAGTGGTCTTGGATGAGAGTTTGGGTAGTTTCTCAATAGATCAAGTTCTTCCTCGGAATGTCTATTTTTCTTTACAGGTTTTAGATTTCCATGCTGGTCTTCCTGCTGAACAGTAACAGTTCTTTTGACGAAATTACGAAGAACTCTCGTTGCATCATCAGTTGTCTTGTTGTTACTTGCAAGATTCGAGACATTGAGATAAAGTTGGAATCTCTTAGTTAATGCGGATTTTAAGGCAGGTTCCTGTTCTAGTAAAGCCACAGCTTCTGACCACTGTTCTGCATGTGCAAGATGGATTAGTGATTTACGATATAGCGTAATCTTGTGTTCATAGTCAAAAGAGGGATGATCTCCTGCTCGTTTGTAGTCTCTAGCTGCATTGAGTTCATCCTTATTTGCAACATATACACCTGCCCTCGCAAGTGTGTGCCAAGG
>DAHU01000048.1:1889-4089 GCA_002495945.1 Euryarchaeota archaeon UBA13
GATTGAGGGTCATTTTCTTGATACCATGATACTAAATTAGGCAGTCCAATATCATATTCCAACACTAGATGCTTCACAGCTTGCATCATAGGCATTGCTGTTACTTCACCTGACAAAAGTCCGTCTAACAGGTCAACTACGCCTTTTGATTTCCCAGTTTGTAGTAGCCATGATGCCCTATTAAGTCTGAGAGTATCTATAACTGCGTTGAATAATCTCGATTCTATATCACTCAATTCTGCACTAGAAACGCTTTTTGCTAACGTGTCCAGAACTTTAGAATCAGCAAGGCCGTCTCCTCCATCTTTCAACGCCTGTTTACAATTATTGAATGCTTTGAGACCTGGTTTGTCTAGTGTATCTACAACCCAATCATCATCTAACTGTGCTGCTCCATCAAGCATTAGAATCAGGCCTTTGGAAACTGCTGAAAACGATTCTGGAACTTCAGCTGATTCGACTGTTGAAAGCGCACTACTACGGGCTTTTCTTATCGTTTCAAAATCCCATCCTTTGATGTTAGCTGGCAATAAGTGTGATACAAGCAAAGTTGCGTATGGATAGTCTGCGCATCTCTCTAAATCTACAAGCAAGATTTCTGCCAGTCTTGTGAGATCTAATCCTTCAGAAAAGAGTTCTATTAGAGATTCCATGTGCGAAGACGATTCTGAATCATGTAATTTCCTAGCAGCAGCCAGCCGCAATGAGGTTCGCAATTCTGTATCTGTTAATATCTGGGATAAGGAATCTGTATCAAGGTTACTTACTTGAGAAGATAGCCAATCTACTGCTTCAACACCTAGCTTTTTCACTACTGGAATTAAAGATTCAATGTCAGTATTCTGATCAATTTTCAGGGAAACAAGTAATTCAACCGCAGTACCTAGTGAATCCTCTCTAATCAGGGAGGAAAGTTTCCACCAGACTAACCTCTCTCTGTCTTGAGGTGATTTCACTATTGAAATTGCGAAATCTAATTCATCGCTAGATAATTCTGCTGCTTCATCAGGCATTATATTCCAAGCAGCCTCAATACGTGCTTGTGATAATTCGTTATCTGGTTTAATTGAGCGTGATTTATTCCAATTTTTTGCATCGTTATTCCTAAGATTCACAAGGTCACTTAATGCCTCTGATAGTTTCTTATCATGTTTGGATAATTCCTTCAAGGAATCCTTGCAATCCATTCCAAGATGAATCTTTAACAGAGCGCTTATGACACTTGATTCTCCTTTCAAATCATCTAATCCCTCGATATCTTTTAGACCTCGTTTACCATTCAACTGGGCCCATGCTTTCTTGAGAGCAGCCCTGATTTTAGCGTCCGATATTTTTGACTCATAGGAAGAAATTACACTGGCGAGCGCTTCTGAGTTGTTGGGATCTATCCAAGATTTGCTCAAGTCAAGCGACGTCTCGGTTTCTTCAGACACCTCAATGGCGGGAAATGCTGCGAATTGTGCTAAAATCGGTGTAGCTTCAGCCATTTTTTGCCACACAGGGTGAACTCCTTCAGCGTTTGCAGATTCTCTTAAATCATTCAGGATAGAATCCCATGATTCATCCCAATCGTCTTCAAAAAGAGTCTTTCGAATCAGCAGAATTGCTAGCCTGTATGCCTCTGGCGACCCGTCGCTGATTAAGACATCACTCGCTTTAGGTAGCCATTCCATAGGCCCAGAATTACCTTTACCACCTCGTCTATTCCGGCCACCCCTTCGGGTTCTAATCATTGATTGCCCTGATGTTGCCTCATCATCACCAGGGATTTGTATTTCATTTATTGCAATTAACAGGAGAGATTTCCAAGGCCTCTCAAGCATACCCCATTCAGCAGATTTTGCGACTATTCGTTGACGAGTCGATGGAGGGAGGTTTTTTTTCAGCCCTATGTCGAGGCATGATAGTAAATTGTTCTCTTGTAGCACTATCACTCCTCCAATTTGACCCGCATGTCGGACCTCTTTAGAGCCACCGGCGGTTTTATTCGCTTCAAAAACAAGGTTCCTATCGCTTCTAACAATTTCTATTCCTCGGTTTCATCGTTCTGCTCACTGCCAGTTGAACCTCCAAGCCAACTGGGTGTCCACCAATTCCATTTACCCATCAGCCGCATTGTAGATGGAACTACAAGTGCCCTAACAATCGTTGCATCCAGTAAAATCGCAAGCGCCAATCCTAGTCCAATCTGTTTCAAGAT
>DAHU01000048.1:4416-6958 GCA_002495945.1 Euryarchaeota archaeon UBA13
GATAGTCCGAAGGCCATGAATACAACGACCATGATTGCAGCAGCTCCTGTAATCAGCCGCCCAGTTTTTTGTAACCCATTGGCAACTGCAACAGTGTTATCACCAGTATTCTCCCATTCTTCGTGAATTCTAGATAACATTAGAACTTCGTAGTCCATAGATAAGCCAAAGACAATACAGAACATAATCACTGGATTAGTTGTTTCAATAGGCTGGGGTGTGAAGTTCAAGAGGTCTGCTCCGTTTCCCCACTGGAATACAAATACAAGCATACCAAAAGACGCAGATATAGACAATATATTCATGACAATTGCCTTTATTGGAATGACTATACTTTTCACTTGCAGGTAGATTAGGATGATAGTTGAAATGAATATGAAAGCCATCGCAACAGGTAAGTTCTCAATTATTGCATCTAAAACATCTAAACTGTATGCAGAAAATCCTCCAACCAAAAGTTTTGGGTTATTACCGGTCTCTAGTTCATCAAGTAGGTCTGCCCTATTTTCCCGTACATCATGAACAAAATCTCGGCCGTCTTTGCCAGTAATCGCCCCACTTAATTTGAAAGATACCCGTGTAACATCCTCAGAAATGAGTCTTTCTCGCAAGTAATCTCTTGTAGCAATTTGTGCTTGACTCAGGTTGTCATCAGGGAGTGTCCAAAACTGAATTGCATTGTCCACGTTTGTTAGATTAGAGTTGAACACATAGCTTTGCACGCTTGTCACTGTTGAGGAATTGTTTAGAGACTCTGCCCACTTGAAAACTGTGCGGATGTTACTCTCCAAGAACGGATCCTCGCCGTCAAAATCGATTAGAACAACTGCTCTATTTACAGCAGATTCTGGCCATATATCGTCCATGTATTCGAATCCCACTCTTGTTTCGTCGTCCGGAGGTAGAGCATCTCTTGAGGCGATTGAAAAATCTGCTTGTAAAAATGGTAATCCTGCTCCTAATAAAATTACCAAAGTCGGAATGAGAACAGCCCATGGTCGTTTCATGACCGTCACTGCAATTTTGGACCAAATACCATCTTCGTCATCTCCCTCTGTTCTAAAGGAGTAGGGAATTTTCCATTTGAACACTCGATTACCCAACATTGCTAGAACTGCGGGTAATACAATAATTGAGAAAATCATTGCAACAGATACTGCCAAAGTGCCTCCAATTCCCAAACTAGGAAGGCCTGTATTCTCGAAAAATAACATACCCATCAGTCCAATTGCTACTGTAACCCCACTGAAAAATACCGCCTTACCGGCAGTCGCAACTGTCATAGCAGTTGAGGTTCTAATATCTCTTCCTCGATTGAGTTCCTCTCTAAATCGGTTGACCATAAATAGCGAATAGTCAACAGAAACCCCAATTCCAATCAAGGTTATTATGTTCAAAGCGTATTGAGTCACGTCCGTTGTATTGGAGAGCCATATTGTTATTCCCATTGCGGACAAAACGGTAAGAAATGCAACGCCTATTGGCAATAGGGCTGCAATCAAAGTCCCGAATACAATTCCCAAGATGATTAATGTCAGAGGACCTGAAATCAATTCTGCCTTGATTAAGTCATCTTGTATTCTGGAATCAAATGTCACATCAATAGCGATTTGGCCCGTTCTCCATGATTCAAAATCCGAATTTATCTCAATTGATTCATAATTTTCATCATAAAACTGCTTGGCATCTTTTCTGTCCAAGTTTATTTTTATGATGTTTTTTGCCCAAAATTCGCCTGTTTCATTACTTACAAATTCATCTCTCTCTTTACCGGATGCTTCCCAAGAATAATTGATTGTAACATGTTTTGACTTTGAAATTTGAGCAAGAGCATCTGTAACCGCTTTTTGCCATGCTTCTGATGAATCGTCCAGCTCGTCATGATGTACTAGGAACACAAAGCTCTGAACTTCTTCTTCACCATCCGAAAAAGACTGGTCGATAAGATCGAGAGCCTCTACTGATTCTAAGTCACCCTCTCCCCATGATTCAGCCCAATCCGGGCCAAGACTGATGAGGCTACCCATCATCAAACATGACAATATTCCGACTACTAGGACTCCTTTGCGATAATCGTATGTGAATAATCCTAACTTGAAAAACGTCCTGTGCTTTATTTTCTCAGGATCTGTAACGCTTTCCATGTTAACGCCCCTTCAAACATAGTATTTGATTTGATGTATAAATTTCAGTATCACTAAATCTTGACCATCTTTGTTTCACGCTCAGACCATAAGTCCAACCACTTTTGTAAATTGTATTGCTTATCGATATCGGTTAGTTTCCTATCCGAGTTATTTTGGGATTGAATCCGGCATCCACAGGCATTTGCATGACCACCACCAGTAGGGTCGAGAAGGGTTGCAAGTTTTGAAAGGTCGAAGCGATTTTGTTCAGCCCTAAACGAATTAGCATAAAATGAGGCTCCAAGTGCTGGCCTATCTGGGTCTTCTATACTACCATCCAAGTAACCATGAATCACACAACAGGCAAGTGCTTCATCACCTGCAAGGGCAGTAATTAGATAACCGTTAGACCTTAT
>DAHU01000021.1:0-7081 GCA_002495945.1 Euryarchaeota archaeon UBA13
TTATCAGCAATTAGGTCAATAGTATAACTTGATGGATGTGACCCTTCGCTCCACGCATTGAGAATCTGTAATTCACTTCTACCTGAAACCGTATTCCAAGGTAAATCAGTTGCAATCCAACCGCTCGCAGTAGTATCAATACCCACACATCTTTCGGCTCCATCATGATTTAGTTCAACCAGTGCTGAATTGCCACTTAATCGATAAACTCTAATTGGATGGCCGTCTAATACATCGATTTCATGGCTGCCAACTTCAGCAGCAAATTCATGGAATTGATTATTGTAATCCGAAGTGTGGTTAAATGTCGTTGAACTTGAGTAATTCCACGTAGAGGAATAACCGGCAATTTGGGAAAATATGGTGTCAACTAAGTTTGAATTGTGAGTATCAAACTGATGTTTTAGACCCGAGGAAAACCCGGTATCATGCGCTGGTACAACGGCTGCACCTGCAATATTTGAGCTTGAGAAATTGTTGTGCCAATACGCTAATATGTCTTTGTCGATATCAATTATCGGTGTGTTTGTAGTTGTGCTGGGCGGCCACTCGACTAATTCTGTTCCACCAGCAGCGATAGAAATTCCACCGCCCTTCCAAGTAGCTGTAGCAATCGAGTCACTTGGGTTATTCAATTCCAAATATCCAGTTAGTTGTGGTGTAATAAATTCGGTTCCAAGAAATGACCCAGAACTTGATTTGAGATTTACAGTACCAGTTGTGGCCGTCGTATCAGTGACTAAAATTAATCGAGAGGGCGCACTTGTTGATATTGTGATTACAGTGTCTTCTGTTAACGTGACTGTACTTGTCCAATAGGTGCCTTCCCTTGAATCTGTGACACTGGCAGCAATATGTTTTGCTTCGATGCTATTGATTGTACTAGTTATTAGGTTTGCTTCATCACTGATTACGTGAATAATTGAGTCTCCGCTTGAAACAGGAAATGTCCATGAGCGCCCAGTTTGATCAACCTTACTTGGGTTATCAGGTGTTATCATTGCAGCACCCCCTTGGCCAGAACTTGCTAATACCATTAACTCATGAGATGATTCTATTCGCAAATCACTTATTGAGCTAGCATCGATAGTGATGGTATCATCGACATTCATTTGGATTGTATCAGTTGCGGTTTCACCATTGAACATTTTGATTTTAATTGGTCCTAATGGCGAAGCAAGACCTTGTTTTGCCGACACAGCAAGGTTGTCTATCCAGTCTGGTACTGAATAAAAGAAAGGCCTTGTCGGGCCCAATCGCAAATCACTGAAACAGACAGCCGTCGTTTTACTCTCTGGATGTTTAACTTCAATTTGGTCATCGAAATCCAAGATTCCTTTCATGCGGAAAGTAGTATCATCCAGCCAAGTAGATGAATACCACATTCCTCCTCGGGTGCTATCCCATGACAGACTTCCATCTAAGGGAATTAGTTCTACTTCTGTTGAATCACCTGGCATCCCATGTTCACTCAATACCTCGGTTTGCTGAGCTAATATCATCATCTGTGAGGACATATCGTCTCGCTCGATTGAACCTTCTAACTCCTCAATAATTGGCAACATAGAGACCAACATTAATCCAATGATAGAAACAACCCCGCCAAATAGCAGAACAGTGGCAATCGCCGCTGACACGGCTTCATCATTACGGGTTAAATTGCGCTTCATCGCTCAACCACAACCTCATTGATTGATAAATCAAAATACACTGGTTGGCCAACAGAACTTACCGTAATCCCGTCAGCACCGCTGGCTCTCTCGAAAGGTGCTAATCCGATGTAGGAATCTAATGTTCCAGAAGCACGGTTTAGCGCATATTCAGATAACCACTGTTCATCATATTGTGGCGTAATTACCGCTGACACTGAGTTGATTAAGGAATATCTTACATTATAGCATAGCCCTGAAAACGGAGTTATCGTACCTGCTGAAACGATGTCGATGCCTAATTGATTAGCACTACCAAGGCTGCCGTTTACAGCAATGTTGGTCAAAATTATCGACAGCCTAACTCCACCAGTGGCTAATTGGTCAAATTCGACTCTTGGAAATTTGCTAATCTCCCACGCAGAATCAGCAAAGTGCTCAATTCTTGCATTGTTAACTAAATATATTTCATGTTCTCCATTACCAAGACTGGTGATTATTCTTAGTCCTGAGATGGTATATTTTATCGTCTTGTGAATTGGTTCTTCGTTATCGTTGAGAATTGTGATAACGTACCAGTCTGTTAGTTGCATATTATGTGTCACTAATCCGCTGTTTGTATCGATGGTAAATTCATTTAATCCAGTTTCGTCGTAAATTACTGCTTTAGTGGCAGTTGAATTGACGGCACTGACGGTGAATGTTGAACCTGTGTAGTCATGGACATTTACTATATCAGCCGATGTCAAATCAGCACTTATCGACCAGAGCTCCAAATTACTAACACCTTGAAGCATTGAGGTCCTCATTCCTAATTTGTGCCTTATACCTGTGCCTTCTGGTGAATCTGCTGCTACATCGATTCGATCTTCAAGCCTGTCTGCGATTCCATTGGCGGCATTCCAATTGGTATTATCCTCAAAATCGGAGATATACGGGTTGAGAAACACCCATACTCCACCCATTATTGAAACAACCATCGCCAGCATCATAATGACGCCCAGTACTTCGCTTACCCCCGCAACTTCATCGCGTCTTTGAGACACATTACGACGCTGCCTAGCGGGTGGCATGGTTTGCTCATACTTTGGTATCATTTAGGTATTGACCTAAAAATGGTGTGATTTTACTCAATCTTAGCCTTATCCTCGATACTGGTATGAGGTGGCGAATTATCTGTTTTGCCAATGTAATGGGTTTTTTCTGGCCCATCTTGCAGTGAAATGTGGATGTCGCCCTCAAACAAATCTCCAATGTAGTACAATACAGTGGATTCTGCTAAATGAGGGGAGTTATTTTTCTCTGATAGGTGAGTAAGTACGATGTTTCTTGTAGCGCTTGTACAAACTTCAGCAAGGAATTCGCCAGTTTGATTGTTAGAAAGGTGCCCTCCTCGGCCCCTAATGCGCTCTTTTAACGAGTAGGGGTATGGTCCGGAGTCAAGTCTTTTCGCATCGTAATTGGCTTCTATCGAAATGTGTTCACAACCGTGAACATGTCTAACTAGTTCGTCAGTCCAAGACCCTAAATCAGTTATTATTGCTGCTCTTTCACCCCGATAACTTGCCACGAAGGCAACATTTTCCGAGCCCGAATGCGGGACTGGGACGGGTAAAATAGTCAATTCTTCGCCGATTCTAATCAAATCCAGTGAACCGAAGTAAGAGGTTAGCATAGGGTCCAAACCAAGCTCTAGCGCAGTGCGTTCATTAGCAAGCATTTGCATTTGCCATTTTTTCTGTGCGATAGTGGCACCACCGCCGTGGTCTCCATGGTGATGAGTGATTAATGCACAATCAATTTCCTCTGGATTTATGCCAAGTAATCCGAGGCGCTTTTGGAGTTGTGCACCGCTAAATCCTTGGTCAACAAGCACTTTCACCTCTTCAGTTTCTAGCAAAGTTGAGTTGCCTCGACTGCCAGTTCCCAAATGAGTTATTCTCAAAGTCATGCTAACATCCGAATCCGGGCGCGTAAAGGTATTGAATAAATCGCAAAAAGTTACGAGTTTATTCGTGATTTATCGAGAGTTGGTGATGATTCGAGCATCAAATCTTGAGTTTTTGTCGGAACATCACTCCATCATACTCTTAAGGGTAATCAGTGAGTCAGCAAGTGCGAAGCGTATGCTGTGTGTGAGGTGGACCTGTGCGTAGAAGTCAATCAACATTGTTAACAACCCTTGCAGTAGTCATTAGTTTACTCTTTATGTCTCAGTTTCCAACAATCTCACCGGTATCCAATGTTCATCCAGATGATACTGACCAAGAGCCGCCCCCAACTACCGATACCGACGGTGATGGTATTCCTGATGTCCATGAGAATTTGTTCACAGAGTGGATTAACGGAACCTCGATTGATGGACGAGGTTTCGCCATGGAGGGTCTAGACAAGGATGATGCATCTGATGCCCTGCTTGATAATGACCGCGACGGATTAAATGCAACCGAAGAATACTGTTGGCCATATCCCGCAGAGTGTATCGATCCGGGATTCTTGAGGGGCCTTACCGGAGTTGTTGATGGTGAAGGCGTTAGATCTTACCTCGACCCACGTAAAGCCGACACAGATGGCGATGGGATGCCGGATGGCTACGAAGCATACATGTGTTTGAGAATAGGTGGGTTTGATCTATTTTCCAAACGTTATCAGTGTCAAGATTTCGACCCCC
Source organism: Euryarchaeota archaeon UBA13 (assembly GCA_002495945.1). Taxonomy (GTDB): domain Archaea; phylum Thermoplasmatota; class Poseidoniia; order Poseidoniales; family Poseidoniaceae; genus MGIIa-L1. The sequence goes on from DAHU01000021.1 coordinate 4,321, forward strand.
TAAATGCTAGTGATGCAACAAAAGATCCAGACATGGATGGTTTTGATGTCAACCGAGATGGCATAATGAATCAAAATGAATGGTATACCTCCAGCGAAGAATATATCCACGGAGCACCATCTAACCACACTACTGAATTAGACGGTTTGTGGTGTACTGCAACCTTGCCCGAAGGTTCACTATTAACCAACTGGCCATTCATTCCTACAGGTGCTAACGCAACTTTCCAGAATATATTACCCGCTTGCACAAATGCTGCCTCCCCTGTTGGTGAAGATTTGTGGTTAGGTACAGATCCATTACTGAAAGATTCTGACAGATTCAATTGGGATGGATTCTCAATACGAAGTTTGTTTCCTTCATTTGGAGATGGTATTCCGGACGGTTGGGAAGTACATTTTGGATTAGATCCGCTGAACCGGAGTAGCGCATTAGCTGACGATGATTTTGACGGATGGGATGCAAATTTGGATGGAGTAATATCTCCCGATGTTAGTCGAACAGATACCGCTTTGGTACTGGGTGAACAACTATCCAATATACAAGAATACAATGTTTATTTTGATGATGGCAACAAAGTTATTGCAGGTTTGAAATCAATAGAATTCGATAGCCAATCATCATCTCTCTTCACTTATCCAATTACATTTGCAACAGATGGAAGCCAACCGAGTGTAATCCATCATGACATCAGATCACTGAACGAGTTCGATGATATGGTATATATCACCACAAAATATGGTATAACAGTTTTAGATTTCTTTGAGGGTTCTAGTACTGATTATTGGATGCCACAAGGAGTAATCCTGGAAGATGCTGAATTATTATTTGATTCCGATGATAATTTGTATGCTTTGGCAGTTGCCTCAAACTTTGGACTCGGAGTGGGAAGAATTCAAGTCGATGGGTTCTTGCAGGGCATTCAAAATTGGGATTGGTCACAGACTGAAGGCATTCTCGAGATAGAGGAATTACAGATAAATAGCCCAAATAATCAGATTATTGGATTGGGTGCTGCGGGAGTTGGCAATGTTTTCGACATCAGTAGCGCTGGGTTAATAGAAGATATCAATCCAGTTAACTCAGTAATAACAAATCAGTTGTTCAACGGTAATGCAACCGTTACCGATATCGAACACGGATTGGCAAACGGCAATTTGACATTATTTGTTGCTACAGACAAAGGCTTACTCATCTCGGAAACTAATTCTGGTCGGGATGGAGATTCAGCAGATTGGCGATTTTATTACACAAGAGAAGATACCGGAATATTTGCATCGATTAATGAGTTGCGGACCCTTCCATCTGGTAGTGATGAGAATCCGGCAGAAATTAGAGATTTACATCTGGATGGACCAACGCCAGACAGTCCTCAAGTACTGTGGTTTGGAACACCTTCAGGACTTCATCAAATGCGCCTAATTGATGGTATAATTTCGCACAGCGGGTTATTAGAAAATCCGGGTTCTGATGAAATAGGAGTGAGAGAGGCAAACAACATACGCGCAATCTACACCACAGGTCAACAAATAATTCTGGGTTCAGATGCAGGAACATGGGTTGTTTCCGGAGATTACTCCAATGTCTATGAAATTGATAATCAAGAGGTTATTCCCGGATATATAACGGAAATTGTCACTGTTGGTGAACCAGGAAATTTCACAATCTTCGGGGCTGCAGACCCGGGTCAATATTCTAACCTCGAGCTGATGAATCCAAAGTCTAACGATTCTGATAGCGACGGAATCCCAGACGGCTGGGAAATCGGCAATGGTTTGGATCCAACAGACCCGTGGGATGCGCTACTAGACTTCGATTTTGACGGCCTTGACCTTGACCAATCGGGTGATGGAATATACGAGCGTTTGTGGACCAATCTCGATGAATTTAGATATGTTCAAAGAACTGACGACGGTTATAATTCAACCAACCCAAATGTTGGTGACACTGATGGAGATGGCTTGAGTGATGGAGAGGAATACTTTGGTTTCTTCTATGAGAGTACAAACCTGTGGTGTTACTACAATGTCCAATTAGAGTACATATGCGATAGCCAAATAGGTGCTAATGCCAACCAAACTTATCTTCAGTCTGCAACTACTGATGTGGGGACAGATCCAACTAATTTTGATAGCGATGGAGACGGAATGCCAGATGGTTGGGAGATTGAAAATCGGCGCTGGGTAGGCTCCTCTTTCACAGGAGGTAACAATTGGTCACTGGACCCGAACCGTCCCGAAGATGCCACATGGGATGCTGATGGAGACGGGTTGCAAAATTTGTGTGAATATCAGTGGAGTCAACTAAAGTATCAAACAATGGAGGGCCTTTTGCTCGAATCTCACGGTGAGAATGCGTCTTTTGCGGAGAGTTGGAGTGAATCAGACCCCAATAATGTTGACTCCGATGGCGACACTTTGCCAGATGGCTGGGAGGCGTCATACTCATGTTCTTGGAGCCCAAGTAGGGTTGGAATAAATCCATTGAATGGTTCAGACGCACTAAATAATCCCGATAATGACGGCTTTGATATCAACGCTGACGGTATCCTACAATCAAATGAAGCATTCGTAAATTATCTTGAGTATCATTTTAGGGACGACTTGTTTGATGATAACAACCCCGTGGATTTTGATAACCTACCATTTGGTTTCTCTACTGATTTATTTGATAATGTTGAATTGAATGGTTACCCAGAGGCATCATATGCTGAAAGAGCTGCTGGGTCTTATCTTGCCACTCAAAATTCACTAGATTCTGG
>DAHU01000021.1:7460-24974 GCA_002495945.1 Euryarchaeota archaeon UBA13
ATATGGTTTTCCAGATGGGATATCCTCCAAGATGAATGGACTCTAAGTCCAGTACAGCCAGCAGACCGTTGGCAAGATGCTGATGATGATGGTATGACTAATTGGGAAGAATACAATGCAATCGACCCACTGTTGTCCGAAACCGACGCTAACCGGAGTTCACCGAAATGGTTTGTTACAACTATTGGAAGTGCCTACACTTTCCAAGCATGGGCAGGTATCCAAACAGACCTATCGTTTGGCTCATTTGTAAATTCAACTCAAAGAAACCTTACTGGCTTGACTGGAGATCCAAATAATGTTGATACAGATGGTGATGGCATAATCGACGGTGTAGAATTGCTGTTCACAACTTGGAATTCTTCAGCCCAAACTTGGACTCTCAACCCATTAACGCCAGGAGATGGTTTGTTTGACTCCGATGAAGACGGACTCGTTGATTTGCAGGAATTTGCTCTCGTCACTTCCAACCCAGACAATGGAATTGCTCACCCTTCGGATGCACCTTTATTGCACATTGATGGAGATTTACTGCAACCTACCGAGAAAACACAACGAATGTTCAATATGCTGATATCTAAAGAAACCAGGGGTAAACGTCTATTGAATGATTTCAACGATTGGCAAAATGGGGAACCTGCTAACGCATTTATCTCTATCCTAATGGGCATAACTGACCCAACCAATCCTGATACTGATGGCGACGGAATGTATGATGGATTTGAGTACTGGTTTGCTGAATGGGATTTGGAAAATAATCTTTGGAGTATTAACCCGCTAATTGACGGTGATGTCCTGCTGGATACCGATGGTGATAGTTTTGACTGCGATGGCGATGGCAATATATCACTGGATGAACGATTTTCAAACCTGAGAGAATGGGAATCCCGAACATGGGGTAAATATTCTGAACGGAATACTGTGCCCCAAGATGTTGGAATTTTGAGTTTTGGCGATGACGCTATTAATGCTTACATGGAAGAATTAGGCTATAGTTACTCAGAAGCAGCAGCCGGAATTTACAACGATTTCGTCACTAAGAGCACAGATAGTTTTGACCGTATGCAAAAAATCAATAGTTATGATGATAATAATTTCAATCGAACTTTGATTGGTGTAGCAGACCCAACAAGCATGGATTCTGACGGGGATTCAATTCCAGATGGATGGGAGTACTGTTATGCTATTTACGGAATGCCTGATGTGACTACACAGGATCATTGGGCTGCCAATCCAATAAATCCACATGATGTAAATTATGATGGTGACAGTGACGGTTGGTATGACCGAAATTCGGTTGACATACCAGCAGAGCAAGGAGCATGGGACGAGCGTGTTTTCGTTGAAAGCGGCGTGATAATCCAACCAGGGCCAGGCTCACTACCGTTTACAAATTTGATGGAATGGAATAACAACACCAGACCAGATTTGAATGATACAGATGGTGATTCTGTAACCTACATCACCCAAATCGTCAACGGACAAGTTGTTTCTCACCAGATTGATTACAATCTGAGCGACGGTCGCGAAGTTTTCAAGTATGGTATAAATCCGATAGACAATGATTCAGATGGTGATATGTTGCCAGATTGGTATGAGTACAAAATGGCATGGAATGAGTCCAATGATAACTTCTCATCATATCTGAAGATTAAGGTTGTATGGATTGATTCAATCACCGGTGGAGAGTGTGATACGAACACAGTTTCGTGTCTTCCATTGTCAACGGATTCCGGAACTTTATCGCGGCCGGAATTAGAATTCACGTGGTTTACCTTAGACCCTGCTGACCCAGTAGACGCGAATCTCGACCCAGATAATGATGGTAATTACGACTGCTCAGGCGCAGGGTGTAGCTACGAGCCATACACTAATTTCCAGGAATTTTACATGTTAACTGACGAAGACCTAACTTCGCCAAACGCCGTTAGGTTAGCACCACTTGTCTATCAAGGCAGTCCGGTGGAAGAATGGTGGCAATTTAGAGGCTACACCTTAGGTCTTGGCGAGCCATCTGAAGGCTCGACAAACTACCTCAAGATGGATAAACAATCAGGCACAGATTTCCGTTATGTATTGATAATCGAAGATAATGACGAAGATTTCTTGTCATTAGATAGCTCGGATGATGAACTACTGGTTTCCGGTGCTCGAACCGATCAATGGGAAATATACTATGCGAGTTCTCCGCAAACTGCTCCAGTTAGAGCAGTTGGTGAACACGAATTAGGTTGGTATTTGATTGATTTTGATGATGACCACTTAGCAGAGGGGAGCAGTCCAATAAATTGGGATACGGATGGCGATTGGATAGTCGATTGGTTTGAAGTCAATGATGATGAAGAGGACGGTGTTAGAGGCGATTCTTCCCCGATAAGATATGATTCTCGTCAAACCGGTTGATATTTGCTGAGGTGTTGTTGGTGGCAGACGGTTCTGTTGAAGGTTTAGTAACTCTGCAAGAGCGGATGGTAAATCTCATCAAACAGTTGAGTATGCCTCTTGTCGAAGTCAGCATGGTAATTCAAAACATGATTTCTCCTATGTTGGAAACTCTAATCAAACATGCTCAAGAACACAATATGGAACTTCATGATACGATAATCAACCAGTGGCCAATCGAGCAACCAATCCAAGAAGAAGTCAAATCATCACTGGCAATTGAAAAGATTCTTTCTGTTATCGATGAGGATCGTATGGATATTTTGGAAACGCTGGTCAGGGTCACAATGGTGGAGACTGAGATGATATTATTTGATGGTATCAAGGCATTGCGTATGTGGGAACATTTAGCACGTACTCAATTGGCCAACATAAGTTCTCCTGGCCAGCTTTTTTCTCCATTTGAGATACCAGAAGATTGGTAGTAACATTTTGAACGACTGAGTATTGGCGATTATTATGGGAGTGCGTAAATCTATACCTTTGATGTTGGCGTTATTGATGATGACGATGTCTTTTGCTGGTTGTTTTGGCGGTAATGTGCTGGCTGTAAAGGATAATCGAGGGATTCCGGGTGGTCTGACTTTAGCATGTTTGAGTGCAGATAAGTACACTTCGATGGTCGTTGAAATTGATTATGAGTCTGGCTATATGCCAGAACAGAGTTCTGTTGATTTGCTAAAAACTAGATTGGGAGAGGTTTGTGACAAGCCCGGTGGAATTAACGTCTTACTAACAGAAACAAATTTTGAGCACTCCGGCTCATGGACTGCTGATGATGTTAGGGAGAAGGGATGGATGCATAAATCCAACCAACCACAAACTGGTTCAACACTATACTGGCAGGCAATTTTCCCTTCTACAGGATATGAAAATAATGATGTATTGGGGGTTGCAGTTGATGCTTCGACAGTAGCTATCTTCAAGGATGCTGTTGAGGAAGCCGAAGGTCCATTTTTCAGCCGACCATCCGCTGAAGAAATCGAAAATAGCGTCCTTGTCCACGAATTTGGCCATCTATTGGGTTTGGTAAACTTAGTTTACAAATCACCGGTGGACCATGAAGACAAAGACCATCCAGGGCACTCAAATAATGAAGATTCAGTCATGTATTGGGCTATCGAGTCAGTAAATTTGAGGAACTTTATCACCGGAGAATTACCAGATGAATTCGATAATGATGACTTGAATGATCTATCGGGAATGCTCAGCGGAGAGATTCCAGTTACAGATCAGCTTTGGTTGCCCTGACTATTCTTTTCGGCAACGAATTTTGTGGCGTCTCGCCAGGCTTCAAAGATTGAATATGCCCATAAAACGAACCACAAGATGACGGTTAATGCAAGTGGTATCTGTAGTAAAGATAGGTCGAGAGCCTTCTGATGTTTACGGTTGAAGTGATGGCCCAAGTATAGGAACGGAACTGCCGCTAAAATTGCTGCAACTAATGGCCTTAAAGCCCCCCAAAATCCAACGCCGAGCGTCATTTCTTTCCAAATTTGCTTGAATACTTTTAATCCGGTAACTACCTTGTTTGGTTGAGTTTCGGATTCGGCAAAACTAGATTCGCTCATCATGATTGATGTGGTGGAGTGCCTCTTTGCATGTCAATATAACCCTTGATTGTATACAAACAGGTCAAAAGTCGATACTCGTTACGCTTTCCATGGCGAGAATATTATTGACAGGTTTCGAGCCATTTGGAGATAATAAGGATAACATATCTGAGAATATTTTGAAAACGTTCAGCAAGGAACTTAACATAACAGATCCATGGCTTCAACAACGTAAAAATCCTAATGACGCTCAGACAATATCGGTAACTATTGAGAAACAATTGCTGAGCGTAGATGAGACAGGTTCGGTCATGATTGCCAATAAGATCGGTTCTGGCAGCCGATGGGATGCAGTAATACACATGGGTTTGTGTGAATCATGTGAATCAATTCGATTTGAAACGAGGGCGCAGAGTCTGTTAAACATGCGCATACCGGATAACAATGGCAGACAATTAATCAATCATAGACTGGGTGATGAGGAGTTTTATTGTGATAAAAATGTGGTTAACTCAATGCAATATCCGCCTATTGAAGGTCTAATGATTTCACACGATGCTGGCGCATTTATCTGTAATGAGACTTATTACTATACACTAAAATCAATTAATCAAAGTGATGCAAATAACACGATTCCGGCATGTTTTGTGCATTTTCCAAAAGAACAAGTTTGTTCAATGACAACTGCGATTGAAATGTTAGAGAAAATAATCGCTCGACTGTTATTCAAACCAACCTTAGAAGTGGTGGGAGCCGTCCTGTTCAATAACAATAAAATCATGCTCGCTCGCAGAAATATCAACTCTGAATTGGCCGGTTTTTGGGAGTTTCCCGGGGGTAAGGTTGAGCACGGTGAATCGCATTTTTCAGCGATTTGTCGAGAAATGAAGGAAGAGTTCAATTGGACTGTCAGGGCGGTTAGAACCCTTTCCAACCAACATCACTCTTATCCTCAATTAGACATCAATCTTCATCTAATCGAAATAGAAACTGACCTGGATGAAATTTATGATAACCAAGATTCTTGGACCTCACATGATAAAATCGACTGGTTTGAAGAGATTAAAGGGGTATCAATTGCCCCTGCAGATGAAAATATGGCTAATGATTTACTGAAAACTCTCAATGCCAAGTAGCAGCATCGCCGTCTTGATTCATCGTTCTATCATCATTTATCCTACGCGGAACGGTGTCTCGACCCTTATGCCATGTAGCAGCTTCTATCCATGAGGCTAAATCATCGCCACTCAATTCAACGGTTATTGTTCCACCTAGCGGCCTTTGACCTTCAAGATTAAATGCGACTTTACCAGCAATCGCCGCTTGACGGAGAATTTCAAACCTCGTGGTGTTGCCGATAAGGTTCATACTCAATACATCAAGGGCAGTATCAAGGATTGATTGCTTGTGGATTAGTGTTAGGAAGTTGTTCATGGAAACATTTTCTCGTCGAATCTCGAAGTTTGATGCTTTGCCTAATGATGGCTCATCAATTTGCCCGTCTGTGGTAAAGTCTGGAAATATGCTTTCCACGCTTTTCAGCACTAATTGAGGAGACTCAGCACCGGTGATTTTAGTGTAGATGACAGTATTGATGCCTTCATCAATACCGTTTAACAGAATCTTTGCATCAGTCACACCACGGCTAAGAGTCATTTACTCTTCAAACTGTTTATTTCACTCCCAAATTTAGTAAGTATGAAAACACAAACAACGATAGTCGAGCATGGCAGACGAGTTTCAGCCTTCTGTTGCGTCAGTCATACCAGTGCTTAATGAGGCACAATCCATAATTCAGTGTTTGGAATCTTTATGTTCTCAATCCTATCCGGATAACTTACATCAAATTCACGTATTTGATGGTGGCTCTACCGATTCTACATGGCAATTAATCAGTGATTTTATTGGGACGAGAGGCGGAGAGCAACCAGTTATACATCTGCACAAAAACCCCGAAAAGTATGTTGCCCAAGCAAGGAATTTAGCGCTAAAAATAATTCCTAATTCAGTTGAGTATATGTTTGAGATTATTGGCCATTGTACTGTTGGCAAAGAGCATATTCAAACGATGGTAAATGTGATGGGCAAACTCCAGAAAGCCAACAATAATTCTGTCGGAGCATTAGGCTGCAAGGTATCATCCAAAACGGGCAAGTTGGGATTGGTAGAATCTTGGATTGAAGCGGGTTTATCATCACCACTGGCCAGCGGAAATGGGCAGTTTGACAATTTTTCAGGCACGGAGCAGACTAATGTTCCTGCATTTTGTTTGCATTATCGTAAAGCATTGAACGATGTTAATGGCTGGGATAATTCGTTTATTACCAGCCAAGATAGCGATTTGTCGATGCGGTTGAAGAGTGCCGGATATCAGTTGTATCGTACTGACTCAGCAATAATAAATATGAGTAAAAGATCTACTTTGAGAAGTTGGAGTAAAATGGGTTTTAGATATGGATTTTGGCGTACGAAACTCCTCCAACGTCACAAAGGCAGGGCGAGTCTTAGAGAATTTTTACCATGGTTTGGGTTATTATTAACCATTAGTCTAGCCATTATGGCGGTGGAAATATGGTTCTTGCCACCCCTATTATATCTCATTTTGATACTAATTGAAGGTCTTAGATTCTCTATTGTCAAGCAAAAAATAAGTTTGCTAATTGGAACGCCAGTTGCGATTTTGATTTTACATACCACATTTTCTATCGGCTTGTTTTATGGATTATTTGGCAGAACCAGGTCATTCAATGACCGAGAATCAAATGATGGTAATTTAAATTAATGTTAGGAAAACAAATTTGAGGTGAGAGACATGCAAGATAAGTCGTTGAGTGCGAAAAGTGTTTCAGTGATGCCGGTGTTATTGCTCGTCTTTATTCATGTTATTGTTACACCACTGCGGGACATCTTTTCTATTGAGCCAATGTTAATGATTCCTTATTACTTGACAGGAGTACTCATTGGAATATTCATCTATCGAAAATCAAATACTGTCAAAGATTTCGAATATCGCCGCTCAAAAGTAATGAAGAAAATGAAGAATGTATACGCTGCTGAGGAAGCTGGCGTGTGGCAAACCAATGCAGAAATTCCATCTGAAATAAGTAATCAATCAAGACTATCCGCTGATGTATCGCAAATTTCAATGGAGGCCCCAGAGATTGAATTGTCCGATGAAAATAAGGTAGAGGTTTCGATGCTCAATGAATCCAAGAGCGTTATAGAAGCAACTCGGAGAGTTTCAGGCGAATCGACATATGATGACCAAGAAGTACAATCAACCATAGGAGCAACCAGAAAGGCTAGTCCAATGGACCGATTCCTCGATTTCCTCGGCGGTATTTTCGGTAAAGGATCTGCTGGCGTAGGCCGAGAGCAGCAGCGTATTACAGCGCTAAAATTAGCGTCTTCTGCTGCACCAGTAAGGGCTGAAAAACCCCAAGCCCCAATCCAATATGAACGAAATGAAGTTGATATTGGACCTCAATCCGAGTACATTGATAATTATAACCAATCTGCAACCGAACAAGCAACTGAAAGTGTATCAACCTCAACCGCCAAAGATTTCTCGGCTTTCTCCCCCCCGAAAAATACGATTTCAAGCGCACAAACACTAGAATCTATGGCCATGTTACCCAGTAGCAACTCAATATCGCCAACCTCCCAAAACTTGCCCAAATCTCAACATTGTCGGGGTTGTGGCTACCCGATAAAACCCGGTGACAGATTTTGCGATAACTGTGGTCTAGATGTTCAGTAACTTCCGTGATATTGAAAGATGTTAGTGTGGCAGGCAAAAGACAGGGGGAGGTCTAAGTGGTGGAGAAGCGAGACTATTACGAAGTGCTTGGTGTCGACAAATCCGCAGGCGACAAAGAGCTGAAAAATGCCTTTCGAAGCCTTGCCCGTAAGTATCATCCCGACCGTAGTACAGAAGACGATGCAGAGGATAAATTCAAAGAGATTCAAGAAGCATATGCAGTCTTATCTGATTCGGAGAAGCGTCAGATGTATGACCGCTATGGTCACAACAGTCCAGGTGGCTCACCATTTGGCGGCTTTGGTGGTGGTTCATTCAATATTAATCTCGAGGATATTCTTGGTGGAGATTTCTTTTCGAGTTTTTTTGGTGGCGGCTCAAGGCGGTCACGAAATCGGGGAAATGATGTAATTGTCAGATATAGTATCAATTTGGAGTCAGTTTTTGAGGGAACTAGCGAGGAATTAGAGATTGAACTGCCGACTACCTGTGATGATTGTTCGGGCACTGGTGCTGAAGATGGTGATATAATCTCGTGCAGTAACTGTGGCGGTCAAGGCAAGATAAGAGCCAGGCAACAAGTTGGGCCATTTGTTCAAGATGTCATAAGAGATTGTCCAACTTGCTCTGGAATGGGCCAGATTATCAAAACTAAATGTAAAACCTGCAAGGGTAGTGGTCAACAACTTAAGGAAACTAAGTTGCGATTCACGATACCAAAAGGGGCGGAAGATGGCACCAGGTTAAGGATGCGTGGCAAGGGTGAACCAGCATTGAGAGGTCGTGGCGAAAATGGCGATCTATTCATTGAATTAGAAATTGAACAACATGATTGGTTTGAAAGGTCCGGTGCGGATTTAATTATGTCATTACCTTTACAATACACAGATTTAGTACTTGGTACAACAATCAAACTACCTCACATCGACGGCTCAGAATTAAAAATCAATGTTCCAAAAATGACCAACTCAGGAGAGACTATTGAAATTCGTGGCAAGGGCTTGCCGCGAATTAGGGGTTCTGGACGTGGCGATGTCGTTGTTCTTGTTAAGTTGGAAATGCCAAAGAAGGTAAGCAAATCCGAACTTAAACAATTGGAGTCTACGAGGCACAATTACAATGATGAAGAATTGCAACAGCGAATCAAACAAGACGCAAAAAAGCGTCGAGAATAACTACTCTTCTTCGTCTCTGTATAGTGTTTTACTAGTCCTACATGCGAATGGTTGCCCATCCAACCTGCCGTTTAGTTCAATGTCTACCAAATTTGCAGTACCTGATAATTCCACAGACAAAAATGTCTTGTTTCCGGGATTTAATGTGTCTAGGAATACTTCGTAACCACTGTGCAAAAACCTCGGTGTGACAGAATTGATTTCCCAAGCCTCTCCTTCCGGAGAATCCAAGCGCAAAGCGGCAATTTCCCAAGTACCTTTAATTGTGTAAATGCCAATAATAATCGGCCAAGCATCTTTGGTTTTGCTGATTCTTGCGTCCACCTTCCAACACGCGATTGCTACGTTATCGGTACGGTACACTAAATCAGCCTCGCCCCACGTCTGGCATGCTTCATCCCAGTCCAGTGTTGCTACCGCATCGAGTGATTTTGCCAATTCTTTACGATTTTGCTTCGGGCTAATACCTTGATCTAATCTCGACTTTAACCACGCCAACCGTTGTTGTTTTGTAGCTAATACTTTGGCATAACTTTTCTTGCGATATTGCAATATTCCTAGGTAAAGAGCAGGTGCTAGAAATAACAGACCCATGAACCACCTAGCAACTGTACCCCACTTCTTGGCATTTTCATCTGGTGGGAACCATGGCTCATCACCCTCATCAACCAATTCATAGGTCGTACTCATGGTGTAACTAATAGGTTCAACATCCTCACCCCATGTTGAATTAATTGTGTTGTTGATTAAGGAAATTCTGAAGAAATGCGTGCCTCTTGAGACCTCCAAAGCGACGCTTAATTTACCTAGAGTTTTGGTTTTCACTTTAGATTGAACTTCCGACCAATCTTCTTGATTTTTCTCGATTAATTCAATTTCAAATAAATTGATATCTCCTTCGATCTCTATCATGATGAAGTGTATTGAATCCTCCCATGCATCTATCTCTATTCGGTAAACATCGGAAGTATCTCTAATTGATTTAGTAAATTGACCCTCAAGATTTTGGTTAGACATATTTAGCAAAGGCCAAGATGAATTGTCAGTTGAAATTTTCATCGGTGGTACAGATGGCGCCTCTAATCCACTTTGTAAATCTCCAAAGTTTTCAGTGCTTGCCTGGATGTAAAAAACTTCAGCGGAGACAGTGAGTTTTAACGCAGTACTGGTCGGTAAAGGATAGATCTTAGTTGGGGTATCTCGGTATATTGTGCCGTCGCCGGTTAGTAACCACTGGCCGCTAATTAATGAATAAAAACTGTAATTCACATCATTAATCCTGGGTAATAAAATGGTTGATGTGGTATCATCCAAATCAAAAATTATAGTTCGTGAATTGTGACCAAATATGTCACTTGATTGCGACAGGTCAATCATAGAGGATTGCGATTCGCTGTGAACAACAATACCCAGTGACCAGATTGTGTTGACAGTTTGTGAGGAAACTCTAATCAAGATTCTACCATCATGGTCAATGTTTGTGAATTCAACGTTTGGAGTTTGAGCAAAATTTGTTGGAATAGATGCTGCAGAAATGTTGCCAAGTTCAAGTTCTGAGGTTGCATTCTGCCAAAAAGCCTCGAAAAGTATGTCTGAGCTGGTATGCTCAATCGAGAATTCAATGGAATCACCGGAAGAGATATTGAAACCAAAAAATTCGTGCTGTTGATTATCTAAAATTCCGCTAATGTTGCGTAATCCATTATCACTTGCAATAGTTCTAAAACTAGCCAACAATGGTGAATTTTTTTCAACGCATTGACTTGCATCAGAGCACACAGCGGGCTGGATTAAGTCAAATTGAGTGGAGGGGGCAGGTCTTGTATTTGGAAAAGCATCATCGATGTCGACAAGCGATGAAATTTGGTATAGTTCTCCTTGTGGGTTGTCAATAGTTAACTCTAATTTACCGTGATTGTTTGATTGTCCCGAGTAAAGAGATTTTCCAGAGTCGATTTCAATCTCGTTCAGCGTTAACGCCGTAATACATGTGGCGCAGTTAGTTTGGATACTGTACCAACTTTCATTTGAAATATCCCAACTATAGACCTGTCTTGAGTCGCTATGATATGTCATTTCTTGTTTGCTTAGACTATCAGATGGAACAGAATCAGATTCTATACTCTCGATGGCAAAGGTAGCAACAGATAGTAGTATTAGCAAACCTATGACTACCGGCTTGAATCCACCCTGCATGTACTGGCGTTCGGTTTGTTATGTTTGAAGTTAGGGATTGAAAGGAATTATTCTTGTACGAATAACATTAGCATTAGTTATGGCGAATGAGTTGGGTAGGACCGTTATTCTTCGGCATATGTTTGCTCGTAGTTGGGCCCTAGGTGACAGAAAATCCCCTTCAGCATCAACACCTTGCCTAATCAAATTATCAGGCGATTGCGAAATGCCGCATAGTTTAGCACCGTTTGACGCTGAAACTGATAGTGAGATTCCTCAAACGCTGTCAGTTAGGTCAAATCTACCGCTGTCGCCGCCGAATTTTGCGGATAATTCACCTAATTACACAACCAAAATTGGCCACGTTCTTCCACCTTCGCTAGACGAGGCTAACGCTGGTGAGGCTGCTGGGCAAGGAGGACTATTGCCAATCTCTTGGCAACGTTTGAATCATGATGCATCACTAACAGATTTAGGGATTAACCCGAGCATTATTGTTCTCGTTGATGCGGTCCAATTAGCCACACAACAAGGTAAACTTGTCGACGCACTGCACGCAATAAAGACCCGTTTTCCCGGTGCTTTAGTGTGGACGCCTGGTTTGGGTGGTCCCGATAATGTTGCTGTGTTAACATGGTTGGGAGTCGATATTTTTGATTTGTCGAGGTCACGGCAGTGTTCAGCATCAAATGTTATACTGACTGGTTCCGGGCCCCGAACAACACTGTCGGATAGTGAATATGATAGCGCAGATATTGAAACTCAACTTACTCACTGGAAGTTGGCTTTGAATGAGGTAAAAGCAAGATTGGCAGACGGAACATTACGCACTCTTGTTGAACAGCAGTCACTAAACAGTCCCAAACTAGTTGAGCATTTACGATATCATGACAAACTGACGCGCACCAATGATGAGGTTGGGTTGTCTCACGTACCAAGCGGTACAATACTACACTGTAACTCACACACTTCACTAAACAATCCCATAGTCACTAAGTGGGTCGATTTCATGAGCCATCAATATCATGCACCAAGTGGACTTGACCAAGTATTATTGCTATTACCCTGCTCAGCAAGAAAGCCGTATCGAATGTCTAAATCACATCGGAAATTCTTGAATGTTATCGGAACCACTGCATTTCATGAAGTTATGGTCACTTCACCATTGGGGTTAGTACCTCGTGATTTAGAAGAAACGTGGCCTGCTTCACATTATGATATTCCTGTTACAGGGGAATGGAGTCAAGATGAGATTCAAAGAACAGAAACAATGCTCAAGTCATTGATTTCTCGACATCAATATCACACAATAATCAACCACTCATCGATGAGTTTTGATATCGAGGGCATTACTTACTATGAGACTAGAAACGGGTTGACCGCAACATCAAGACAAGCCTTAGATCAACTGAGTAATACGGTTACGGAGGTAATGCAAAACCATCAGTTTAGAAATCGAAAGCATCATAAGATACTCCTCGATAATTTTTCTAGTATCGCTCGATACAAAATGAACAACGACGATTGGTTGGAAAATGTTACTGTGCGAGGTAAACCCCCATTTTGGCGACTGGAATTAGATGGCAAGCAAATAGCGCTATGGTCTAACGACCGCAGGGGATTTTCACTAGCAAAGTCCTCTATACCAATTATCGACAATAAATCCTCATTGAAACGGATACACTTGCTCCCCGATGTATCATGGAAAGGAGATATTTTCTCTAATATTGTCGACCAATACGACTCAGGTATTAATTCGGGTGATGACTTGTTGGTAATTCAGAACTCTCAACCGATTGGTTTGGCTAGAGCTACTGCTTCGGGTTGGGAGTGGTCGTCAACTCCCGGTATAGTTGCTAAAGGTCACCAGAGACTTTAGCACTACTTTGTTAATCTTTAATATGCGGAGTGGTTAATAATGAGAGGCAAGTCGCAAGCCTGCTTGAGTGGTCAACATGGCACGAATGTACAAATCTAGAAGAGGAAAAAGTGGTTCATCAAAGCCATACGTTACCGAGGCTCCCGAGTGGTCAAACACTGATGCTGACGAGGTCACTAAACTTGTTGTGGAATTAGGGAAATCCGGCCATACAACCGCTGAAATTGGGACCATAATGAGAGACCAGCATGCAGTTCCAAATGTAAAATTGGTCACCGGTAAGAGAATCGGTGCGATACTTGCCGAGAATGATATCGGTGGAACTTATCCAGAAGACATGATGAACCTCATGCGCCAGGCAGTCAGAATCATCGAACATTTAGGAAGTGGCAATCATAAAGATATTCACAATAAGCGCTCACTCGAAATTACTGAGGCCAAGATTAGAAAACTTGCAAGTTACTACATCAATGAAGGTAAACTTCCTTCTGATTGGAGATACAAGCGAGACGAACTAAGATTGATGGTCGAGTGATTGATATATCACACTGTAAAACACCCATCACACGGGTTGTTTGATTATCATGCATGACATAGTGGAAACGGAATTATTTCACCACGTCAAATACCGTGTTCAGGCTATTGCTCAAGAAATTAAGAATTGTGAGAGCGTCGCCTTGTTCGCAACCGCTGATTTAGATAGTATTGTATCATTGGCATTCCTTGAATCTGCAATGATGGATGCGAAAATACCATACAGTCGAAAAATACTCAAGCCAACCCAATTCCAACCAAAGGGTGAGAAGTATAATTTCACTACAGGGGCGTCAATTTCTATCAGTATCGAACAGTTTGAAGAAACCTGGATGCACGATGAAATAGACGATTTAGGTAGAAGTCGAATAGTTCCATTAGCTATTTCCGTTTCACATCCCAATTCAGAAAAACAGCATAATGGGGCCTTGGATGTCGTTGTTCAATGTGCGGCAATTGCTTCATTAATTGCACCAAATGGTGCTAGAGTTAGGCGTCTACGTCCACTTGCTGGTAGCGGTCAATGGCTTCGCCAATCGCTAGATAATTCGTACGATCCAGTCTATACTAAAATCCGGGATATTTTACAGGACGAAGGCTCGATACGCATCCTGCCGATACCAGAAATCGACTCTCCAATAACTAGTATGATTCCAGATTTCCCCGATTCCTTATACAAACGACTAACTAAAAAATGGCCTAAGATGGACTTTAATCAGCGGCAACAAGCCATGAGTGAACTTGCTCTCCCTACTTTATCCAGCCCGAAATTATCAACTCCTCGGCTCGAAGAGTTACTGTGGTTTAGAGTAGTAATCGACGACTCTGAAATGGATTTACATAGTCAAATTCATTCATTAAAAGAGCATTGGCCCAATGAAGAGAAATCGACAAAATCCTACGCTGCAGCGTTATTGAAGCGGTTGATTTCGACTGGCAAACTAATTTAGCACCTTACGATGATTTCAAACCCTATGGCTGATTCGGTGGTATATGGCCATAGAGCGTTTGCTGACAGGTAGTATCAAAGATCAAATCAAAGATTTAATGTCAACTGAGGATTTAGTTATTGAGGCTTTTAGAGACTTGGTAAAGGATGAACTAAAATCGCATATTAGAAATAAAGTTGAAGCAGATCCAGAATTGAAACAGGAAATCAAGGAGGCAGTTTCGTACTATTTCCAGTCAAAAGCCCGTTCAATATACGCCGAATTAAAGGCTACAAGAGCAGCAACTAGGCTAGGACTAAGGTTGCTTCCCGAAGACTTGCAAGGGGAAGTTGGTGAAGCACTGGTCTCGTTGTTCGAAAAGGAGTTAGGCACTCTGTTAGAAAAGGCACTTTGAGTTACGAATGCTCGGGTGAAAACCCGATTTTGTATTCACACATGATAGTGTAAATTATGAGGCAGGAGTTATTCGAAGGTCTGTGTTGGACAAGGTATTAGAGCGGTCAGTTCACTTCACGCTCATAATCATGATGTTGTCGCTACCATTTTCATCTGGTATTATTGGCAACACTGAGGCACAGTCTACGGTAGTCTGTTGCGATGATGCTCACGTTGTCGAACTCTTCCTAATCGGAGGCTCTACTGGTGAACTCACACCGTTTTCCCAATTACTTGCCGATGAAGATAGCAATGCGGTAATTGCAAACTCTATCACCTCGCAGGAAACTGTTGGGGTTTGGAGTCTTGGGCGTGTTTGGCCAGGTGCTATTCCTGAATCAACCTGGGATTTTGTGATGAATTATCGAGTTAGTGATGCTGGTGGGGCGCAAATAAACGCTACAGCGAGTGTTAAAATTGGCTCGCAGGTATTCTCGGATTCAACAAATATTGAATCATCCGTTCTTTCAGAAGGTGAGGGACAAATCCAGTTTTCAATTCCTGTCTCGGAAATGTCAGTATCCGCATCCAGCGAAATTGAACTTGAACTAAGTGCTAGGTCAGTTATTTTCAGTGTTCCCGGTGGCGACGCAGAACTTGAATTCCTATGGGGGTCAGAATCAGTGAGTTCGAGTATAACCGCAGAAATTCCACTCATGGAGTTATCAATTGATGAACCCCAAATCGAAGGTGGCGACATATATCTGTCAGCGGTTATCGATTCGCAATTTGGTTTAGATGCTCTAGCATACTCCGAATCAATTGAAATGTTTGTTGATGGATTGAAAGTTGATGGTGATCCAATAGAGACAAAGCGTGGCGATTCAATTGTCGTAACATGGACTTGGCTAGATGCAAAAACAGGAACTAATAGCATTAGTGTTTCAGTAAAACTCAATCTTCAATCGAATGGTCCGCTAATCGAGGGTTCAACCCAGTTTACTGTGCAAGTAACCGACACTGGCGGCGGCACAGGAACATTCTATCCCAACGAGGAACCATTGAGGACGAGTGGTGTCGGTAGCCCGTTGTCAATAACCCAATTGATTGACCTAAGTAGTGATGACGGCAATTTGAAAATGGCCAAGACTACTATTCTAGAAATCGATGGAGAAATGGCGTTTTGGATGCGATGGGGCATGGATCACATTGGCGATAACGAATTATCTCAAACTTCGGTACTCTATGGATGGGATCCCGGTAGCGTTGGTGAAGAAGAGCGAGAAAGTCGTGACATTGAAAACGTCGAAAAAGAACAGTTTGAAAGAGAGGTTGAGAAAAGATACCGCACGTACATGAGTGATGTTAACGGAATGCAGCTGTTAAGCAGCAAACTCATAGGTGACACAGGTGATTTTGAGACAATTTCGGTTTCAGTTGATTTGCTCGGCGAGACTAGAGTGGTCAATCACCCCGTTGAACTTACTTTCTCAACTCTGCAGCAGATAAATAGCGACGAGCAAATTGAACTGTTGAGGAGTTTTACGATGACCCAAACAGCACCGCTATGGCAAGATTACTCGATTTCAGTCGAGGCCAAATCCTCAGTCTTGACATCTTTTGGAGTTTCTGAAATGCTCGAAACAGATTACCTTGATTATTCTCATACTAGATATCCGTGGGGTGAAGTGATTAAGATTGAAGCCACTTCTGTAACCCTCGAAGAAGACTTTACTATCATAGTTAAGCCAAGTGATAGCCTTATCTACGGGCCTATGTCTCTAACGATTATCACAACATTAGTGGTGTTATTTGGTCTAGTTAGTTCGCTATCTATGACTAAAAATAAACATCGAAGATTTTTGTTATTAGAATTAACTCTACTTCCTGTAGTAGTGCTAATTTACATCTTTTCATTCCCTCCTGAATATGTCTTAGGTGCTTCTGTTGGCTCATCATCGATTTGGTTTTTAACAGCCCTAGTTAGTCCTAAACGCTTGAAAGTAACCGAACAGGATAAACCAGCACCTCAACAAGTAAATGTCCCAACTGTGAACTGTCCGTCGTGCGAAACTATGATTCCAGTGCTTAGCGACGTTAGGCCATTAAGAGTCGCCTGTGATGGCTGTGGAAAGACGATAAAAATTGTCGGTTAGTTACAATTTTAGTTTTTTGAGCGACTTTACAATAGCTCGACTCTCTTGGTAATCACTAGGTGAGAAGTAGCCACTAAAATCCCCATTATTGTCGACAGCAACCACTGCTTGAGGAGTTCTTTTACGTATCTCCTTTAGTACTTCAGGCAACGGTGAATCGAGCGTTATTTCCATGAAATCCATTTCCATATGTTTGCCACAAGTAGCAGTCTTAGTATCAATTTCTTTGTCGATTGCTATCAGTAACTGTTTATATCCCATTACCCCTTTAACCTTAGAGTTGTCATCCAAAATCACAAGTATTCCACCGGGTACAGTTAGCAGCCTCCTTGCTGCTTCTTGCAAAGTGTCATCCACTCCGGCAGTAATGTGTTCATCGTTTAAATCTAAATCTGCAACAGTCTTAACATCGTTTGACATCACCCTATGGTAACATTGGCAAGATTTGATACTTACTAATTATGAGTAAAGAAAACATCGCCATTATCTGAAATTATACCGTAACCAATTCT
>DAHU01000085.1:0-948 GCA_002495945.1 Euryarchaeota archaeon UBA13
GTTCTGTGAGGGGCAAAGTCCCGCAAGGGCGTCTCAGCATTGCATCATTGCAACCTTAATATCAAAGGTGCTCGATTCCTTGCTTCTTTACGTTAGCCTTCTTGATCTTGTCAGGAAGCCACGCTGGGCCGTTTGCAGGCTTATCGACGATGTCGATGCGTCCAGTGAAGACGTGGACTCTCTTGGTTCCACGCTCACGCAGACGGATGTCTGTGTGTCCGCGTGTAGCTGCTTTTAGTGCTGCTCCACGTGGTTGTCGGCTTGCAAATACTTGGCTTGTGTCTTTTCCGCCCTCCATGAGAACGAAGTACTTCTTTTCACCCATAGGTTATACCTCGATGTGCATACACTTTTCTAAGGGTTATAATATTTCCCCCGGAAAACCGCTATACTGCGGCACATATTGGGCGCAGTTGGCCATTTCAGAAGCAACTTTTACGCAGTATTACGGTTTCATATATCTGCTCCAGCAAGAGTTTTTGTGTTTATTACTCCTGGAACTTGCCTAATGGTTTCTACCACAGTTCTTGCAATCTTAGTAAGGTCATTATCCTCAAGCTTTGCGATTATATCGTAATCTCCAAACAGCAGAGTAGTGTCAACTACATTCTCTATTTCCTTTATAGTTTTGAAGGCATCATACTCCTTACCGGGTGATACATTCACTAACACATAACCTACTGCCATGATAGCCCTAGATACTCAAACATCAAGAAGTCTGCGATTACCTTAGGTCCTCCAGACTTTTTCGATATTCTTCCCACTGATTTTCTTCCCATTCATCAGGTCTAGGACCATCCAGCCATTCAATGAATTCCTTCAAAGACCAACCTTCAGGTATTCTATCATCTCTTGTTGGCTCATTATCCTCACTTTGCCACTGTTCAGCGATTTCGTTTTCCTTTTTTCTAATAACGAAGAAGGTAACAAGAATAATTGATAATATTA
>DAHU01000085.1:1290-4193 GCA_002495945.1 Euryarchaeota archaeon UBA13
AAGACAGGACTGGTTTTTGAGGACTGATCAGATGTATCCGTAACAGATTCGCAATCCTCAATGCAATCATCTCCAGATTCTACCA
This sequence comes from Euryarchaeota archaeon UBA13, assembly GCA_002495945.1. GTDB lineage: Archaea > Thermoplasmatota > Poseidoniia > Poseidoniales > Poseidoniaceae > MGIIa-L1. The sequence continues at coordinate 1,376 of DAHU01000085.1, forward strand.
AAATCGTTTGATTAAACGTCACATTGTTTCCACTCCAGTCCTCACATGAAATAACGAAGTCAACGCTTCCGTTGACGGACTTTGGCAAAAGCCAGGAAGAACTCCAAACACCTACTCCACCAATATCGCTAACCATACTTGGATTGTGTTTGAATAACTCATTACCATATTGTGTTACAATCAATCCACAGTTAGCATCTATACCATCAGCATCGGTCATCTCAACAACAATCTCTAACAATGATTGATGGGGAAGATTACTATCGTATGTGACGTTAATAATTGGTGGAGAGTGCATGAAATTGAATGGCAGATAGGATATAGCAACAATTTCGTCAATGTCAATCACTCTAAACCCTAAGCTACCGGAACCCGGTACAAAAGAGGAATCCAGTGTAACCCTGAAGTGATATTCATCGGTTTGACCAATCTGTTCTTGACCGCACTCAACAGGAGCTTGTGATGGTGCTACAACAGTCCAGCCAAATTGTTCAATTGTGGAGTATGCGTCTTTTACAGGCCGCGATGATTTTACCCGAAGGACGGCGTCTGCATATTGACCAAACATCAGTGTGTCTATCTCAACACCATCCTTACAAAGAATAGTCTCTAGAATTTCAGGTGGGCTAAGCAGAATCGGTGAACTGAGTGTAGAATAGTTAGTTCCTCCGTTAGCTCCCGTGACATTTACTTGGATGAACAAATCCCCGTTATCAATACTCTCTGTGGTCGATAATGGAATCATTGCGAACCCATCTTCGAGTTGGAATGGATTGGTGTAACTGCTTTGACCCGGCCACTTAATTGTAAGATCTCCATAGGCTTCAGAGACGGAATCATCACGGTCAGTCACCTCTACTCTCAGATATTCATTACCACTGGCGAGGATGTTTTCAATTGGGTTCCCTAAACTATCTACTATGGACAAGTCAATCACAGGTGGCATGTCATTAACTTGTATCGTTCTTCTTGATAATAGGCTATTTTCAATATCTCTAAGTTCTAGTGTGAAAGAATCTAGGCTTGATGAGGGAGAAAGATTGAATGATGCAATGTAACAATGTTGGTTGCTACTGCTACCTTGATTGTATGTTAGACCGTCTATTTGGCCACGAGATGCTACGAATTGTGGTCTTTCAGTAACAGGGTCGTGGTCGGCGTCGAGTGCGCATGCTCTAAGAGTTAGTATATGCCCTCTTTTTACGCCTCCAACTGGGAATGAAGTCAATATTGAAGCTCCACCCCAATCAGGGTCATCAACCTGAGAAACATGAATTCCAAACCAAGTCGCTGGTGCATCAATTATCTGTGCGACAGCAAGTGATTCGGCTATCGATGATTGGTTCGATGCATCAGTTACATTGACCTTCAAGTCAAGCATTCCAAGTGGGATGTCCGATGGAAGATCTATGCTAGTCCACCATGTTACGCCATCTTGACTTCCAGTATTTTTCCAAGTCCATTCCGTACTATTATTGCCGAACGTAATTCTCCAAGCGATTGTAGCTATTTCTATTCCAGTGTCATCACTTGCATCAACACTGCAAACAAACCGGTCGCCTCGACTATATTCTTCAGAGTCGCAGTAAATCAAGTCAACAGATGGAGCATTATTGACCCATAATAGGAAGTCTACCTGATTATTACTGATATTTCTCTCAGGATTATTCAAAGAAGACGCTTCCCATTTTACTACTAAATTATTCCATCCAGATCGAGTTGAATTAAGTGAAATTGAGATGATTTGTCTACTTCCAATTTCAGAACCGGCTGGTATTGTTAATGACAAATTTTCCAATACTTCTCCACCTAATTTATCTATGATTTTTAGATTACCCACCGCAATACCTGGGCCTATATTTTGGATTGCGACATCCATTGAGAACTCTTTCCCATTAGACACGTTTTCTATGACTCTAACATCAATAATTTCAGTATCGTGAACAATATCTGCATAGGGACTCATCTTTGGGTCTCCAACTACAACGCCCATCCAGCCAATTAGGTTGTTTGAAGCGGCATATGATTCAGCAAGATTAAACCCGCTAGCATATGATGACAACAGAATACTAGGATACGAAACAGCTGTTAGATATGGCTCATAGACGTATCCCTTCACTCCACTAGCACCATCTTCCAAGATGTCCGCAATCAGAGATTGCCCATATGAAGTCCCCCACTTGAATGACCTTGCACCCGTGCTTACGGCTGTTTCAACGATAGATCCATCAACCCAATCCATTGATGGTCTTATCACTCTCAATACAGTGGAGTCCAAGTATAGACCACCATCAGTCGATGTTGGAGTAATGTCGATGGAGATTCTAATTTTCATCGAGACAGCATCTGAATGGGGCCTGAACCTCATCGTTTGGGTTGCCCAAGCATTGTTGAAATTTTTACTTGAAGATGTATTTTCATACAATTCAGTTCCATTACCATCAATAGATGTGACTTGTATCTTGAATTGGCCAAATACATCACCATCTCGCTTACCGTGAGTGTAGACCACCCAGGGGTGATTGGTAAAATTCTCATCAATTGTGTGAACAGTTTCTAGGTAGGCTACATCCTGACCATTTCCTGAGTATGAGGAGCAGTTGTCAACAACCTCTCGATTCAGCACCGTTATCGAATTATTATCCAGAGCTGTATCCCAAATCATAAGAGAGTCTATTTTACCCTCATAGTATGAATTTCCGGCTCTATTTACCCCTAATTTGTATAAGTCAAAGTTGTTTAGTGAGCCATTTGGATATGTGTTGGTATTTACTAAAACTCCATCCATGTATTGCTTAGTGTAGCCGTTATCAAACAC
>DAHU01000085.1:4595-4741 GCA_002495945.1 Euryarchaeota archaeon UBA13
CCTCCTGATATCATGTGTTGGAATGATGAATTGGAACCAGCATTGTTGTCAATAGCAAATGTGGACGCGTAATTTGTTTGATTCGAGGTATTCGCCCATACCCATTGGCTTATGGTGAAATTTCCCAACCAATCGTCAACATCGAC
>DAHU01000125.1 GCA_002495945.1 Euryarchaeota archaeon UBA13
GGTAAAGATATTTTGACAAGTAATAAACCACGGTCACTTGGTGATCAGTGGTTACAAGGGCATATGGCCATAGCCATCTGTCACTTTATTTTAGATGAGGGAATTACCCTAAATCTCTAACCACTTCGGGTAGTTATCCTTGCCAGTTGCCAAACACCATGTAAGTAATCTATCATCAATAGCTAATGGATGGGTTTGAGGCCAAGTAGGCAAACAGGAAATACTTGATTTATCAAGTAGAACAGCGTCACAATCACTATTCTCTACCGGTGTATGATCAATGCTTGCAGCACCGATTGTGAAAGTCGCTGTTTTTTGCTTATCAGAATTTTCCGAGAAGGATATTGCGTCTCTATACCAGCGCATTCCTAACCTAGTTGTGTGAAATTCTCCGTTCCAACTAGGAGGTGTGTTGATATTAAGCATTAATTCACCATTTTTGAATGCGGTTCTCAATGCATCAGTCGGGTTTTCACTCCATGCTGGATTTTCATCAATGATTGGCCACCTGCTAACATGCGGCTTTGAAATATCCACGCTGGGCCGTCTTAGATTTTCAGGTACCATTGGTAATACTTCCAACGCTTGCTCAATCAACTGAACTGTTGCATCAACTGCGTATTGCATTCCTTTCTCCTCAAACGAGGTGAGTGATGAGGCAATGGCGGGCATACCATACAAGCCTGCTTCTCGGGCTGCCCCCATAGTACCACTGTGATAGGAATCTTGGGACATATTTGGCCCTAAATTTACCCCCGAGACAACCATTCGTGGAATCACATCTGGTAATATGTGTTGCAGACCTTTGTCTAATGCTACAATCATAGTATCACAAGGTGTGCCATCTAATTCAATAAGATGGAGATTTTTGTCATCCACTGCCCACTCATCTTTCAAATCATTTCTGAAACGCCAATTGAGTGGCGTCATTAGATTAATTCTCATACCTGTAGCAGATTGATTGGTACTTGGAGCGAACACTACAATTTTGTGGCCACGCTGATTGAGTGATTCGACGAGTAGTTTCATACCGAGTGCTTGTATACCATCATCGTTAGTAAGTAATAACCAACCTGTGTTTTTACCGCTTGACATTTTGCTCCCTCAATCCGAGTTGGCAGCATCAACCGTTTCATTGTTCGTATCTTGCACAGAACTACCAATAACCACTAAAATGATTCCAGTAATCAAAATTGGACCACCTAACCATGTCCAAAAACCTGGCAGGCCGCTGCCAAAAATTATGTAGCCAATAAGCGAGCCAATAATCGGTTCAACCGTGACACTGGTCGACACCACTATTGGTGGCAAATAGCGTAAACAGGTATTCAATCCAGTGTGGCCAAGTATTCCAGGAATTAGTGCAAGGGCGAAGAACCATAGAAAATATTCTTGATTAATCCAACCAAAGACTCCAAACTCAGCAAATTCATGTTCGAACACAAATGAGGCTGGTATCAGCAATATAGCCCCCAGTAGTGTGACTGGGAAGGCATAAATGAAAATCGGCATCCACTTTCGTAATATTCTGCCACTTACAATGTAGCCAACAACAAATAATGCCCCAAGGAATGCCAAGAAATCGCCCCAAACTGTCACAGTTCTGCTGCCTTGTTGATCTCCCAAATCTATCAATGCCACAGCTGCACCTGTGAAACCGACACAGGCACCTATTATTTCCCAACGAGTTGGGTTCCGATAATTCTTGACAAAACGAGCGATAAGAGCCATTCCAAAGACGATAATCAAAGGATGAGCCGTAACAAATAGTAAAGAATGAGTCAATGAGGTTTCATCTAAACTAGCAACCCAAGCACCAAAGTGTAACGCTAGGAATAATCCTCCAGCACACAACCAAAGGATGGTCTCTCTTTCAGCGAACTTATGCTTTAGGTCATTACCATGCTGAATCCATTGCACTAAAGCCAGCGGTGCTAACAAAATTGACGTCAGTTGTAAACGCCATGAAGCCCTTAGCAGTGGAGGTACATCATCTACCTCTTGAAACAGAGCACCTGCACTGGACACGCCAAATACAGCTCCAACTAACAAGAACCACACCCAATTAGGGGTGGATACTGTTGCGCTCATTCAACTCACACTCAGGCGGTTTCTGCTTCAAGAATCGCATCTTCTCCGCCGCTACCAATAACGCCCGCTCGCTTGAAGAGCCAGTAAATCAGTCCGCCAATAGACACGTTCAACATCACGAAACCGACGAGCCTACCAACATACCATGAGGTGGCAAATGGATCATCAACAAGAGTATCGATAAACGATAGGATGCTTGACTCTGTGCCAAAGAATGCTTCCCCTGTGAGCAGGCCTGCTGCGACCATGAAAGTGCTTAGTAAGATTAATGCTCGCTGTTTTTCGGCTTCAGTTGAACCCTGTTCTTCCTTAATCTTGTCAATTCTTGGCTTCAACTTCTTGTCTTCCCAAGTATCTCTTGCATATCCACCAATTAACATTGGTAGGGTGTAAGGCACTGTTAGATACATTCCAAGACCAAACGAGGTACCCATGCCGGTCGCCCACTCGACAAACATACCCAGCAAGAATCCCAAAAATAGCAGCCATAAGTCTCCTTCCTTTTCAGCAAATATGACTGAAAATGTTGCGAATGCGTTTGCTTGTGGAGCTAATAATTCAATTGTTCCATCGGCTAATTGAATCGATAGGAATATTGCTACACCAGCACCAATAATTGCGCCCGGGACAACGCCCATGATGTTCCCCTTGGAGATGTGATAAGGCCTGTTTCCGATGTAGAGACTGTTTTTGTAATCACCAATTACAGTCCCTGACATGGATATTGCTGAGCCGAATACGGTTGTTCCGACCAAACCAAGAAGAATCGCATCCTGAGTTGTTAATTCAAGTAAGTCTTGAGCATTCAAGAATACTCCCAACAGCATAAGCAGAACAATGAATGAGGTGCCTGATACCGGCTCAATACCTGTTTCACCCATGACTCTCACGGCAATAGCGCCTAACAGGAATGTAGTCATGATTAGAACTGTCGCGAAAATAAGTGAAGCTAGAATAGAAAAACCGCCGATAGTAAAGATGAAAATCATCGAGAAAAAGGTTAGCAACATAAAGATTGGAATGTGCTTTAATGGCCATTCATACCAACCCTTCCCTTCCATATATTCTTGACTTCCCTCGCCCTTGAGTGCGCCACCAATATCACTGAATATGTTGAGGAAGGTTTTGTACATCTTGGCTAATCCAAACATACCTCCTCCAACAATCGCACCGATTGCAATTGTCCTTACAGCCTTGCTAAAAGCAAGCATTTGCAGCGCGGCTCCAGTTTCACCGGCATAGTCTTGAATCGGAACATTGGACTGAGAGATTGCATCGTAAATCGGGAAATTAAACCATACCACGAGTGGAACTAAGAAGAACCAACCGACTATTGTACCCAAGTTTACTAAAAATGCTACTCTGGTTTTCATAAACCATCCAATTGCGAACATTGACGGCGTCAGATAGACGCCAATGTAAGTATAAGCAAATGGATTCCACGCCGTATCTGCACTCCACTGAGTGTAACTAAGCGATACGCCATCAACTGTACCAGATGGTTGGTGTATTGTACCTTTGGAATATATTGTTGCTAAGCCAAAATCTCCGACGTGAGCGGTTTGAGCAATCCAATCAAGTAGGGCTAACTTTTTGTCACCGATCCAAATTAGTGGATATTCCACTAAAAATAGACCAATCATAGTTATTGCAGTCCATATCCCAATGGTTTGCAAAGATTCTCTCGCGTGTTTTACAGCACCGGTATTTACATCAGATGCAATGTCAAGCATTTTCAAAGTTGCTTCAAAACCCGGTAGTGGGAGAGGATCTTCTACCAACCAAACTCTACGGAAAATTATGAAATACATCACACCAAGGAACCCAGCAAACATACTGGCCACAATCCCAATGAAAGCCAAATTGAACGCATCACCATCGGCGAGGGTAATCAAAGGACCACTGGCTAATTCATATCTTGCGTCACTAGCTAACAGAAATATTGCTGGGAAGGTGAAAATGAATCCTGTTGATGCATGGGTTGCACCGGTGGTTGCAGAAGTGGCGATATTGACTTCAGATGGAGACCATTTCAAGGCCATTCCCAAAAGATAAGCAATGTACCAAGCGGCCGATATAGCCAGCCCAAGTTTAAGTCCAATATATGCAGTAACACCTGAAAATACTGCGCCAATAGCAATACCATACAGTACCTTAGGAGTGCTCCAGTGAGACACTTCAAACGATTCTTGAAGATTCTTCTCTTCCAAGTATTGCTCTAAGACACCAGTGTTGAGGTTGTTGTACATCTCATCATCAAGCCAAGTCAGTTTACCTTCCTCTATGGCTTTTAGACCCTCAGGGGTGACTGGTTGTCGATATGCAGATTTCTGAACACCCATCAAATAGTCCCCCTAGTGTGCTTCCGCACATACCCTTGTGTACGCGGCCACTTGAATACTATTCCGCTTGTGGGTATCAAAAATTACTCGTCTTTTTGTGAATTCCTGTCAGATGATTCCTTGAGAAGTTTCACCGGCAAACCTGCCCAGACCTCACCTGCAGGGATATTTTTCCATTTACCAACCAAACCATTGGTTGCAATTACCGCACCTTCTCCCACAGTAACACCAGGCTGAATTGTTGTCCCAGCACCAATCAAGCATCCTTTCTTTAGACTAACCCTTGCAAGAATAAGTTGACCCTTTTCGACAAGATGGCCATTAATCACCGACCTACCACCAATCACGACTTTGTCCTCGATGGAAATTACCGATGGATCGTTCAGATTAATCGAATTGATTTGTACGCCTTTACCTATTCTTGCGCCAGCAAGACGGTAATATGCGTTGCATATGGGCGATGGTATAGTGTGAACCAGTACGGGATGAGTACAACGATGCAGGTGTGCACAAACAGCCCACCTTACTGTAGTCCATGATTCTAGTTTGTCAACTATCTTGTCCTTGTCTGCAGGAATTCTAACGTGAATTATTCGCTGAGTCATACCTGACATAAACAGTAGAGACAATATATAGACCATGAAGCATACTCCAATAGTTAAGCTGTAAATGATGTAATTAATGTATTTCTCATCGGTTAGGAAATGATTAGTTATCACATCAAAAACCACCATGGCAGGAGCGATGGGGAGACCCCACAAAACGATGGTGTAGACTAATAGGATAGCCGAGCCAATGGTTTGAACCAAGGCGAAATTTTTCATGTAAAACACCAATTATTACTCTGTAATTGCCCGATTTTTGGCATCCTCTTCTTCAGCAACTCTAATACCTTCTTCCAAATCGACCTTACTAGTTAGATAAGTACCGGCTAGAATCACAAACGTGATGGTAATTATTGCAACCCGACTATCAAATGCAGAACTTGCGATACCGTAAAGGAAGGTACCAATCATTGCCGCTGATTTCCCTAAGAAACCAAAGAAGCCAAAGAACTCAGAGGTTCGAGTTTCAGGTACAAGTTGCGAGAACATCGAACGTGCTTGCGCTCCTGCTGAACCCATAGCGACACCGACGAACATACCTAGAATAATCCACTGCATCGAGACTCCAAGGTTGAGTGGTTCCCATACATTATCCCGCATTGTTTCAGCCCATCCATCAACAGGTCCACCCTGGTCTACTATTGTTGGGTGGCGGTCACCAATCTCGCCCTTTCCGTCAAGGTCACCACCGATGAATATAATTGAAAAACGATGGTCACTCACATCATCAAATGCTGCATAAATTCCTTGCGCGTCAGACTCAGAAATATTGTATGTTTCTTCCTCTTTTGCATCTGCCTGTCCAGCTAACATAGTTGCGGCAAACAAACCGACAATAACAATCATGATTATTGCAACAACCCCTTTCATGCCAAGTTCCTTATTTTGAATGAACATAATCGAACCACCAATAATTGCAACAAAGCCCAATATTATCACACAAGCCAATAGCCCAGCGCCAAGAGTGGAAGAACCTGAGCTTTCCTTGCTGTAATCTGTCGAATTGTCGGGGAAATATTGTTGGAAACTATCTCTAAATTCTGCATCTCCTGCAGAGGTTTCACCAACCCAATTTTCATATCCCCTATCGTAAAGTGTCAATAATTCGTATTCACCGGTTTCGTTGTTATACTCAAATTGGAAATCATATCTTTCAGCATCTTCTTTACCCTCTAATTCCAGTGGGGCAAAACCAGCTGCGACAACAGCAACAAAACAATAGATGAGTAATGCAAGCATTAGGGCAAATTTGGTACCCTTAATATCGGCGAGTTTACCAAATAGTATAGTCATTGGTATGGCAACAATATTCACCGTCAAAAGTAACAATACATTCATGCTTTGGTCAAGCCTTAGAACTGATTCACCGAAGGCGCTTGCCATACTAGCAATGGTATTAACACCATCATAAAACAGCAAGTAGGCCAGCAAAAAGAATGCTAAAACCTTGAATCTCTTAATTTCCTTGAAGGTTTGAAAAACCTGTTTATACGCTATTTTGGTCGCATTGGCGAAACCATTCCACTCCATAGTAGAGGGGATTTCAGGTTCTGGAGTCCACTTAAACATCAAGAATCCGAAGCCCCACCACCAAATTGCAGATGTTGAGAAAATTATTGCCATTTTGAAGTTGGTATCCCAAGAGAATCCAAGTAGTACAATTAGGTGGAAAATAAGAATCGTCGAACCCCCAATAAAACCATACGCATAACCCCAAGTAGAAACATGATCTTGACACTTTCTCGGTGCCAAATAAGGCATGAAGGAGTAGTAAATTACGTTACCACCAGTAAAACCAATGGTACCAATAGTGTACATCAAAGCAAGAATGATGTAACCTTGTGATCCAAAATACGGAGCAGCCCCCATAAGTGCTGTGAATAAAATCCCAACTAATGTATACCATTTCAACAACTTTTTCTTGATTGGCATTTTATCCGCAATAACTCCAAGTGCAGGTGCAGTTACTACAACGAATATCATCGATATTGTAAGCACCCACGCATAGAATGTATCACCGGATTGAGTACCTGTCGCAGTATTGTATAATGCAGCCATTAACGCAGGCGCTATCACTGTCATTACAGTTAGCGCATATGCTTGATTAGCCCAATCAAAGAAATACCAACTCTTCAATGATTTCTTCTTGTCTTCGCTCATTGCATTGATGGTTTGCTTTGCAGAAAGTCCTGCAAACTCATCATCTGTTGCTGTCGCCACCTCAGTCATGGAACATAATGCGACTGTTCGGCTTATGAATTAGTCACCTGCAACAAGACGACATTTTGCCAGTTTGGCAATGTATGATTTGTATCAGTGGTCTCTGATGATTTTGTAGCGGCCTAAGGCTTCCATCCACATGATTTCTTTTCCAGCCTCTATGGTCATCTCAGGTTCCATTGGTAAAATCATCATGCTGTGGTCTCTCATGTTCATTGCGTGAACTTCATCACCGTCAATGTGGGTGACCATTGCAGTCCCTTTTTCGATCATTGGCACTTGAATATTATCGGTTACTGTACCAACATGGGATATTTTTTTTGCCGAAAATAGTGAAACTAATTCCAATCTTGCCTTAGCAGAGCCGTGCTTACCTGGCTTGGATTTTGAAATACTCAAGATTTTGTAAGCCTCGTTATCAACAACACAAAATCTTCCTACTTTCAATGTTCTAATTTCTACTCTGTCAGTTCCTACCATCGGTCTGCCTCATGTTGCTGGCATAGTGTTGGCTTATGACCATTACCTATGTAATCGAATAAATTTCACAAATCACGAACATCGAATCTTTGACCAGTTTGCTCAAATTTATGTTTTGTTATCAAATTTAATAGTGACATTGCAACCTTTTGCGGAGCCACTAAGTGACCTTTCTCATGAAACTCCACAAACTTACTAACCATTGGAAAATCCTCCTCACTAACCGATCTTATTGTTGCCTGCATTTCGGTATCGACAATCCCGGGAGCGATAGAAATAGCACTAATACCATCCTTAGCCCCTTCATCTGCAAGACATTTCGTCCACATTTCTAAGCCAGCTTTTGAGCTACAATAGGCTGACCATGATTCTAGCGAATTTACTGCAGCACCACTTGAAATGGTAGTTACCCGGCAGTGTTCCGCATTTCGCATCGCGGGAAAAATTACTTTGGTCAACTGCTGCACTGATTGGAGATTAACCATCATGGTTTCATTCCATTCCTTTATATCGACATCAAACATGCTCCCAACTGGGCCAATTATCCCAGCATTGTGAATCACTCCATTGATTGTGGGGTAATCTTGTTTTATCATCTGACCAACTTTATTGATTTCATCGGGTTTGGATAAATCACAAACTATGGCAG
>DAHU01000113.1:0-624 GCA_002495945.1 Euryarchaeota archaeon UBA13
CGTACCGCCTGAGATACTCATGCCTGCAGGTAGTGGTGGTTCTGTTTCCCAAGATACTGGTGGCGTGTAATTTGAGTAAGTAATCACTGAAGGTTGATATCCAGCAACTCTTGGCATAGGACAATTACCATTATAGCTTGTTGATTGCGACCAGTCAGCTCCAATATCATAATACAGAACATCATCAATTACAAATGAAAATCGCATACCTGGACTTACTCCATGACTAATAATAAGATTGCAATTCCATGAGCCTATATCAGTAGGGTGTGTGGGCATATCAGTATAATGATTTGAAAAGAAATATAGTGACTCGTTTGATGTGTCATAAGCCCAAAGATGACCTGCGCTTGCAATACCGAGACCCGGGTTACCTCCTTGTTGGAATGAGTTATCGTGTGCTTCTCCTGAAAAATAAATAGTATCACCGACTAACAAACTCATATATTCTCCTGGGCTAAATCCGGTAAACGGATTACCAGGTAAGTCCGTGATCATCCATGCTGTTTCATTTGTGGTGTTGTAAGCCCAAAGTTCCTCAGCGTTACTATCGTCATCAAAACCAAAATAAATTACATCATTAACTATGAGGCGCATATTATTAACTGGAAATATACAACCACT
>DAHU01000113.1:1042-3687 GCA_002495945.1 Euryarchaeota archaeon UBA13
CCCATTCCTATGTAATTAGTTCCAATTGTATAGATAGTTGAACCGACAACTCCAATGTATTCCATTTGATTATAATCTCGATAGGAAAGAGTATCTGACTGGTCTACATCGGTAACTACCCAATGAGTATGATTTGACGTATCATAAGCAATAATTTTCCGATCAGCAAGATTTGCTCCAGTTGTTATTTTAGCATCGAAGTAAATTGTATCACCTATTACCACACTGAAATCTTCACCTGGATATGACGCTGAAGAACCTAGATTAATGTCAGCGGCTAACCAAGTTGTTTGGTTAGTCGCGGTATATGCCCAGAGTTCTGTCCCAGCAGGATAAGGCCATCCTGTATCTTCTCGGCCACTGAAATAAAGCGTGTCGCCGACAACTTGGATCATCTTCTGTCCAGGTTGATCCTGATTCATGCTTGAAAAGTTATCAGTTACATTCCAAGAAGTTCCATTTTGAGGATTAAAGCCCCATATTTCAACATTATTTACAGGTTCATATGCATCAAAATACAACACTCCGTTCATAACCTCTGCAAAATTCCCTCCTATGAATGAAAGCTGATTTGCATTCGGATTGATATCTTTAACAAGCCAAGTTGTGTTTGTCAACACATTGTGTGCCCATAATTCTCTGTCATGAACCCCATCGTCTGCATCGAATATAATCGTGTCACCAATCAAAACTGACATTCTTTCACCTGGTACACTGTCACCATTGGAATTAATATCTGCTACAAGCCATGACATACCTGTATCAATGCTATATGCATAGAGTTCATGACCCGCTGAACCACTTGCTACTCCATCCATGTATATTGTATTGCCATGAACGATTGCCATATGTTCTCCACAATCACAGAATATGTCTTGATTATCCCACCAGACCGAGCCATTTCCTGTTACATTTACCGGTGCTGTTTGATGTCCATCTTGTGAGGTGTAGTTGAGCGTGATCGGCGCCATCGCTTCACCAAGTTGTAATGTTGCCCCTTCAACCGTTGAGGTAATTTCACCAAAGGTAAATGTTGACAACCAAATACTTGCTTCATAGGTATTGCCGTCAATGACTGCAGTGATTGTATAAGTGGTGTTTGCTGAATCTGCTGCAGGTGTACCGCTGATGGTGCACGTGCTGCTGTCAATATTCAATCCAGATGGCAGCGAAGGAGTAGCGATGCAACTCGTTGCAGTGGTAATTGGACTTGAATATTCAACTCCAGAACCTGAACCACTACCTGAACCGCTATCCAACCCTTGCTGAAACAGTGAAACCAAACTCATTTGTGAGTTTAATTCAAAGCCATGCAAAATCTCAACATCACCATTTGAATCAACAACTACTGCTGTTTCATAACCATACCCTGTACTAGCGGTTGGCCCTGGATTATTGTATTGTGCGGTTTGCCAAGAACCAGATACGTTGTTAACATAGAGCAAGTGCCTGTGATTACTCTTTTGATGTGAAATGTGTATATTATCATCAGCATCAATAAATATCGAGGATAAGGCTCCACATGAGTTTGTACCGTGTGCGAAGTTAATATCGCATGGGAAGGTACCGGAGGAGGTTGATGTCCAAGTTCCTCCTGAATTGTTTGAGTAGATGAGTCGGCCATAATTCCCGTTTTGATGAATAGAATGAACGACATCTGTAGAATCAATATTCAATGACACGTATCTGATGGCACTGTTAACGGTTGAACCAATCTGCGTTGAAACCCAACTTCCACTTACATCCGTCGTATAGTTCATTTTGTAATTCGAGCCGGAACGCATGGTATAGAGAAGATGCGCAGCATCATTGGAATCAAGAATCAGGTCAAACCATGTAGTGCTCAAATGATAGCCACTATACTCTTCTTGGAGAATTGTTGATGACCATGTGCCACCTGAGTTATCTGCTATCTCTAATTTTGCAGTTGATTTACCGTAATTGTAAACATAAGCAATGTATGCATTGTTGTTTGAATCAACATCAATTGAGGTCGTATAATGCTCGTTCAAGGACCAGTAATCATTGAAATCTGCTGCAATAGACGAGACCCATGAACCAGCAACGTTATTGGCATACATGACCTCCTTATTGGTGTAATTAAGATATGAGATGTGGATCTTATCGTTAGAATCTATAACCATGGAAGGGTCATATTGAGATTCTCCTGTCGCCAAAACCTCACTTGACCAAGTACCTGAAGCGTCATTGGCATAGATTAGACTAGAGGAATCCGGGTCGAAAAAGACTGCATGGATAACATCATTGGAATCAATGTCTGCCTCTAAATTTCCAATTTTTGCATTTAATCCACCCTCAAAAATCGTTTCAAAAGTTCCATTTGCTGGTGGCAAAGGAGCATTGAATGTGATGTCGGTCATTGCTTGACCGGTTTCTAATTCTGCACCTTCTACGCTCGGTGTGAGTTGAGGGTATGAAGAAGATAGCCAAATTGTAGCCTGGTAGACTGTTCCGCCAATGTCAGCAGTAACAGTGTAAGTTGTGTTGCTTGTTGCAACTGAAGGTGTTCCGCTAATTGTGCACGTGCTTGTGTCAATGTTCAATCCAGTTGGTAGTGCAGGCGAGATGCTGCAGGTTGCACCGGTGACTGGGATAATGCTGCTTGAGCCGCTGCTAGAATAGCT
>DAHU01000089.1 GCA_002495945.1 Euryarchaeota archaeon UBA13
TGTCGCATGACAGGATACTCGTCCAAGATACCGTTGGCACCGTGAATATCTCTTGCAGTTCTAGCAATTTCAAGAGCTATGTCTACGTTGTTCATCTTTGCGAGAGATATCTGTTCATTGAACCACGTGCCATCATCTTTCTTCTTGCCTAGATGATACGCTAGCAATTGACCTTTGGTGATTTCTCTCAACATCCAAGCCAACTTATTCTGTATCAGTTGGAATGAAGCAATTGGCACACCGAATTGGATTCTCGATAGCGAGTAGGTTTTAGCGCTGTGGAAACATGCCATAGCAGCACCCAAAGCACCCCAAGAGATACCATATCGAGCGTTATTTAGACACGAGAATGGTCCTTTGAGCCCCTTGACCCCGGGTAAAATACGATCCTTTGGAATCTTACAATCTTGGAATACTAACTCACTGGTTACTGATGCTTTTAGTGAGTGCTTGCCTTTCATCTCTGGTGCGCTGAAGCCCTCATCGCCCTTCTCAACAATGAAGCCTTTGATTACACCATCAAGTTTGGCCCAAACTACAGCAACATCAGCAATTGTACCATTGGTAATCCACATCTTCGCACCGTTTAGCAAATAGTGGTCACCCATATCTTCAGCCTTGGTTATCATGTCACCTGGATTAGAACCATAATCCGGTTCGGTTAGTCCAAAGCATCCAACCATTTCGCCTGAAGCTAATTTTGGTAAATAATGATTCTTTTGTTCCTCTGTACCAAAGTCCCAAATTGGGTACATAGCCAAGGAGCCTTGAACTGAGGCAAACGAGCGTAGCCCTGAGTCCCCTCTTTCTAATTCCTGACAGATAAGCCCGTATGCAACATACGACAAACCTGGACAACCGTAGCCCTTGAGCGGGGCACCTAAAACACCCATCTCGCCTAAAGCAACTCGCCACTCGTCAGGGAAAACACCCTCCTCACAGGCATGTTCAATCTTGGGTAGGACTTCTTCGTCTACCCAATCCCGTACCATGTCTCTAATCATAATTTCTTCTTCTGTCAATAGGCTTTCAATGTCGTAAAAGTCGAGCCCTTCAAATTGCTCCATTCGTTCTCCCCAGTTCTACGGGAACATAGGCGCTTCAATAACCTAACTACGTTTGGAGGTTTCTTTTTTCCTGGTTTTTCTCCTCAATTGCTTATATTTTCGTTGCAGGAAAGGACTGTTCATGTAAATTAATCCCAATATCACACCAGGCACGGAAACAGAAACCGCAACAAGAATAATTGTTGTTAACATGGTATTTTCTATCTTGATTTGGTACGGTTCGAACGATACTAAGTTGCCGTTTGATGTAATAACGAAACCGGTGTTAAAACCCGTCTCCCAGACATATGAAATCTGGCGACCTGCAACCACTGAATCCCATTCCGCAAGTTGAGTCGATGAAATTTGAATCTTAGCTTCATCATTCAGCGGGTCATACCTAACGGTGCCGGACGGCGCTAGGTAGATGATTGAAGTACTTCCGTAGCCATTTGATGCGGCAATAAAATCCCCTTCAAGGGTTCGATATTCAACCATATCTCCAACTGTCGATTTTGAATGGTCAACGGTGTTGAGTTCTATCAAAATCATTCGCAACCCACTACCAAATGCAACACATTCGTTTAATTGAACATCTGGACAATCAACATCAATCCAAGTATCGGTTTTGGTTCCACTTATCCACGTGACATTGTGAGTCGGCCCTATCACGCCTAATCCGTTAGAAATTGAGGATACAACGCATAAATCATAATTCCCATGGCAAGATATTCCGGTAATTGCTGAGTTGGCATCATTACCTAAATTTAGGAACCCTGTACCCTCAGAAAACCGCCAAACAGAGCCATCTTTTCCACCGAAATACGCATAATCACCACTAGTTCGCCACTCTACTGCACTCATATCTCTACCCAAAATTGCGCCTGTACCGTTTACGATGGTAATGCTGTGATCTATCTTCTCATACCTCATCGCAGTACCAAAATCTCCAGCGATTAGTGCTGCTTCCCCTCTAGGATGCCAAGCAACATCATTGAAGTCATCATTTCTTGCGCTGTTGAGTTCGACATCCATTGAGCGGTCTCCGGCATTTCTAGCCGAAATCAAGTGTACATATCCTTCAGAACCAATTAATAGCACTGTATTTCTATCAGGCGATATCGCAGCCGTATTTATACCAACATCGTAATCTGCAATCGAAGTTTCTATAGATAACTCGACTTGTTTGCTCTCTGCAAGCACAATTGGAAGCAGAAGAATCAGTATCAAGGATACTGGCAAAACAAAGTTGACTCGCATAAGTTGTCCACAAAGTGCTCAATCAAAACTTTTCTCTTCTACCATTTTTGACGGTGAGCCTTATGTTCAATGGTGGTTTGGCCATGCTCATGGAGAAATTCTCAGTAAAGCGTGGGCTGGTAAAACAGATTGGTGGAAATGCAGGACTTGCTAAATTAGCAACGGAATATTTTGATGGCGTCAATGCTAACTCCGATGGAGAATTCACGGCGTCATTCGGTATTTTGACTCGTGTCAGCGGACATTTTGATAAAGACGGAAAATTAGTCGTTGATGTTGAACAGTTGAAAGGAGAGGCTCTCGGAGATTTTCTCGGCAGTGACGGCGGTAGAGAACAAGCCATGGAGTCACGCAAGCGCTGGTCAGGATTCTTAGACCAAGCCACTGGATACAATGCTAAGCAAAGAGGTGACAAAGCAAAGGAAGAAGCAAAGAAGTTTTCCAAGGCGAAGTCAGCAATTAAGATGGCACATAAATCAATGGAAATGAGCACAAAATTAACCGAAGAAGTAAAAGAAAAAGCATTCGCAATGATAGCCGAATTGGAAACTATGATTGAGAACGGAGAGGCTCCTTCTGAAGGGAAAGTAAAGAAACTCAATGATTTATTTTGAGGTGTTGCACATGGATATTGAACAGATGATGCTTCAATATCAAGAGCGGTGCCCGAGACTTGGGGAGTTGAATCAATCTCAAATTCAAAGGGTTCACAAAATTATTAGTTGCGTTGAAGAAACCGTCGGTTTAGATTATCTGGTAGATTGCATCGCAGACGGAGTGAGCGCCGGAGGTGACGGAGTTCTACGGTGTTATGTTGGCTTTGAACCATCCGGCAAAGCGCATATTGGATGGAAAGTTTTGTCGTTACAGCTCAAAAGAATGTTAGAAGCGGATGTTAATGTCTTAATTTTCTTAGCGGACTGGCACGCTTGGATTAACGATAAGTTCAACGGCAGCATGGAGAATATTCAACTCACTGCCCGGTACATGGAAGAAACATTCAGAGCATTACTCGACTATCCACCAGAGGGAGAAGGCCCTGGTGAATTGAGATTTTCTTATGCATCTGAATTGATGGATAATGGGGACTACTGGGCTAGAGTACTTCGTTGTTCAAAAGGTGCGACTTTGGCTATGGTTAGAAAAACATTCACAATAATGGGTAGGGATGAAGCATCCTCAGACCACGATTTGTCTAAATTCTTCTACCCTGCAATGCAGGCAAGCGACATCTTTGAATTAGGCATTGATATTGCTATTGGCGGCATGGACCAAAGGAAGGCACACATGTTCATGCGAGATGTAGCAAGCAAGTATGGTTGGAAGAAAGCAACTTGTCTTCATACCCCAATAATATCCTCTTTGAAGTCGAGCGGCTCACGAATGGAGAGTTTTGACCACAAGATGAGTAAATCTGATCCCGGTGGAGCAATACTAATCCATGACAAGCCCAAGCAACTTAGGAAAAAAATGCAAAAGCATGCTTATCTAAATCCAGAAGACGAAAATTCACCAATTTACGAACTTGCTGAACACGTTATTTTCCCAGAATTCGGGGAATTAGTAGTTACACCAAACCCCAAATTCGGTGAGCCCAGTACATGGACCAACTTAGAGGAATTCCGAACAGCGGTCATGGATGGAACACTCCATCCGCTTGATGCAAAGCTCGGAGTCGCAGATGGCATATCAAGAGGCTTAGAAGTAATAGACAAGCACTTTGAATCAAATCCCGAACTACTGGATAAAGTGACGGAAATCATAAACAAGAAATGACAAACCAAAACAGAACTTTTTGCACTTCTCTTTGAATACAAATGTTCATCAATCGAGTTCCACAGGAGAACACATTGGTGTTACCATGGTAAATATTGCTGTACTCGTTAAACAAGTCCCTGATACAAATTCAAAAATACAAATTGCAGGGGATATGGTCGACCTATCAACTGTTAAAATGGATATAAGTCCTTATGATGAATTCGCAGTCGAAAACGCTCTTCAGCACAAAGAATCTGGTGGTGGCACAGTTACGGCAATCACACTAGGCGGTGCGGGTGCCGACAAAGTTCTCAAGGGTGTCAAAGCACTAGGCGTAGACAACATCGTCCGACTAGATGCCGATGGCTACATGGACTCGAACAGTTTACAATCGGTACTTGCAGAAGAGATCTCCTCTGGTGGTTATGATGTTGTTTACTGCGGCAAATCTGCGGCCGACACTGGCGCAGGCTCTACCGGGCCAGGTATTGCAGAAAGATTGGGATGGAGTTCTGTTTCCAACGTTACCGAAATCAGTTTTGATGGCGGTTTGACGGTGACCAGTCCTGCAGAGGGTGGTAACGCTATCATTGACGTCAGCCTACCTGCCGTGGTAAGTTGCGATAAGGGCTCTATCAAAGTACGTAAATCAAATGTCAAAGGTATAATGATGGCAAAGCGTGCTCAAGTTGATGTCAAAGCGGTCAGTCCACCAGCATCAAGCGTGACTATCGTATCACAGGTAATGCCACCAGCAAAACCCGCTGGTAAGAAATTCGAAGGCGGAGATGCCGCCCAAACTGTGGCTCAACTATTGAGGGATGAGGCAAACATAATTTGAGGTGATATAATGACAGAAACAGTAGTAATCGCAGAACTATCAAAAGGAAAAATAAGTAGCACAACCAACGAACTTGTCACAGCAGCCAGCAAACTTGGTTCAAACTGTACAATTGTAGTCCCATGCACCGAATCATCGGTAGCAAATGAAGCCTCTAACATAGCCGGAGCATCAAAAGTAATCGCCGCAAAGTCCGATGTCTTTGCTAATTACGACGCATCAGCGTGGGCAGAGGCAATTGATGCTGTAGCACCCAGTGGCATAATCATAACAGCCGCATCAGCACAATCAAAGGATTTGGCGGCTAGACTTGCAGCACGACGTTCTATATCGGTTATACAGGATGTAATTGAAATTGAAGGAACTACTCTATCTACACCAATTTATTCAGGGAAAGCAATACAAAATGTCAGCGTCAGCGGGAATACTGCGATCAGTGTAAGAGCCAACGTATTTGCCCCTGCTGATAATACCGGAAATTGCGAAGTCCAAGTAATCGATACTACTGGTAATGTTGCAACTGCATTGAAAGAAATGGTCCAAAGGGCTTCACAAAGGCTAGATGTTTCAGAAGCTAACATTATCATCTCTGGTGGCCGTGGTATGGGAACACCAGCAAACTTCAGTCACCTCGAAGAGATTGCAGACAAACTTGGTGCTGCAGTAGGTGCTTCGAGAGCGGCAGTAGATACTTGGGACGAAATCCCACATTCGATGCAGGTTGGTCAAACCGGCAAAACTGTCAATCCAAACCTCTACATTGCGGTTGGAATTTCAGGCGCTATACAACACTTAGCAGGTATGCGCTCATCCAAGTATATTGTAGCGATAAATAAAGATGCAGATGCGCCTATATTCCAGCATGCCGATTACGGTATAGTTGCTACATGGGAAGATGCCCTGCCCGTTCTAAGCAGTTCACTATCCGGACTACTTGGCTGATTAGTGATACTTGCCTAGCGCCGGGCTATTTATGCCCACATACGGGTTTGTTGCCTTTTCAACACCGATTGTCGTGGTTGGACCGTGACCTGGGTGAACAATGGTTGCCGGGTCTAGAGGCCACAACTTTGTCACTATCGAGTTGGATAGTAGATTGAAATCACCTCCACTATTGGGCAAATCTGTTCTCCCTACAGAACCCGCAAACAGGGTGTCTCCAGCGAACAATTGATCCGGTCCATCATCAACATCAACTAATATGCAGCAACCACCTAATGTGTGCCCAGGCGTGTGGAGAATCTTGAACCATAAAGAGCCTAAATTTAGTTCCATTCCATCATGCAATAACTCATCAGCAATTGCTGGTTCTGGCAATTCAAATCCCCACCGTCTACCAGACGCTTGTGCTAAGGTCTGTAAGTAAAAGTCATCCTTATGTAAGTACCAACTAACTTTGTACTCTTCAAGCAATATTGGAATCTCTCCGGAATGGTCAAAATGTGCATGGGTGTTAACCAATGCAACTACTGTCCTTGAATTCAAACCATATTCTCCTAGTTGTTCAAATGATGAAGGACCGTTAGACCAATCTGGACCTTGCCCAGAAAATTCATTGATCCATGAAATTAATCTTGATGCCTCTGCTCCGCCATCGATTATTACAGTGTCACCGGTAGACAAATCTGTAATCACTGAACACCTCATGGCTAAAGCCCCAACAACAAATGACTCTATCCACAAATTACTCGACTCCATTTCAAACCACCTCTATGCTTACTGAGTCTGATGTTGAATTCCCTTCATCATCTAAGATTCTCAACTCAAAACGATAAATTCCGGTATTTAGTTTAGCGCGGAATTTAGGCAGATTTGAAACTTCTTTCCCTGCTTCATCAATCCAAGAATAACTCGAAACTCTTGCTCGGTCGCCAGTAGTCTTACTGCTGTCCAATAATACAATGCAGCTGCCATCTTCCTCGGCATGATATACGGTGTCATCTCCCGCATTAGCAATAGGCATAGCCGCTGTTTGAACATCATCCAATAATTCATTTAACAAATCTAGAGAGTTATCATTAGACTCATCTACTTCATGAGATTCTGTATCGCTATCTTCTTCCAAGGCCGACAGTAGTGAAGCAAATTCTTGCTTACCAACCAACTTTTTGTTATCTTCATCATCCATGATTAGAGATGCAAGTTTTTCGTCATCAGAGTAGATTTCTTCAGAACTCAAAACATCTGGTTGAGGTTCCAAATCAAACCATGAGGTTAACTCAGATTTGTCCATATCGATTAATTGGGAAGCTAAGTCGATGACCCCGATTGGCTCGGGATTTGTGTAATCATTTTGATCGTCTCCAGCAAAGTAGAAAATATTCGCAGACTTACAGTAAGCAGTGTATTGAATAATCCCCTGATGTTCTACCATCCAATTTTCCCCTGCCAGATTAACTCCGTGAACATAGAACCATGAACCTGCGAGGACGACATCATCCAACACATCAATGGTTTTGATTGGAAATTTACAATCAAATATTACCTCTGATAATTTGTACTCCGCACCATTTGTTAGCCCGATTTGGTGAATTGCCCCGCTGTCTAATCCTAGATATGTTTGTGAGTTATTTGAATCAATACACAACAGACGATTTTTTATTTCTTGACGAATAAGCAAATCACTGTTAGACAGGTCCCAAACCTCAATTTCTAATGCTTCTTCCTCACCCGGGACCAAGGCGTATCCTTCTCTGCCGATGACAAGGTGGTTCCTTGCCGTGGTGCCAATAGCTGTTATCGCTTCCCCCACTTCACCACGTGAGGGCCTTTTCCAAACTACATCTTCGCCGTCAAAAAAGAACACTGAACCGTCTTCTTGAACAATTACGACGCCTAAATTAAACCTCAGTAATTTTATGACTGAGGTGAACTCTAAGTCCGATTTGATCACTTTTCCATCATAACTGATAGTTGTTAATCTTCCCAAATTGTCAACTGCTGCGATGAATTCGCCACATTCCTCAATCAATGATAAGCCCGCTGGAATCGCACAATCCCACACGGTTTGACAGCCCAAGTCAACGGCTGTCAAACCGAACGCGTCATCTGCTACAATCACTAATTTATCTATGATAATTAGACCTCGTATGCTTCCTTCTATAGAGCATGATGTTGGGGTTTTATCGCTGCTAACAACCATAATAGTACCATCATTTTCACCCCAAGCCATTGATTGACCGTCAGCTGATACAGCAAGAGCAACTACCGTTGCTTGGGGACGAGAAGCAACTCGAACCTCACGTGTCAGCATGATGAACCCTCGATACTGGACATCATTAACTTCACTTTTACAAGTTTTAGTTGGTATCATTGTGAATGTCGAGTATTTCGTCATCCTCATCATCAACATTTTTTGCGCCATCATTACGTTGTTCGTGTAATTGCGCCAAATATTCATCAGAGATGTCTCCTGTTACGTAAACACCAGTGAAGCAACTTGAATCAAATGAGATGTGTGAGGAATCTTTATTGTGAGTAGATCTTTCTAAGTCCTCTATTGTTTGATAGAACAGCCTGTCAGATTTTATGTGCTGATTTACTTCTTCAACCGTTCTGCCATTGGCTACAAATTCAGATGTTGCGGGCATATCTATTCCGTAGACGTTTGGAAATCTCACTGGTGGTGCTGCCGAAGCAAAGTAAACCTTAGTCGCGCCCGCTTCTCTAGCCATTTCAACAATTTGTTTACTGGTGGTACCACGGACTATTGAATCGTCAACTAAAAGTACGTTTTTATTCTTGAATTCATTATCAATAGTGTTCAGTTTTCTTCGCACGGATTTTTCTCTAAGTGCTTGTCCTGGCATAATGAAAGTACGACCAACATAACGGTTCTTTACGAACCCTTCACGATAAGGGACACCGAGAGTGCTGGCCATTTGGAGAGCTGCTACCCGGCCTGAGTCAGGAACTGGAATAACCGCATCAATATCATTTTCCGGCCATTCAGAGATGATACGCTCTGCTAACACTTTACCTTGATTCAATCTTGCTTCGTAAACCGAGATTCCATCAATAACAGAATCAGGTCTTGCAAAATAAACATATTCAAACACACATGGGTTGTGACCTGTTTCTTCTGCACACATTCTATTGAATAAGTGACCAGATGATGAAATGAAAATCGCCTCACCTGGTTTAACATCCCTAACAACTTCGAAGCCTAAGGCAGTAATCGCAACCGATTCGCTACCTACAATCCACTCAGTACCATCATCTGATTCTCGTTTTCCGAAGATAAGAGGTCTTATGCCATTTGGATCTCTAAAAGCCAACAATCCATAACCAGAAATCATAGAAACACAGGCATAACCGCCTTTGACATATGAATTCAAGGCATTGATTGCATTAAATACAGTTTCAATATCCAAATGTGGGGCGCCTTCAATCGATAAGTCAGACGAATATTTGTTAAGTTCAACCGCGAGAATGTTCAACAGGATTTCTGAATCGCTACGGGTATTCATGTGTCGAAAATACTTGTCTTGTAGAATTTTCTTCAATTCAGCTGCATTGGTTAAGTTACCATTGTGAGCAATGGACAAGCCATACGGTGAATTAACGTAAAGCGGTTGAGATTCTGCTTTTGAAGAGGTACCTGCAGTTGGATAACGGACATGACCAATTCCGATATGGCCTTGGAGTCTTTGCATGTGTCTTGTGTAAAATATGTTTGAAACCAATCCATTGGACTTCCTTAGTCTAAACTGTCCATCATACTCGGTCATTATTCCTGCCGCATCTTGGCCACGATGCTGCAACACGGTCAAACCGTCGTAAATTAGTTGGTTGACATGGTAACCTTGTCGACCGACTACACCAATTATACCGCACACAGTATCACCACAAGTCAATTAGCAAATGATTGTTTGGAAGGATTTCTTCATTCCAACATGGTGAATAATTAGGCCTTGGGGCGATGAGATTTCTTTGACCAACTGTACTTGCGCATCTTAGCAGTTGCTCCATATCCGCATGCTGCGCATACGCCTTTTTGCTTGTGGTAAGCGTTTCTGCCGCATCTTCTACATCTAATGTGTGTAGTCTTTTGACGACGGCCCATAGATGGCGTACCTTTTGACATAATCTCACCTCAGCGTTTCGGCCACCTACCAATACTTTATGAAATAAACGGAGAAGAATTCACTCCTCTTCAGCGGCAAAATTGAAATTATCAATTTTGGAAGGGGAGTTTGTTATCGCTGAAAACATCATACCAAGAGTCACTAATCCTGATACAGACAGGGCGATAATTGAAACAATAGTGTGAGCTATATTGTACACTAACTGAGCACGTACAGAACCATTACCTTCTAACAACATTGGACCTTGATTAATGAAGAATATTGTTGCAAGGATTCCAACCATTACAGCGATACCCATACTAAAAATTGGTGCTAGTGGCCGATTTCTAGACTCGCCATAGAAGAACATATTGCCCAATAAAAAAGTCGAGAATAGAATAAATGCAGTCAAGGCTGAATTAGCTATTCTTGGATTTAGTTCCTCAATACCGAAATTTGGTATGCTACCGTTTAATGAATAATCCAAAGCAACGATGAATATTACCGGAAATAGTAGACCAACAAGAACTACCTTTGCTGAAGGTTTTGTCTGATTTTCCATCACTCATCACCTCCAATATTTTGGGTTATAACCTCGGACACATGGGCCAATTCTTCAGCATTTGGCGCATCAATAGATTCTGGAGAGGGTATGCTTTTTTCGTAGATGAAAATAACTAGAGCAAACGATAGTATGGCTAGTACGGCGCCGATTAGAATGCCGATTAGGTCCGCAATAGATAACCACACATACTCCCTAAATGATATTGCTTCGAGTTTTGGTGAATCAAAATTCATTGCACAAATTATGAAAGTGAACGAAAGAGCAGAGGCCGAAAAAAGATATTTTGATTCGTTAGTTCTTGAATCACCGAATGCGATCATCGCAAGGCCACCCGCCATGGCAAGACAAGTCAGAGATAACAGTAAGTTTGGTAAGAATACCAACCAATATGGGTTTATTTCACCACCATCAACAACTGGAGTAAGTTCCCACCAATGCATAAGTGATAGCCAGATTATTCCAAGTATGAACGACAACAAACCGAAATATCTGTCTCGAGTTGAAAGTCGCCCCACGGGGACATTACCCGAATATGCAATATTGAACAAGCCGAAAAGAATCAATATTACCGGGCCAACTATGAAACCGATTAATTGCCCTACCGCACTTGATGGTGATTCGGGCACAGTCCAAGGACTAGCCAGCACTAAAATACCTCCAACAACAGCTACCAGGTAGCCGAGTTTATCAGTGATTTTTGCCGATTTTATTTGTGCTACCCAAACGCCAAAGGGAACCAGGGCGAAAGGCAGCCAAAAGAAGACGGCAGCCTTCAGCACCTCATCCATGAGCCTTGGTATGCCAACGGATTAATTATTTCATCCCCTAATTATTGGTTCAGTCGTCTGTTTTCTAAATGAAAATCATACGGAGTTTCTAAATACCCGACCTTAGTGGGTCGAATGCTCAAGGTGGTACCATGGTCAAGATGCCTCGTCAAATCAAGCGCTACAGTCCATCGGCTGGTAAGCACACGATGCATACAGTCGAGCGCGTCAAGAAAAAGCGTGCTTCTGAACTTAAGTGGGGTCAGAGAAGATTCCGAAAGGTTATGGCTGGTTACCGTGGTTTCCCAAGGCCAAAACCGGACGGCAGAGAGAAACCCACCAAACGAGTAAATATCTTGTATAGATGCACTGAGACTGGTAAGGCTCACTACGCCTCCTGTCAAAGAGCAAAGAAATTCGAATTAGTTGACAAATGAGGTGATTAAATGTCTGGAAAATTTATCAAAGTAACATGCAAAGATTGTGGATCTGAGTCAGTCATTTACTCAAGAGCAACCACTGTAATTTCATGCTCGGTTTGTGGAGCAACACTAACTGCTCCATCCGGTGGAAAAGCCAAACTCGTCGGCTGCAAGATGCTCGAAGCTATGGAATGAGGAGGCTGAGCCTCCATGAGTGACCAAGTCAATACTCCTGAAGAAGGAGAACTTGTTGTTGTAACAGTAAAGAATGTTAAACAAAACGGAGTTTACGTCGATTTTGACGAATATCCCGGTTTAGAGGGTTTCATTTTTATCGGAGAAATCGCCAGCGGTTGGGTAAAAAACATCAGAACCTTTGTGCGTGATGGACAACGATTAATCTGTAAAGTGATGCGCACAAAAAAAGATGGTTCTTCCTTAGAACTATCACTAAAATCTGTATCCGAGGAGCGTCGAAGGGACAGGCTACAGGAATGGAAAAACGAACAAAGGTCATTTCAACTTCTGAAAGTATTAGGTGATAAAGTCGGCTGGGACGAATCTACGAGAAACACTATGAGTGAAGATTTAATCTCAGCATTCGGGACACTATACGCATCCTTTGAAGAAGCAGCAATGAATGAGTCTTCAATTATTGATGCAGGTTTTGAGGGTGAATGGATAAAAGAATTCATTGAAATCGCAATAGAAAATATTATTCCACCATTTGTCGAAATAAAAGGCAGCCTAAATCTATCTATCAATATTGAGAATGGTGTTGAAGTTATTAGAGATGCTTTACAGTCTGCGGAAAATTACACCTCCGAAGAAGATGAAATTTCAGTCATGTGCTTTTATGATGGTGCGCCAGAGTACAGAATTGTATTGAAAGCACCAGATTTCAAAACCGCTGAAGATCTGTGGGTAGAAGTGAGCAACACAATTGTTACCACAATGGAAGATAATGGTGGACAAGCGGCTAGTTATCGCGATTAATACCGACTTTATCATAAACAATAACCTACAGGCAAAGTCATGGCAAGGCAGTTGTTGCAGTATTGCACTCAATGTAGTGCATGGACTTTGCAACGCGATTGTCCCCATTGTGACGGAACTGCAAATGCAGCAGCACCGATGAAATGGTCGCCTGAAGACCAAAGAGCAAACATACGTCGTAAAATGTATAATGTCGAGTCCGAGGAGTGGCTAGAATCTTTACCTAAGTTGGCCAATATTGACGAACTTCGAGATGTCAATCAAGAAGAAGAGTGACGGTATCCACTCATTGGTGGCGAAATCGTAAGATTTGTTTATGATTTATGTCAAACATTATACTGCTGATTGAATGATTAAGTTAGTATGAGTTTGATTATTGAGTGGCGTAACGGGTATGATAACCTGAATAATGCCAACCTATGTCTATTCTCTCTACCTGGAGTCGGTAATATTGGCAAAGCAGCAATCGATGCACTCAATTCAACTAATGAAGCACAAGAAGTTGCTAGATTGCATCATACCGCACTGCCACCACTGGCAACTTTAGACGAAGACGGCTTGTTATCTCCACCCCATTTATCAGTAAAAATGATCCAATACTCCGATAGCGATTGCTTAATCACAATTACTGGAACCTCTCAACCGCTCGAGCCAAATAATCAGGGACTAATGGCTAGAGAGATACTTGATTTGCTGAAGCATAATCAATTAACCGAATTGGTGGTTTTAGCTGGAATGGTTGATGATGCAGCAAGGAAAGAGATCTTCATTGTTCCAAGCAGTAGTGCCTACCGAGTAGATTTAGAATCTCGTGGAGCAAATGTCCGAAGAGATGAGCCCAGTTCTGGAGCGATTGGAATGGCAGCATTACTTTCATCACTCGGCCCGGTATATGGAATCAATTCAGCATGTGCAATTGCGACTACAATTGGTTCTAGTGGCGACATTATTGCTTCACAAAATCTACTCACTTCTATTGACCACTGGTTCGGGCTTAATCTAGTGATACCTAAAGATGCTAATAAAAAATTAATTGAGAAATTGAAAGAAATATCACCAAGCAATCAAGATGACCTCGTTGCAGAATTAACTCAAACACATGACGCATTCTACATGTGAGGCGCCGAGAGAGGGATTTGAACCCCCGCGTCTTACGACAGTGGATTTCGAATCCACCGCAATACCGGGCTATGCGATCTCGGCTTGTAATTGCCTCAAGCGCCATAGTGATAAGCATGATGCTACAGGCAAAGTTATGCAGATTAGGTTCTATGGTCGTGATCATGAAGAAAAAGTCGAATTTGAAAATCAGATTAAACTTCGTGATGCATTAGTTAACTGTGGCATATTACCCTCAACAGTAATAGTAAGTTTCGATGATCAAATACTACCCTTGTCAACGATTATCCGAGAGGAGATTGAACTAATGGTTACTACTGTATCCTCTGGAGGATGATCTGCAGTAGAAACATGAGGCTAGTATTCACGATATTTTTCAGAAATGTATCAAAATATGATTGCAATACTGAGCATCAATCTATTTTGACATAGTTATGCGTGTTGTTCTTTGGTCGATACGTAATTGCGGCAAACCAGAACGCCAGCCTAATTCAGCCGAGATGATTTTTACAGGGTCTCCTGGACGTATTTCTAGCATTTGACTCGTGATACTTGAACCGAATGCCACGACCTCTACAACATGATTTCCGTCCCAAACATGCATACTCAGCATAGACCATGGCTTCTCATCTAATCTAACGCCTGTCCTCTTATCTATAGAGATAATCAAGCCCTCTATGTTCGCCCTAGTTCTCATTAATCCAACCCTAGTAAATTCAATGTCATTTGGTGATTTATCACCTTCTGTAACTACTGGAATAATCTCACTCTTACTATCAAGGTAAAGTCTGGGGTTGCCACGCCAAACCCCTGGTAGTGCATTGAGAATAACCACTTCACCGTCTAGATAGTTATGTAGTGAAGGAAAGGCATTAGGTTCACTTTCCTCAACAGTTATTTGAGTGCCGGACACACTCACCATTGCACCCAATACCGATTCCGCGTAATGATTGGGTAGCGGACCCCATTGGCCAGTGAATTTGCCTTTGATGTTTACTCGGGATTGTATCTCACCAATTTTCTGGCTGGGAGGGCTTATTTTTATGTTGGTTGATCTTAAGCGGTCAAACAATTCCGTGTTATCCGGAGTGCTATCGTCCCCGAATCCACACCAATAACATCCGGCTGAATTCTGACAAGGGTTTGGATAATTATCTGGCAACATGACTGGACCTTCACCCAGTTGTTGCATTTCTCGATGAATTTTTTGGTATTGTATACCTAAGTCATCCATTTCCTTACCCTCAGGCACTTCGAACTGAACCCTCTCCGGTCCACCAAGGTACCAACCTTCGATACCGTCAACCGGCTGATTATCATGGGTTTCTCGCCACAACCAAGAATAAAATTTCAACTGATGTACGAGAGAATCGGCGAATTTTGAGGTTGGGTTTCCTGATTTTATGTCAACCAATCTTATCCTGCCATCCCATCTCAAC
>DAHU01000001.1:0-11895 GCA_002495945.1 Euryarchaeota archaeon UBA13
TCAATGAATCAACTGAACCATGAATGCCTTCCCCAATGATTGCGAGGGACAGGTTGATTATTATCAGCATAAAAGACAAAACCGCGTAGAACAGATTTGAGATAATTGCGTAGTTTTGGTCGTATGTAGAATACAAATGGTAGCAGTGATATCGCTTTATTTATGTTAGCAAGAAGGTAGGGGTAAACGGTTATTGACAAACGACATTTACCGCTATCTAATTCTGTTATCTTCCAAACAACATATGATTGGGGTCCATCTTTCTCACCAATTACTAAATCATAACCAGATTCCTCATTCCAGTTCAAGAATTGCCTGATATAAGTCAAGCCATTGAGATATTCAAGGCGGTCTATGTGACTATTTTCATGCCACTCGATTGGGTCGTTTTGGCGGCAAAATGGATGACACTCATTCAAATTACCGCTTCGACTAATCAAGGCCCAAAGCTCGGATTTAGTGAGTGAAAATTCCAATTCAGCGTCGACACTTCGACGATTAAGGAATTCAGCCATCTCAGCCATACTTTTGCCAGTCGGATCCTGTCCACCAGTATGTGTTTCCATCATCCATTGCTCGCCAGGTATATCCTGCTTCATCTGTCCACTGCCTGAGAAGGGCAGGTTCTGCGACTACAGGTTGTTGAACTACCTCAACGGTTTGAACGGGTTGTGGTTGATAGTTAGCCTGAGCAGCGACTTGCTGAGTTGCTTGACTTGGATAAGCAGTCTCTTCAATCGGTTGTAATTGATTCATCAAACCACCCGAGGAGAAATCCTTAGCTAGCGTTGCTGAAGCACCCTTACTACGAATGAATAGTACCGCTCCAATTGCTCCGCCAAGGACGAGTAAAACAACCAAACCAATCCAGATGAAGTTATTTGAATCATCGTCGGATGAACCCTCTGCTTCATCGCTTGCATCATTTACCTCATCGCTTGGTGGCATGATTACTTTGTCCACCACGTGGATGATTCCATTCGAAACCAAGACATCTGAATCAGTTACCGTTGAATCGCCGACCATAATCTTACCATCTGCCTTGGATAAAGTAATATTATCTCCGTTAGCCATACTTACCACTTGACCATCTTCAATTTGAGAAGCCCATATCGAGTCGGAAATGTATACATGGTGTAGCAAAATATCGGTCAGAGTTTCCTTACCTTCATCAGTGTTAAGCGCTGCTAGATTGATGCCAGCATCGACAAATGCTTGGTCTGTAGGGGCAAACAAAGTAAATGGTCCATCCCCTTGTAGTGTGGTCAACAAACCTGCTTGAATAACAGCGTCTACCAAGGTATTGTGGACGCCAGTGCACTGTGCAGTCCGTGGGATATCTGTCGGAGTTGCGGTTGGGGTCAACACCTTGTCAATTACGTGAATTACTCCGTTGCTGGTTGCAACATCAGCAGTGACCACATTAGCATCATTTACCATAACGCCATCACCGACCGTAAAGGACAGAGGAAGCGCATTGACTGCAGTTGCTGATAGACAATCGGTCACTGCACTTGATGGAACTTCACTGTCAAGTACGTGATAGAGCAGAATGTCTGACAGGGTTGCCTTACCCTCAGGTGTGTCAAGTGCTGCCAAGTCAATTCCTGCATCGGCAAACGCTTGGTCAGTCGGTGCAAAGACAGTGAAAGGTCCTTCGCCTTGTAGTGTTGTCAGCAATTCAGCTTGTATAACTGCAGCAACAAGTGAGTTGTGTACACCAGTACATTGCGCAGTTCGTGGAATATCATTGGGCGTCGAAGTTGGTGACAGAACCTTATCGATTACGTGTATAATTCCGTTGCTGGCAATAACATCTGCCTGGATTACATTGGCATCATTGACCATCACACCTTCGTTAACTGTGAATGATAATGGTTGACCATTTGCTGCATCGGCAGACATACAATCAGTTACTGCGCTTGCAGGGACTGAAGAAGATACGACGTGATAAAGTAGGATATCGCTCAGTGTCTGCTTACCTTCAGGGGTGTCGAGTGCTGCTAAATCAATACCAGCATCGGTGAATGCTTGGTCAGTAGGAGCAAAGACGGTGAATGGTCCATCACCCTCTAAGGTCGCAAGTAATTCTGCTTGAACTACTGCAGCAACCAACGAGTTATGGATACCGGTACCTGCTGCGGTTGTTGGAATGTCAACTGGATCTGCTGGAGGCGTCAAAACCTTGTCAATGACGTGAATAATACCGTTACTTGTGGTAACATCTGGTCCAGTTACTGTTGCATCGTTGACTTTTACTCCATCAGTCAGATCAAATGTCAAATCGTCGCCGTTTACTGCAGTTGCAGTCATACCATCAGTTAATGCGCTTGATGGGACGCTGGAATCGACTACGTGATACAGGAGAATGTCGCTCAGAGTTTGCTTACCCTCAGGTGTGTCAAGTGCTGCTAAGTCTATTCCCGCATCAGTAAAGGCTTGGTCAGTAGGAGCAAAGACAGTGAACGGGCCGTCACCTTGTAGAGTTGTCAATAATTCAGCCTGAACTACGGCTGCAACAAGCGAGTCATGTGAACCAGTACATTGAGCAGTACGAGGGATATCTCTTGGAGTATCTGTTGGCATCAAGACCTTATCAATCACATGGATTAGCCCGTTGCTTGAAATTACGTCAGTCGTTACTACATTGGCATCATTTACCATTACCCCGGATTCGCCAACTGTGAACGATAATGGTTGACCATTCGCTGCATCAGCAGACAAACACTCGGTTACAGCAGATGCTGGCACCTCAGATTGAACAACGTGATACAGCAGAATGTTGGAAAGCTCAGATTCGGTTAATGTAGAAAGATCGACTCCCAAATCGATAAATGCTTGGTCAGTAGGTGCAAAGACAGTGAACGGCCCTTCGCCTTCCAAAGTTGAGAGAAGGTTAGCATCGCCAATTGCGTTGTATAGAGTGTTGTGAATTCCTGTGCTAGAAGCAGTTGTTGGAATATCTGCTGGTGGCATCAATACCTTGTCGATAACGTGGATGATACCATTAGATGCTGCGACATCTGCTTGGGTGACGGTTGCACCACCTACGGTTACGGTAGTTCCATCGTTGGTGAAAGCTACCTTATCGCCATTAATCATCTCCGCCATCATGCCATCACTTACGGCACTTGCTGGTACTGAACCATCGAAAACGTGGAACAACAAGATTTGAGTTAGATTGTCTTTTTCTTCCTGAGTTTGGAAGTTTGCTAAGTCGATTCCTGCATCTGTAAATGCTTGGTCAGTCGGGGCAAATACTGTGAACGGCCCTGTACCCTGCAGAGTGGTTACCAAATCAACATGGGTTAGTGCGGCCACTAAACTATCGTGAACGGTAGTTCCGGCTGCTACAGTAGGAATGTCTTCGGTTCCGTCGGCGCTAGAAATCGGCAGACTGGAGGCTAATAGACAGGTCATAATCAAGCATACAATGGTTTTTCTCATGTCTATTTTGTTTCAACGGTCCGCTTATAATAGGCTGTTTTTTACTAACCCATCCTGCATCGTTGTGAAAACGTAGTAGAATTTAACTAAACATTTGTACAGATTCATCGCCCCAATTAATGGTTTTATTTAACGACAAACCCGCCTTGGTAATTTGCTGTGCATCAATGCCTGAAAGATATGGTGATTGATGCTCTACATCTGCTCGAACCAAATAGAACTCATCAACTAAGTTAGCCGACAAAAAGTGCTTGATTGTTACCGGGCCACCTTCGACCATAAGGCGCTGAATCTCCATATCCCCTAAGCGGTTCAATAAGGCTGGAAGATCAGTAAAATCATCACTGAGCACCATGGTCTTGCCACCATCGGTCAGAACTTTGGAGTCTAGAGGAATCCTTCCATTCGGATCGATAACAATTCGCAATGGTTGGCGCTCAGCGGGAACTCGCCGTATGTTTAACGATGGATTATCGCGTATAATTGTCTCAACACCTACCAAAATCGCATCGGATTCCTTACGCAATTGGTGAACTGCATCAAGACAGCCTTCCGAAGTAAAGCGACCTGCAGATTGGCTTCGGTCATCGACTGAACCATGTTTGTCAACTGCGAGTTTTACAGTTACTATCGGCTTTCGATGTTCGCACCAGTACAGAAATTCTCGCATTTGGTGCGCTGCTTCCGCCTCAAGGAGTCCAGTCTCAACCTCAATTCCTGCGTCTATCAGAACCTGAATACCTTGGCCACGAACAGTTGGGTTAGGATCGTAATGGGCTACGATAGCCTTCTTGACTCCAGCCCACATCAATGCCTGAGTACATGGCGGAGTACGTCCGAAATGATTGCATGGCTCAAGAGTAATGTAAGCCGTGGAGCCGTTTGGAGAGTGGCCCTTTTTTTCAGCGTCATGAATTGCCATTTGTTCTGCATGGAGTCCACCTAAATGGTCGTGCCAACCCTCTGCAATAATCTGCCCATCTTTAACCAGTACGCAACCGACTAATGGATTGGGCGAAACTCGTCCTCGGCCAATTTCTGCTACCTCAAGTGCTCTTGTCATGAACCGGACATCAGATTCACTCCATTCCATACCCTGCACCGAACATTGCGTGTCGCTTTGCATAATTGAGTGCTTGCTTTTACCCAACAGGGAAGTATTCATTCGTTAAACCCGTATCGGCTATTATGTCCTCTAGCGACTACACGCCTGCAATTATCGAGTTTCTACCCGACTTGACGACTAAGAAAAAGAAAGGTGTTCACAGACCAATCTATGCCGAAGTATTCGTCAATAACATTAACGCAGGAGATGATGTCGAAGTTGTACATTTGATGGTTAATCCTTACTCAGGAAAAAAACAAGGAGAGAAAATCGCAAACAACGCTAAACAGATATTTGAGCAGAAATCGATTCAAGTCAATACCCACATCTCAAATTATTCAGGAGAGTTGATTACTATTGCAGAAAGTCTTGCAGCGAGTGATTCTGACGTCGTTGTGGTTGTTGGTGGTGATGGCAGTCTTTCCGAGGTGATAACTGGATTAATGCAAGCAAATAGTCAGTGTAGAGTAGGTCTTATTCCCGCTGGAACTGGTAATTCAATGGCCAATGATCTCAAAATCAAGGACACAAAAGATGCTATCAGTAGAATATGTAAGGGCGCTTACCAATTTCTTGACCTCGCTAAAGTAGATATGGTTGCCGGACTACCAGGTAACCAACAGGGCAATATGACGAGATATAGCGCTAATCTAGTCACTTGGGGACTCGGTGTGGATTCAACTATCAAAGCGGAAAAAATGCGTTGGATGGGGCCAATGCGTTATGATATTGGAATCCTAATGGCGATAATGGCTAACAATCGAAGGCACGCTACTTTGACTATAGACGACCATGAAATCGAGGATGATTTTACTTTATTTCTGATTCAAAATAGTCAAACTGGAGGTTCACTACTGCCTCTTGCCCCCGGTGCTTCGTTAGATGATGGAGAAATGGATATTGGAATTCTAAAGAAAATGAAGCGGGGCCAAATTCTGAAAGCATTTGGTCAGCTAAAAACTGAAGGCAGACATGTATTTCACCCAATGGTAGATTATTACCGCTTCAAGAGTTTAGAGATTTCAACGCCAAAGCCCACGGCAATCAATGTTGATGGAGAGAATATCGGCTCCACACCATTGAAGATGAAAGTAGTTCCAAAGGCAATTCGCATAATCGCTTAATCAAAGCGAAAAGTCTGAGAAATCCTCTTCCTCTTCGAATTTTTGAGGTTCGGGTTCTGGCTCGTAGTCAGGTTGAGGTTCAGCAGGTTGTGGTGATGCTGCCTTTCTTTTCTTAGCAGCCCGACGCTTTACTGGTGATTTTGCTGATTTCTTAACTGGTTTTGAATCAGTTCTTACGCTTGTGTAATGTTCAGCACTTCGACGTTCAGGTGATTTAGATACCACATTACTAACTGGGGTGTTTTCACGTTTCGTTGCAGGTGGTGTCCACGCCTCTTGTTGACCAAAGACTGATACTGTAGACGCATCTGAAGCCGACAATTCTTTTTCGAGATTAATTGATTCCTCAGTCGCAACCACGGATGACGAACCACGACCAAACTCACTTGGCCCATCGGAAGAACTTCCCGATAAGGCACTATCGAGGTCAAATCCGGAGATTCCGGCATCCTCATTCTTAGTTGATTTCTTAGCAGGTGGTTGGCGCTTTTTCGCAGCTTTGTCTTCCTTGTCTGCTTGGCGTTTTCGTTCCGTTGGGGAAATCGAACCTGACTTTTTATCGCGTTTTAAGTCAGTAGCAACCTTCTTTATTTTGGCTAAACCTTCTTCGCCTAACAATGTCTTCATTGTTTCTTTAGCACCTTGTCGAACAATCATTTGTGATAGAATAAACATACCAATTGAACCGCCGATTCCAACTATTAGGAAGAAGGTGATGAATCCTGCTCGGCCAATAAATGGAACATCGCCTAACTTCCATTCATCGCCGTGGTTACCATTCGAACTTACTACTCGTTCATCAATTTCTATTCGATCTACTAAGACATATACCGACTGCAGATTATTTGTTCCCACCTTCAAATTGCAGTTATCATCCAAGGTATGAGCAAGGCTGCCTGAATCTTGATAGTATCCATTGGTCTGAGTTTTACCATCAATAGTAAATGGATTGATTAGATAACCATGAATAGTAATTGGCTTGTGCCATTCAGACAAGGCCAAAAAACCATCATTGATGTTTTCAGTTGTCGGTATTAAGCCGAGCACATACCAATCAGAATCTGTTTCACTATCAATCGAATCCAAATCGACAGTACCTGCCCTGGTTTCCGGCATCAAAGGAAGATTCCAGTCTTTGATATCTATTCTTGCTCCTTCACCGTCCTTGACATTGTTAGCATCACTCATCGACATTGCTTGTATCGCAACCGCTGCAGTAACCGCAGTATCAATGTTTTTTGCTCCATTAATTGGGTCATGCGATTGATAAAATACGCTTGCAGAAAGGTACCCAGTGAACTTTATTGTTGCACTAGCATTTTGCGCTGGCTCGACCAGTTCACCAATCTCACATCCAATAGGTGTAATTCCTTCATAGGTGGATTTTGAGTCTCCTAAATTTGTAGTAATATCCGTTCCGTCAACCGAGAAATCGACGTCAATACCACTGCTGCCCCATTCAGCTGTATCTGTTCCCATACAGCCTGCAAGAAACATGGTGCAGACGAGAAGTAGCGCCAATCGGGTCCTCCGCATGTTTGGCCTAAAGAGGATTTAGTTTGAGAACTCTTCCATCGTCTGAATTCGGTTTAAACAATAACAATGGCGCAGAGAGAGGGATTCGAACCCCCGCGTCTTACGACAGTGGATTTCAAGTCCACCGCACTACCGGGCTATGCGATCTCTGCAACAAATTGGCGGAATGATTACTCTTTGTAGTATTTTGCCCTAAACTAACTACAAATAAATTACCGAGTTACTGGGAATTATCCTGAGATCTTCTACCAATTCTAATTGCAGCAATCGATATCGCAGCAATAGCAATCATGCTTGAAAATCCTGGGGTTCGATTTGACCCATTATCAACTAATCCTTCATCCTCTACGAGGTTTTCAAGATCCTCAATAAACTCCTCGGCACTCCAACTATCTCCAGTCCAAGCGATTACTGGCTTCCTTTGAGTATCGAGAATCAGTGTGGTTGTGGAGTGACCAACATAGTATTCCTCTTCAACATCAGCTAAGACACAAGACAACATTGAATCCTCGGGCCATTCGTAGCCTTCATCGCACATGCAATGCTTACCAGCACCGCTGCCCATCTCCCAACCATGGCCATTACATGCTTCTTGCTCACTATCAGCAAACACTCCGGGAATGGGTATGGTTGAATCATCGGTATAGTTCGGCGCCCAAGCGAGATAATTTGGTTCAATTATTGAATCCATACCAACATTAGTAGCCTGCCAAACAGCACTTGTTTCGTTCCATTCATGCAATTCCCACCACCAACTATTATTGTCATCTGCTGGATTCTCGCCTGCTACTGATTCAAGGTAATGGCCAAATTGAGAATCGGGTGCTGAAAAACTAACTCCAGCACCATCAAAGGCTGAGGTTGTCAATTGCCAACCAGTCATTTGGGTTATCTCTTGATACGCAGTAGAATTATCGGGAAATACCACAGATACTGATGAATTATCGGATTGTGGAGCGATGAGCAAGGATTCATCGGTGTTTGAAGCAACCCACGCAATGTTCTTGCTATCAGGATGAGAAAGTGCATCTGGTCCAAGCGTTACTGTTTGCCATGACGCTGCATCGTTATCGTATGTCATCAGTTCCCAGTACCAGGAATTATCCGTAGGAGCATCAATACCGTTGATTCCAGTAAGCGTGGTGCCATTATTCGATTGTATTGTATAATTTAATTCCCAGCCAGCCTCATCGGCAGCGAACTTAGTTGTCGACCACGCAGTTGGAGTATTCATCAATTCGCTAGCAACGCCGGATTTATTGACAAATACTACGGTTGAATCTTCGGCTTGATGACCATTAATCTCCCCGAGATGAGCATCGATTACATTTTTCTGAACAATTAATCCGAATCTGCTCCAAATA
This sequence comes from Euryarchaeota archaeon UBA13, assembly GCA_002495945.1. Classification (GTDB taxonomy): domain Archaea; phylum Thermoplasmatota; class Poseidoniia; order Poseidoniales; family Poseidoniaceae; genus MGIIa-L1. Next base: position 8,577 of record DAHU01000001.1, read on the forward strand.
TCTTCCATGTACTCCAAGTCACCAGTCAGGTGTGGCCATTCTGCACCGTGCATTTCTGTGTAGGCTTTCAGCGCCTCTGGTGTGTCATACTCTGGATCAACACTGATTGAAATAATCGAGATATGTTCTTGATAATCAGCACTCAGACCATCCTCTACTGAACGTAACAGTTGGGTTATAATTGGACATACATCCGGACATTTAGTGAAAATAAATGCCACGACAACAACATCACCCCGGAAATCGGTTAGATTCATCTGCTGATTATCTTGGTTGGTGAGAGTAAAATCATCAACAGGGGGGCGAGATAATTGATACCCTTTGTAGGCAGATGTTGTTGGTAATGCCGAGACGAAGAACATCGTAGCGATAAGAATGGCTACTAGTGCTTTCCTTGAAACCATGGGCCGACCTGTGGAGGGGGCTATATGAATGCTTCATCTTTTTGTGGCGTAATCCCAGTCAGGGGTGCACCACGAAGGCAATTCTGTGATTGCTTCCGGATTTGAAAGACCAATCCCCCAAAGCATCAACAAAACAAATAGCACAGGGAACAGCGCAGTTCTGGTGTAAATTCTTGGGTCGCCTCGCAAATGCATGAAGTATGCGGCAATACCATATCCTTTGATTATTCCAACCACGATTAGAATGCCCCAAACCATAAATCTGGTTATTGCAATGCTCGTACCGGGGATTTCGGTAAAGAATACGGCAGCAACCTCGAACAACGTAAAGAACATCAATACTTGGAAGTTCCAAAAGTAGATGTCTTTGCCCGTTTTGTCAAGTAGCCACTTTTCTAATCCTGTTGCTGCATGTTCGCCCATTTTTTCACCTCAATACAAATAGAATGCTGGGAATATAACTACCCAAGCCAAATCCACAAAGTGCCAATACAAACCGAAATACTCGATACCTTGGCCGTTGTCCTCATCATAACCGACTGTATCTGCTTTGAATACCAGATAGAGCATGATTAGTAGACCGACGAATACGTGCAGTCCGTGTGCACCAGTCGCAACATAGAAGATTGAACCTTGTACGGTTCCAACGGTAAAACCTTCAGCCACAAGGTGACTCCATTCAACCAGCTTTAGTACGATAAACATCGAACCAAGCAACAATGTTGCAATTAGGTAGTTTCTAACTGCTGTCTTCTTGTCTGGAAGTAGGAACCTCAAAACGCCCTTAGGTGCTTCCCAATCCTTTGCCTTGGCAGTCTTGAGAGCAAGGACGATGGTATATGATGAGATAATCAGCGCGAATGTATTGACTGCACCTGGCAGCATAGTCCAAAAGTCACCCGTTCCCGCAGCACCGTCTGGTCGAAGATAATCAGATGCTGTAAGGACGATATCACCCTCTGTGGCACCAACTGAACACTTCCCGTCATCAAATGCCCATTTTGTACACCACTCGGTTCTAATTCTGAGATAAGACGAGAAGAATGTTGCGAATACCATCACTTCAGACATAATGAATACCCAGATTCCGGCTTTTCTGATGTGCTCTCCCTCAAACGGTGCAGAGGTTGCAATTTGCTCGCCATGTCCAATAAATGGCAAATCTTCTCGCCACCAATTAGCCACACCAACCATGATAATGGCAAGACCAATAGTACTCAGTACCAAATCTCCGAAGACGAAGGTGCCACCTTGAGACATTAATGCTCGAAGTGCTTCAACAAAATCTGGGAATCCCATGAGGAATAATAGCACACCAATACAGAAAATAATCGGTGATGCTGAGCCGTGGTGTTCATCATGATGATCGTCATGACCGTCATCATGACCATGATCATCTTGCGGCTGAATTGAATTGATGAATCCTCCAATGCCCAAGAATATTGCATAGATTACACTAATTATGAGTATGGTAAGTCCTGCAACCCAATATGTTAGGTATGATAGATGGGCATCTATTTCTTCATGATGTAAGTGAGCCAGTTCTTCTTCGCTAACAGTAGGGTCATCCATTGCATCATAGTATACTGATTTAGCATCATCATATGTATCATGTTTGACGCTGCCAACACCCAAGCCAAGGGCAGCAAACGCTACTATTCCAATCGTTAAGATTGCTCCAGCCATTAGAACGGCTCGTCCCCAAACAGAGTTGTCGACGTGGTTATTGAAACCGCTCATTCTTCAGCCCCCTTTGGTTTTGCTTCCCACAATTTCTTGGCAATGGACTTCTTGTCACTAGTGTCACCGTGATGACCGTACAGTTCGTTCATATCACCTTGAGTTGGGATATCATGGAATGATGGAGTTGGAGGTGGTGAGGTTGTCGACCATTCTAGTGACCAACCACCCCACGGATCCTTGCCAACAGGTTCTCCATTCCGACCTGATGCGAAGATATTCCAGACCAAGAGTAATTGGCTCAGTCCGAAGATGAAGGCAAAGATGCTGACCGCCATATTGTACTCAGCGAAACCTGTTTCTTCAAGATAAGAGTGAGTTCTTCTTGGCATGCCCATAATACCTAATTTGTGCATTGGCCAAAAGGCAGCATTGTATGACGAGAAGCCGATTAAGAAGTGCCACATACCAAGTGTTTCGTTTAATTTCCTACCAGTAACCTTCGGATACCAGTAATAGACTCCTGACAATAATCCAAACACAGTACCACCAATGAATACATAGTGGAAGTGAGCGACTACGAAGTAAGAATCGTGGAAGTGTACATCAAGACCGGCAACAGGGAAGAACATTCCCGAAATACCGCCAAGAGTGAAAGTGACAAGGAAACCTAGAGACCACAATGTATGAGTCTTCATTACCAAACTACCACCCCATATGGTTGCTAACCAATTGAATATCTTCGCTCCGGTTGGTATAGCAACAGCCATGGTGGTTATCATGAAAGCGGCACGCCAGAAGGCATCCATACCAGAGGTTAGCATGTGGTGGCCCCAAACGATAAATCCAACAACACCGATACCAGCCATGGCGAATACCATCGACTTGTAGCCGAAAATCGATCTTCTTGCACTTGTAGCAAGTACCTCTGATACAATACCAAAGGCTGGTATAATAACAACATAAACTTCAGGATGACCAAAGAACCAGAATAAGTGTTGGAACAGTAAACTGTCGCCACCACTGGTGAAGAAAACCGTGCCAATCGTGTGGTCAAACAGCAGGAATACGATGCCAATAATCAATGCAGGTAGTGACATATACAGCATAAATACGCTGACAAACACTGACCAAGTGAATAGCGGCATCTTCATCCATGTTACACCGGGGGCTCGCATGGTGAATACCGTCGTAATGAAGTTGACACCACCAAGTGTTGAAGATGCACCAAGCAT
>DAHU01000001.1:12227-12802 GCA_002495945.1 Euryarchaeota archaeon UBA13
AACATACCAGACAGGAACGCTGTAGTTCCTAAATTAGAACCATATTGAGACAGCCCCTCACCAAGATTTGCTTCTGTCAAAGATGAATAAGGTGGATACATAACCCAAGTAATATCGGCAGCTTCACCAGACCATATACCAGTGTAAATAAGTGGGCTTGAGAATACTAACAGCCACAATCCCATAGCGTTGATTCTTGGGAAAGCCAAATCCTTAGCACCGATTTGCAACGGAAGTACGTAGTTCATAAATCCGGCAATCATTGGCATAGCAGCGAGGAAAATCATAGTGGTTCCGTGTAGAGTAAAGAATGAGTTATACTCAGTCTCTGTTAGGAAAGTGTTCTCTGGTACGGCAAGTTGTATCCTAAACAATAATGCAAGGAATCCACCCACTAAGAAGAAGAAAAACCCGTACAAGAAATACATGATACCGACTTCTTTGTGGTCTGTAGTTGTTAGCCAAGGTTTGAGATAACTCCAGAAGTTATAGATGCTAAACGTCTCTGGGGACCTTGAGTAATAGACCCACATGACGCCGAGTAAAATCAGTCCAATTGCAAGCCCAACAGCAGT
>DAHU01000003.1:0-2289 GCA_002495945.1 Euryarchaeota archaeon UBA13
TCTTGCCTATCTTTTACACGAGCAAGTACCATTGAATCCCAGTCCCCTGTAACGTCATACACGCAAAACACTCTGTGGTCAGCAGATATGTGTCTCTGCACATCCATAATCTTACCTTTTTCAATACACAGACCTGCCATTACAGTCATTCCCCAGCCCAATGATTCTGGATTCAGAACAGCAGAGTAACCTTCGATTACTCCCTCGTCTTCTAGCCTCCTAATTCGATTAGTAATAGTCCCTTGAGCTACTCCCACTTTCTGTGCAAGTTGTCTTTGGGACAGTCTTGCGTCATCACATAGCAATTCGATTATTTGCTTGTCGACATTATCAAGAGTCATATCTTGCGACAAAGAGCATTTGCACTTCAATTATTCGCAGACGGGTCGGGTAAGTTGAGATCAAGAATCCAGTCTCCTAATTGATCTACCTTGACTGCCAATTTAAGTGAAAAATCACCAGAACCGGATACCTTCAATTTACCTTGCTTAGTTGAATTAGCGGCCACTGTCTCCTTTTTGATACTACTATTAGTTCGCCAACCACTCAATATATTCAACTCGCCAATCTCTATCGAGAAACCTGTAACTAAGCGATATTCAATCACATTTGGTTCATCTGTCCAAGAACCCTCTAGTCTTGGTAAGCCATTCTCTCTCTTTTTTTCCGCAAGGACAACAAACAAAATACAAATCGACAACCCAAAGAGAAGTGCAATAGGTGTTAAAATAGAGGTTTCGTCCACTGATTGCCAATATGTAGGCATCTTTTGCCTTTGTAGCGACAAGACACGATTTGTGCTATCATTTTCAAACCCTCCAACAAGCGCCACTACAATTTCAAACTCGTTTGCGTGACTCGCGTCCCCTAGTTCTATTCCAGCCCCGGTGAGATAGTCTCGAGTAATGGTATCATTCAATCTATTTACTGCGTATTGTGAGCGATTAAAGGATTGTGAAGGGGACCAGTCTCGGACGAGATTTTTGACAGTTCTACCCTTAGAGTCGACAGCATCAGTCTCAATAATGAAAAGATGTAACATGGTTACGTCTTTCAATTTTTGAGGATTTACCCACTCATATGTGATGTTGAGAAGTTCAACTTCAGTGGAACCAATTAATTGGATACTCCAATCTATTTCCACCTCGTTATTTCTAATTCCTATTTCTTCAATTTGTGAACTATAGTCATCCATTTGGGAAGAATAACCGTCTATCGCAATGTAAGGAGTCTCTGTTCCACCGTGAACAGCTAGCCGACTGTTTGCATCGTCATCTGGCAAACCTCCACCCTCGTCCGATGCACCTGTTCTCCAATGAAGTAGAGTTATCTCTCCATTCCTATCCATATCTGTAAGAGTGGCGAGATCATCTTCATCCCCTTCGCCATGAAACCATTCAACGAGAGCCGGATGAGAACTTTGACTGTCATAACCTGCCTCTGAATATATTGTCAGATCTGACATAGCACTGCCCAATGGCAAAATGAGTAAAACTGTAAAGAATACAAAATATCTCATTCAACCCTCTCCAATTCAATTCCAAGTTTCATTCGTAAAATTTCTTGCTCATTATCATCAATCATCAATGAAACCCTTGCTGCAATCCAGACTGGTAGTAAATAATCATCACATTTCAATATAAATGATCCTCTATTAACTTCTACGGGAAATTCTTCAACCAAAGGAGAATTACCGGAAAGTAGTTGCTCAATTATCTCAATTTTTACTTCTACAAGGCTATTGGAGATGTGGGGTCGAATCAATTCAAGAGATTCTTGCCTAGTTCGCCAAATGCCCCTATTTTCTGCGAAGGTTGGTTGCCCAACATGAATTACCTTAAGGGGATGAAAATCAAATGAAGGCCAGTAGTCTCCCTTCTTGTTGTACACTATGGGGTCGTATATCTTCTCCAAAATTAGTTTAGGACCTATGCTAATTCTTTTTCCCCTTAGCCACCATGAAAAAGATGATTCCTCAACTCCCCATTTTTCACAAATAGCTTTCACCACTTCGATTGGGGCCTTGACAGGTGAGTGCCGATTTTTCTTTTTCCTAACCAATTCTCTTGGTTCGTGTAGTTTATCTTTCTTCAAAATTAGAGACCTAGCGACCTTTTCGGGCGTTCTTTCTTCGACATGCTTGAATAGCGCTACAAAAAATCCACCTGTATCATTTTCATGTTGATTAACTCTGATGGTATATTCTAGATTTGGAGAGTCCTCTCCTCTTTGCGATGGGTTTAGCATTTCATAAGATAGGCCAGGTAATTTTGGTAAACTGCCGTCCCA
>DAHU01000003.1:2664-4046 GCA_002495945.1 Euryarchaeota archaeon UBA13
TGACAGATTAGGTTTGGAAATAGTCTATCCGTATCGATTTTGATGAGTTCTAGCCAGGGCGCTTTGCGAAGTATTTCACAAACTACTGCTTCGTTTTCAATAGGATCGAGTGAGCAAGTAGAGTATACCATTTTACCACCTGGTCGCAACAATTGTGCTGCTCTGTTAGCAATATCAGCCTGCAACTTGAACATACTTCTGCCAACTTTTGGTGTCCATAATTTCCACAACCCGTTGTTCTTCCTAGAAGTTCCTGTCCCGGAACATGGTGCATCAACGATTACACCATCTAAACCCGGAGGGGGTATTCTGCTTATGTGACGACCATCGTGTTGTGTAATCAACATATTGTGGATACCTAATCTTGCTCTATTTGTAACTAGTAAGTTTAGTCTGCCAGATACGGGTTCGTTTGCTATAACTAACCCATTTGGAATTGCTTCGCATAATTGAGTTGCCTTGGAGCCAGGAGATGCGCATGTGTCCATCACGAGATCTCCATCTTTAGCTTCGAGAATTACTGGCGGAAGCATTGAAACCGCTTCCTGCCTTGTGATTCTACCAGTAGCGTGAAGCAAAGTGAGTATTTTCTTTGACCTTTCATCTGGATAATTGCCACTCAAAAATGGCATCTGCCAAGATTCAGAACATTTCATCCATGGAATTTTTTTCCCACCTAACGATTTCAGCATCGACCTTGTCCACTCTAAGTCATGCCTCTCAGGTGTTAACCTAAGAGTGACTGGTAGTGGTTTAGATGCATACGGTAACCACTTTGCAACATCCAAGCCCAAACTACGAGCTAGGCCAGATAGAGGTGTTTGTTCGAGAGAGGACAACTCGACTGTTGACCTGCGCTCCGACATAACTTGGGCTGAGGATGCTCACTATTCTTGATTGTGCAAATTAAATGAGAGATGAGGGTGTGGGATAAGCATGGCAGAAACACTGACGACACTTGCTTTCATGTCTGCCGTTCTAATGATAGTGTCGTCACTCACGAAATATGGTAAGTGGCTATCAGCCATTACTGCTGTTTTTTGTATTGCTGCCTCTCTTCAAATACCATTTGATGCTGTAAATCAATCCGGTGGTTCTGTATTAGTAATATGCAGTGTTTTCTGTATCGTTATACAGTATAACATACGCAACGGACTTGATGAGAAATACTTGAACATAATTAGTGGTGTGGTAGTGTTTGTTCTCTTACTGTCAATGTATCCTCAAGAAGGCATAGTTGATATGATCGAAAAATACACATTCAAAGACTCGCTAATCAAATTAATTCAATCCATAATAATTGGATTTGTTATGGCACTATACCTTGCGTCATCTCTTTCAAAACAGATTACTAGCCTCTCAATTGCAACAATTGGCTTGCT
>DAHU01000003.1:4426-6836 GCA_002495945.1 Euryarchaeota archaeon UBA13
TATTAACACTCTCCATATTCGGTTGGCTGCCGTTCTTTGAGGACATTGTATCAAAGCGCATTGGTAGCGGTGATGGTCGTACCAGAGCTTTGGGAATTTCTGTCTTTTTTGGAATTGGTATAATCTATCTAACTACCTATGCTGCGATTTCACAAGTTGAAAGGATTGGAAATGGACCTGGTGCCATTACTGTAACTATGTGGCTAACTACTGCTATAACGGCGTTTGGCCTTGTTGGTATGTTGTTACCATTGCTCGGATTAGATCACCATGCTCGTCCCGAGTCATGGGGATGGCGTAAAGGAATACTGTTTAGCCCTCTCATAATATGTTTGAACACAGATTTAGCAATACATATTATCCTGGGAATTTCTATCGCTATTCTAATATCCATATCCTCACCTTTGGTAATAGAAAAAAAGAGGCGAAAATTAACATCATAGATGGGAAGTCCCCCCAACTCTTATGAATGGACAAAATCCGTTTTGCAATCGGAGATAAAAATCTCCAGGGATGGGGATCCAGATGGGAAGAGCATTTAGAGAAGGCGTAAGCCAAGAAAAAAAATTGACTTTGCGAACAAAGAGAAGGTCTTGGAAGCCGCTAGCTGACTTACAAGGTTTGAGTGGTAGAACAATGACCACAGGTAATAGTATGGGGCCACTTGTTGAGGTCCCTGCTATGGTTAGAATCGAAAATGAAAAATGGATTTTTGAAAGAGTCAGTCAAGAAGTTCTAACTCATCTAACACACAGGTTGATAATTCACGAAGCTGAAGGCGCACGAACTTTAGGTGCGACATTAGACCTAGAAACCGCAATGCAAGTAGCACAAGGAATGGCAAGAGATGAGGGCTCAGTGGTATTGATTGAACCACTGTGTTAATCAGAACATGCCAATTATCCAGCCAACTACGCCTTCATTTACAAGATAAATGAAACCTGCAAGGCCGATGCATGCAAGGTAAACCTGTCTTGGTGTGATTTTCCACGCATCCTCAGACTCCTCATCGAAATACCTAATCAGACCCGCAGCCTGCTGAATACCGCCGCCGTCTTTCTTTGCCATGACCGGGGCGAGAATCATTTACTTTATCAACGCGACGCGCGGAGTGTTTCACTCCTCTTGAGATAAATCGACGAACGGAATGCTGTCATCAACAATTTGCAAAACCTGTCCATCAGGAATCACGTCATCAACCACAATGTCGATTGATTCGGCTTCGAGGCGTGACAACGCCCTAATCACGGCAGGCGCATTGTCGTCTGCAAGAGCATTTCTTGCGATTTCGATTTCCGGTGAGTCCCCTTTGGCTTGCAAGGTTTCCTCAATCATCTCATTAAGATCATCTTTCGCTCTACTGATGTGACTCAACCAGATTTCCTCATTTACCCTTGCGTTGGAGACTTTAGCCGTGAATTTATTCGGGCGACTAAATTCCCATGGCTTGTGTGACAAAGATGCCACTAGATCGAATACTATTCTCACCCTATCAGACACAGGACCCTCAATCACAATTTTGTTGGCGTAGCATTTTGTAAATAATCCAAATCCCCAATATGAGAAACTATCAACAATTATTTTACTGTCACCTGAAGTAAATGAAAAGGTCCAGTTTTGCTCATCGAATCCTGGCTTCTTATCCATTATTGGAGTGCTACCTCCCTGAACAACACTAAGCAAAGTTCTTGCAACGTCCCCTAAATATATTGTTGACACGGTAGATGGGTGTGCCTTTACTCGCAAGTTGCCTTCACCATCACACCCATGAGTCGGTCCTGCATTCCTAACCTGAGCATGCAGAATCGATCTTGATGGATCAAGTTCTGTCGCCATATCGTGTAGCAAGTAATCCTCTTTCTTCAAAATAACCCAGAATAAGAGAAGGGTTCATGATAGAGGGCCATAATGGATAACCAAGTGAACGCATGGCTTCTAAGTCGAAGAAAGATCCACTCGCAGCCCTAATGAGTCTACCAGGAATTGGTAAAGCGACAGCAAAGAAATTGTCCGATGCTGGTATAAAATCGGCAGCAGGTATCAAAAAGGCTGGCAAAAAAGGCTTGATGAAAGCAGGCTTGAGTCTAAATATGTCAGAGAAATTATTGAAAACTGTAAACAAAGGAAAAACTGTCAAGGCTGCTGCAAAAAGTGCTGCCAAGAAAGTCAAAAGCACAGCTAAAACTGCTGCTAAAAAGACAAAATCAACGGCATCCAAAGCTGTGGCTAGTAGTAAGAAAGTAGCACAGAAAACAGTTTCAGAAAATGATGGCAGCAAGAAAGTCAAATCTGTAAAATCTACTGACGGTAGAAAAGGCAAGACGCTCAAGATTCCCCGCTCTGTAAAAGATATGGCATGGTTCAAAAAGGATTGATTTTGAACCGTTAAATTGTAAGACCTTCAATCATG
>DAHU01000044.1:0-27943 GCA_002495945.1 Euryarchaeota archaeon UBA13
AAAACGCAAGCTGATAATAACTGACGGCGTTTTTTCAATGGATGGGGACATCGCACCATTGGATGAGATCGATAAACTTGCTAAGGAGCATGGCGCGATGGTCTATGTTGATGATTGCCATGGTGAAGGGGTGTTAGGCGAAACAGGGGCCGGTATTGTCGATCATTTTGGACTGCAAGGTAGCATCGACTTCGAGACAGGTTCATTCTCAAAAGCGCTCGGTGTTCAGGGTGGTATTCTTGCTGGGACCGAAATGACTAGAACGCACGCCCTCAATCATTCTCGTTCTTGGTTGCTCTCAGGTTCGCAACCGCCTGGAGTTGCAGCTGCTCAAAAAGCCGCTGTGGAAGTTCTTATGACCGAGCCACAACATCACCAGAAACTGTGGGAGAATACCAATTACTTTCGTAATGAGTTACAATCTATCGGCTTCGATACCGGTGTCTCAACAACTCCAATAATTCCCGTAATGTGTGGTGAATCAAGTGTTGCCAAAGACTTCACTGTTGAACTTGCGAAAGACGGTATCATGGCTGGAGCAATTGTATTTCCAATGGTAGCAAGAGATAAGGCACGAATTAGGACTCAAATGTCTGCCGGATTGAGTCGTGAGGATTTAGATGAAGTGTTGAGGATTTTCGAGCGAGTTGGTCCTAAACTCGGACTGATTTGATTACTCTTCAGCGGTCTCAAAATCATCAACTACTGATTCAATTTCAGAATCAATACTCGTTGGTTTAGCGTAGTCTTTGATTTCCTCTTCGACATTCTCAAGTCCATCAAAAGGATTCTTTCCATCGTCAATCATGCACAGCAAGCGCCATCTTGGGGCCCAGGATAAATGCACATAAAGGGGGCCAGGAAGGAGAATCAGAGTCCAAGATAAAAACGGATAAATTGCTATAATGTCAGTCCTGTTTATTGATAATAAGGCTAGACCGATAAACGGCATAGGGTAAAGTATTGTTCGTGGGGGAGTAACTGGAAATCTTCCTGAAATAGCCGTAATCAACGTCGAGCAAAGGCCGAGGAAAAAACAGGCAGCGATTAGTAAAGCACAATGGAGTGCCCAATCGTTCAACCAACCGGAGTTATCCTCGCCAGCAAATCTGTATGGTAAAATCAAGGCTATGGCAATTAAAAAACCGTAAAATCCGCCAATATTAGATGGATGAGATAACCATAGCGGGAGTTTTGCAAACTTTCGTGAAAGTGATGCGCCAAGGAGGGTTTCTTGATGGTTCTCCGACATGGAACCAATCACTGAACTCCAATTTCCAGAGGTAGACACAATGTAATGTGCCGAGGCATGGTTATTGAATTAGCAGGGTAAATTCCGCTTAATAGTCATTCTTTGTTGAGGAATTTAGCCAGCGGACCTTCAATTTCTAATTCTTCATCTTGTAACCAATCTCTTTCTAGCAGGCCATAATCCATCCTTTCTCTTGCTCGTGCGTCTTCGATTGGGTCTATGTCGCCGTTAACGACATCGCGCAAACTCAATGCTTGATTGACAATGATAATTTGTTTCATAATTCTGGCTTTGTTCGATGATTTAGACAAATGTGCAATCAATCGATAATCATCATTATCCTCGACCAAATTGTAACCTCCGACCAATTCATCTTTGACAATGCGTACTCTGTACTGGCCAAGTTCTTGCCAATTACCGCTAGAATCTCTAATCTGAACAACTGCTTTACCGATTGGTTCATCATCGACAAATGGATGATTCATATTTACTGCCAGTGGTGTATTGATTAGTGACCAGCTATCAAATCCAAAGAATATGAATATCAATCCGGCCAAAACTATCATGGTTGGAATTAGTAACACACTGAGTCCAAAAAGCAATGATATAGCAGGCCCAATTATGCCCAATAACCCCACTGAAGCGATGATAATTAGCCACTGTCGTTTGTATGGTCCACATAGGTCTAACTCATTGAAAGCAATCAGACCTTTAGGAGCCGCCATGTATCTTTGTCAAAAGTGGTAAAGAATTAAGCCTTTGTAATGTGAGTTGGCGGTAGAAATATCCTCGGGAAAATGGCTTTCTGAGAGTGAATTCTTCCGCATCTTTGAATAACACAACTGTAAGTCTAACAACTAAGGGGTGAGAATTTTGGTCGAATTGCCACAAGGCGTAGTTATTGAAGTACGACGCGGCGGGCATGACGCATTAGCACAATTATCGGGAGATATGGTGCGTTTAGGCATCTCGGGATACATAAGAATCGAGCGGCGGCCAAAAGAACTAATCCCGCGTGTTAGCCAAGTTTTAATTCATGATGGTATACCCAAATTGGCAATACATGAAACAGATATAATTCGCGGCGGCCTTGAGGCTTTGTTAGAGATTGAGCGAGATTCGACAGCCCTTGATGCCTTGATTTCCCTCGTAGAACTGCCGGATGAAGATATCATTCGTATTACCAACTTATATCCTGACTTTTCCCTCAGTACAGAAGATCAACAAAGTGACCAAGCAAAGGCAGACTGGTGGAATTATGTTCAACTTAATACTCGTAGTTGGCGTAGGGAAGCAAGACTCCCTGAACAAGAAGTTATTGTTGAAGCACCTGAATATATTAGGCAACTTACCAAGGCAAAATTGCAAAAATTTGACTTAGGTGAGAAGTATCTAAACTATGGCGACACATTGTTAGTTGATTCTAGCAGTTCTGAAACTTTGTTCAATTTGGCAGGCATTTTAGCAACTCATGGCAGACCATTGATAGTCTTCTCACGCAGTGAACCAAGAATGCTGACTAACGATTATGATATTCCGAACTCATCTTGCATCAAGATTTCATCGCAAGTCAGCGACATTAATGTTCTACCAGATCCTTCCTTGATTCAAAAGAAATTAAAGGATTTTTTGTGGGCTAATAAGCAAGCTGTTGTGGTGTTTTCCGGCCTGGATTACCTGTTGGCGACCAATGAATTCAAATCAATAATTAACATGTTTAGGAGCCTTATCGATGAAGTGAGACTAGCAGATCATTTGCTGCTCGTCCATTGTAATCTTGAACTTATGAATACACGAGAAAGGCGGTCATTCAGTAGGGAGTTCGAATTAATTTCCCCTCAGTATCTTGAGAATTTGGTTATGGATAGTGAGTCAGTCCTCGACCATCCTATTTGTATGGAATTATCAGATGAGGAGTTATCGTGGATTCAGCAGCAAATTAGTTTCGCTAAGACTGCCGAAAACATCGCTCATACGGGCGACGAAGCTATGTTTGGCGGGGCGGCAAGCGTCGCTGAGGAAGATTTGACAGAAGCCAAGGAAATTCTTAACCAAGTCGTTGATGAATGGCAAGCACCGACTGACATAATGCCCGAAATTATCACACAGGATGGCCAACTCGTAGAGGATACTAACTTGGTTTCAAATTTGATGGAGACTGCATTTTCTGCTTCAATCAATTCAGTTGCTAATAATCCAGAAATTATTGAAACGCCTGCAAAATCTAAACCAAAATTAGCGATTAAGGAATCAAAACAAATTGAGCCATTGCAAAAAACAAAATCACCACGTGCGGCAATACGCATAAAGCGAGCCAAAAAATCACGTAGAACCGGTGTAGATAATTACGGAATGGCTAAAGGTTCGGCAACAGCAATTAATCGAGATGTGATACTTCCTGAGATTGGAAATGTAACCAAAATACGCTCTCTAAGACAGGCCATTGACACTAATTTAACAACTCGCGCAGAGAAGATGGATGCAGCTTTGCAGAGCATGCTCAAAAGTACAAATTCCAACAATAGCCGTTCACTCAAGCAAGCATTAAATCAGAAATCTCAATCATCTGCTAGTGAATTACCTGTTGTAAAAACTAAGAGGAATTTACCGGTTAATCGGAAAATCAATGTCGATACAATAGTGCATTCATCGAGTGATATCGCCAAAGGAGACATTTCAAAACGCCGTCAAAGAGAATCTGCATCAAGAGGGCAAAGTGTCATTGATGTCGATAAGAATTATCAAAAATGGTCGACAGAATATCAAACGAAATCCTCAATCAGTGATGAAGAGCTTATTTCTTACGAGGGGGATGACCAATGAACGCCCGAAGGAATAAATTGTTAAGCGCAATAAAAAACGCTGAAAGACATGTTAATTCCAAAGACAAGTCAGGTTCTCTCCCCAAGCATCAGGATAGTCGTAGTCAGGTTCAGCCGAGGTCAAAACTCGCCCGTATGACGGGTAAAACCGAGTTAGCTCTAAATCGAAAACCGCTTCTTGCGAGGGTTGGAGTCAAAAATCGGCCAACATACGACCTGCTCGCTGATGGGGTACTAGGTCAAGAATCTGAAAATTACCAACCAAAAATTTCGGTTGGGGATTCGAATAACGACGTATCTACCCTCGTGGCACAGCGACTAAAAAATCTTCGAGAACGAACCTTGAATAAGATTTCAAGTGATGCAAATATGTCTGAAAATACCTTCTTTGGTTTTGAATCAGATGGTACTCCAATTTGGAGTAGTGTTGTTTCCGGTACTAGGGAAATCGATGATAAACAGCATCATCTTAGCGAACCACCCGCATCGATAACACACCACCATTCGACTCACATACCTGTAGTTGTGGATTGGCCAAAGGAACTCCCTTTCAGTACTCATAATACATTCAAGACTTGGTGTACTGTTTCTGAAAATAAGCGTGCGACTCAACTGGCCGAACAAGTTGTTGATTTTACCCAACAATCACTAAATCCTTTGATAATTATAGGTGATTCTGGAACCGGCAAATCACATCTATTGAATGCAATTGGCCAGTCAATATTGCTTCGGGCAGACCAGACTGTATTCTTTGTTCGGGGAGAAGAATTACCTAAAGTGTTGAGTAACAATCTCAGTTGGACAGACGTTTTTGCCCACGCCTCGGTTCTTTTGATTGACGATATTGATGAACATTTAGCTGATGATGATGTGATGAATCACATTGGTAGGATGGTGGATACGGCTTTGAATTTGAATATTCACGTTGTAGTTACTTGTACTAACTCAGTAGATAATTGGCCTGCTTCAAAGATATGGGACTTATTGAGAAGTGGAGTTAAGACAATGCTCAATCCAGTTGGCGCAGGTAGTTTGTTATTGTATGCTCGACGCCTGGCGATGCAGAAAAGTATCGTGCTGAGTGATGAACAACTGGCACTACTGGTTACATCAGGAGAAGTAGGCTGGCGGAATACAAAGAATGCTATGGATAAAGTGGAGTCAGCAATAAACCACGGCGCACAACTAATAGATTCAATTGATGTTTACAAATTAATCAATGACATTCAGTCTGATGAAGAAGAAGTAGCGGCGGAACTGGCAAGCGAGAGTGTCGAGGATATTGCGACTAGATTGATTAACTCAGTAGTCGATGTTGTTTACAGCGATAATCATCTTGGAGGCATCGAGATTAACTCGGAATTGCCAGAACTATCAGATGATTATGAGCCCCCTGAACTTGATATTGCTGCGTTAAGTGAGGTAGAAACTGATTTTGTTGAATCACATATTCGAACCACACTTGATGATTTAACCCCTGAGGCTCCATCTGTGATAGACATTAACGACCGAGACAAACATTTGGTTGCTAAAATGACAAGAATTATTCAGAAGGATCATACTCTTGCGGCAGATATTTTGACCGAATTAGATGTTGGAATTGATAATAAAATCGACCAATCCAACCAAACTATATCAGCAGAAACTGGGCAGTTAGTCGATCTTGAAGCGCGATTGCTTGACCTTGCAAACAGGACTTCAGATGCATCTATGGAAGGATTGATCGGAATTGCCGATGAACTAAGAGCACTTGAGCATGAGTTGGTCACCATAGACCCTAATCGTGCTGAACTTCCTGAATTTTTGGACGACGATATAACCGATACACTGGAAAGTTTTGTCCCTGATGGAGAATGGGATGTTAATGAGTCTCAAGTTTCAGTGGATGATTTATTGATTGATGAATCGGTTAAGATTCCTATTGAAGGTGTTCTTGAACCACATCCAGAGGGTGTTAAACAGACATCTACATTGACACCGGTTGCAGTGGTCCTCAGTGGTGAGGAAGAATGAGGCATCCTTGGTGGAGTAGCGGAGTAAAATTCGCGTGTCAAACAGGTTGCGGTAAGTGCTGTGATGAGCCAGGAGGCATCGTTTACCTTTCGAAGCATGACGCTAAGAGAATTGCTTCGAGCATGAATCTTTCAGTTCCCGATTGGTTAGAAAGGGATTGTCAACGTACTTTGGACGGTAGGTATATTTTGAAAAGCCGAGAATCGGATGGAATCTGTATCTATCTTAGCGAGGAGAAAACCTGTCAAATCTATCAAAATCGCCCTCAACAATGTGCAGCATATCCCTGGTGGGCCGAAAACCTCGCTACTGATCGAAATTGGCAACAAACTAAACAGGAATGTCCCGGTTTGACTGCTGAGGATGCAATAATTATTGATGGAAATACCATTAAAATTCACGTGATAGCCGACCGCCAATCCTCTCAAGGATTTAGAGAGTGGTAGATAACTCACAGCGGTTGTATTACTTTGCTTGATGACTAAATAGGCCGTCTTTATACCATAGTGATAACTCGGATGGTTGAGTGGGATTCATGACAAAGGAAGATGTACTCTGTGAAGTCACGGAAAATCATCTTAATACTGGTTTGAGAGGTATTCCTGTTGGCACTTGTAGAACCTCATTTGTAACACCGGATGAGGGTGTTCATTACTGCGGTTACCCCATCAAAGAACTGGTTGACTTTTCGCCTGAAGATATCATTTATCTGTTATTCAATAAAGAATTACCAACTGCTGAGCAATCTGCTGAATTTAGAGCCAACCTTTCAGCCCGAGCCACCATGCCTGAAGGCGTTGAGACCGTTTTAGCCAGCCTTCCTAAGCAAGGCCATCCCATGGACTGGTTGTCGGTTGGCATACACACATTGGGTATGTATGAAACGACCGAAAATTGGCTTGATGACGCACTAAATTTGGTTGCAAGGATGCCACGTCTAATGGGTTTAATGTTCCGCTATCGAGAGGGTAGAACCGAGAATATACCAGTAGATGATGTCTCTAAATCACTTGTTGATCGATTTGTCGAGACTCTTGACTTATCTGACGTAGATCAGCAGAAAATGGCAAGAGTTGTGTCGACGTATCTGGTTTTGCACATGGACCATGGAGGTGGCAATTTATCTACATTTACCGGCAAGTCAATTGCCTCGGGAAAAGCAACAGTCTACTCTGCTATCGCTGGTGCAATGAATGCTCTATCAGGTCCATTACACGGGAGAGCCAATCAATCATGCTTGGAATTTGTCCTCAAGGTTGGCACTGATGATGAATCAGAAGTAGAAGAATTTGTTCGAAATGAATTAACACAAGGGCGCCCTGTTTACGGTTTTGGTCATGCTGTACTAAGTGTAGAAGATCCAAGAGCGAGTGCTCAATTTGAATTGGGTGAACAAATCTGTCCTGATGATGAGAATTTCAAAATCATCAAAATGCTTCGTAAGGTAGCACCACGAGTCTTAGCGGAAAACAAGAAAATTAGGAATCCAAACGCTAATGTTGATATCGCCAGTGGTGCTTTACTGCATCATGTTGGTTTGGAAGACCCAACATACTACACAACTCTGTTCGGTTGGGCAAGAGTTGCCGGAATCGGTGCTCAAATAGTCGATGAACGAGTCAACATGCGCAATGGCAGAGGCGTCCCAATCTATCGACCCAAGTACTTCCCTGAAGCCCAAGAATTACGGCATGTCGAGTAGTCAACGCATAACCGGTCTTGGAGATTTACCAGCACCACGGTGGCCAATTAGTCTAACTGCTTGCCACGGTGGTGCGTAGTCCAAATTGGCCTTCATATCTTCAGTGTTAAAGTCCCAGTTCCACCGGTCCCGCCACGATTGAATGATGGTTTGTTTCCTTTGTAAGTCACACTCCGACCACTTGGGGACTTCGGAATACAATTCTTTGAGTATGTCTCGGTGGTTTGCAAAATTGGCATTGTTCAATCGCTTTTGTTGCTCTATGTCCAACGGCTGAGTGGCAGGAAAGCGCCACCTTGGTTTGCCGTCTTTGTACCATGTGAATTCTGGGTCTAAATTATCGGTTAATCCGGTGATTCCAGAGTCCAGTAAGCGAGCTTCATAATTTTTTTTCGCAGGCCACACATATACCGGCATTGCTTTTCGACAGTTTTGAAAGTAATCCAATCGTTTCCCAGACAAACCGACACTCCTGCCAATCAGTAAACGGTTGTAAAACGGTTGAAAATATTCAATTGCGCATGGAACCATTGATGCTCCTCGTTGTTTATGTTTATTGATTAATTTGCTAAATGGCGTTACTAGATATTGTGGATAGGCCATCAGTCGTTTGAACCGGCCATAGCCAAATCGTGGAACTACCGGTAATAATTCAGCCCAGTTGTATTTACAATTAGATGTTTTAATTGATTGATGCATTTTGTTATGGAATGCATAGAATACGATGTTCGATTTAGGAATTTCGAATTCATCAAGTAACAGGGATGCATTATCTATCATTTTAGACAGACTTTCAGTTACTCGCTTTTGGTTGAAATACCCCCCTCCAATTGGGGATTTTGGATGGGGTCGTTTAAGCTCCAAGCAGACCATTTTTCCTTCATCACGCCAATTTTTTTGTATGATTTGATTTTCTATCAATTGTCTAAATGAGCAAAATCCATGGTTCTGCAAATCATCCAGTTCCCATCCTTCAACATATTGATTATCACTATCTAACAAATGCTTAGCAATCGAAACCTTAGCATCGTGATGTATCACTAATTCGTTATCAGATGTCAATCTCAAATCCAATTCAATTCCATCACAATGTGTAATGCCATGGACTAAACTAGCCAATGAGTTCTCAGGCGGTTGCTGCCAGTCAGACACACTACGTGGTAAACGAAATCATTCAAAACATGATGTGTCGTCTGATTTGCAATTTGCTAATAATCGATAGTTATGTGATTATGTGGTGAAAAATGATATATTGACAAAGGTGGCGAGAGGGTCATGAGTCCATACACTATCATGATGATGCTCGTGGTATTATTCACTCCTGTAGTGTGTTGGCTATTCTCAATCTCACAGAAAGAACACCGAGTTCCGCTCTCTATGTGGGCCAAAGAATTTCACGAAAAACGCTACTATCTGCACGCAATGGGCTATTTAGTAATCATAAAATGGAAGTCAATCACTGACATGCTCAACGAACCGATAAAATCGGATGTCGGTCACTGGACAGATTTGATTTATGCTATCGAAGGTGAATTCACCAAACACATACAGGATTTTTTCCTCAATGACACATTAACAGCAATTTTAAATTTTCATTATCTTTTTATTTACCTATTTTTGATTTATGTAACGACGGTCTATTTTGCTTATACTGGTGACAGAGACATGACCGACAAAGTTACGTTGAATTATTTGCTAATATACGCATTAGCTGTACCATATTACTTATTTTTCAATGTCGAAGTGACCTCTTCTTGGATTCCAGGCATGGAGGCGTTATTGTATCACGATGGAGCATATACCGTATTTTATGCCACACACGACCCTCTAGATAACGCCGTACCATCATTACACGTCGCTATACCATTTGGAATTCTCATGCTCAATTACTTACACGTTAAGGAAAAAGGTGGTAAGATGAAAGAGTGGCGTCACTACAAATATTTCTTGTTTGTATTGCTTAATACAATTCTGTTCATATTTTCGATTCTATACCTCGGAATTCATTGGTTTACTGACATCCCTCTTGGCATATTGATTGGTGGCGTTGGTGCTCTGTTTATCCATCACCTACAACCACGTATAAGAAATGATTACGGTTCATTCTTCAAAGGTCTTGACAAAATCAAAGTAAGGCGACATGCAATTATCGAAGGTGCTATCGCTTTGGTAATGTTCACTTTAATCTTGATGGCAGTGAATGTTCAAATGGAAAATTCGGACGACAGAGTTTCTTTTAGGCTCGGGCCTGAGGACTCAACATACGAGATTATTCAAGAATTAAAGTACGGTGAACACGTTGATTCGACGGTTAAAAATCTCGATCCTTCCTTAACTCTCGAAGTGGTTTATATCTCAGTCGAAGAGAGTGCTAAAACGATGGATAATGGGTCAATTGATTGGCAGTATTTGGTAAGCATTGGCGAGCACTACATAATCGGTCCAGGGGAAGAGGTTGAAATTGTTACGGATAGTTATCTAATTTACAACTTGATTGTTATGCACAATCCAAGCACAAATTCGGAAGACATAATTGAGGTTAGTGTAGTAAATGATTACAATGATAACAAGATGTGGCGGGCGATTTTATTATCCGTACCATCATTGTGGATGACTGCATTTGTTTTGTTTAGATTACAGAGGCTGAAAGCAAATAAGCGCTCAATACTTGATTCATCTCCTTCACATCTTTGGGTCGAAGAAGAATAGTGCGAATTATCACTAACCTACACTTGGCCTTACCATGGCAGGAGGTGAGCAAATCGAGAATTCAGTTCGAAATCTAATGCTTTCTCCCGGTGGCCAAATTATCTCTGACGGTAGCAAGTTCTTGCGCGGTCAAGCAAAATTATTGATTGGATTATTTCTAATCAGCGTTGTTACTGCCTTTTCGCTAACAAAATCAGTAGTTAGTTGGTTGATTGCCGAGGAGCGACTGCCTGATGATGTCAATATCATAGTCACTTCGCCAATTGAGTTTATTTTGTTGCAATTTCAAATTGCAGTTAGTTTTGGCTTGGTGGTCATCATTACGTACCTTATTCTATCGCTAGTTCGGAAAGGTTCGAAAAATGATGCAGTAAGAGCAAGGTTAGCAGAACTTAAGTTGCAACCACCGAAGTTTAGTTCGACATTTATTCTAACATTGGTAGCGATAATTACCTTGGGATTGTCTGGTTTAATCTATTCGTGGGAATTTTTGACTCCAATGATTTTGCAATATTTGACTGATGATGCACAAAGTGCGGGATTAACCACAGAATGGCGTTTGTCAGGCTATGTTGGGTTTATTGTCAATTTGGCCTTAGCATGTGTGATTGGTTTTCAAGCACCTGTCGCTACTATTTTGACACTGAGATTTGGTATTGCAACTAGACAACAAATACTTCAATACCGCAAGCACATATGGTTTACCGCATTTGTCCTTGGAGCGTTCCTATCCCCACCTGATCCGTTGTCATTATTCCTAGTCGCAATGCCTGTTGTAGTATTATTTGAGGTGTCGATTATCATCGATAGAATAACCAAAATCTCAAACGCATAGTTGACCGACAGGAGTTGCCATTTTGCCCGGACTTTGGCCGTAAGTTTGGCCGTGGAAATCAGAGCCGCAACTGACTTTCAATCCTTGTTGAGTACAAATCTGCCACAATTCAAACCGATACATATCTTCATGACTACGATGGAACGCTTCTATGGAATCTATGCCAACTGATTTACAATATTGCCCGAGCTGTTTCGGTGGTATACCGTAATACAGGGGATGGGCCAATGAAGTCACTCCGCCGCACTCTCGAACAACTGAAACTGCCTCTGCGATGCTTGGCTTTGGCTGTGCAACATGAGCCGGCAATCCGTCACCAATCCACTTCTCAAAGGCTTCGAACTTTGTTTCGACATAGCCTTTGTCAACCATTGCTTGAGCGAGGTGGGGTCGCCCAATTGAGCCGCCGGCTTTGTCAGCAACTTCACTAAAATCTATTGGCATGCCCAGTTCGGCGAGTTTTTCTACCATTTGCTTCATTCTTGGTATGCGATTGTCTTGCAGTGGTTTTAACCACTGAGCGAACCTTATCGCCTGCTCATCATCGGGTTTAAGTTCTGGAAAATAGGCTAAAAGGTGCCATGATTTTGAGGCTCTTTCTCGTCCACGTTGTTTGAGTTCTAATTCGTCGGGCTCAAGACCTCTTTCACAGGTAATCTCTACACCGGGGATGAAATTTATGCCCAAATCGTTGGCGCTTTGGTAAGCGTTTTTCCAGCCTGCAATGGTGTCGTGGTCGGTAAGTGACCAGTATTTTACCTCGCTATTTTTCATTAATTGTGCAACAAACTCGACACTATGCTCGCCATCACTATTAGTTGAGTGGCTATGAAGGTCATAATGCTGTGTCCACACAAGATAATCCACACAGTCAACCCTAATGAAGTTATGATTATATCAAATCATCGAGGTCAGGAAGTGCCGGTGTGTCAATGTAAGCTTCCGCTCGATTAGACTCAACAGCAGTTGGTTCATCGAATAAATCATCTAAATCTGGTAAATTCATCGGCGCCTGATTTTCTTTGACATTTGTGTCCAAGACTAAATCTGGTTCGATTTTTGGTAGTGGCACATTCGGTTTCGTTGTTTCTGTTGTTTCAGGAACCGGTGTTGTAGTTGAATCAATAATGTCACTCGAATATTGGTGAGGCGCTGGCAACTGCTCTGCAATTGATTGTGAGGACGCACCGATTTCGCCAGTACTGAGTGTGCTAATAGCGCTGTCAACTTGTTGCTGATTTATGTCATTATTGCCACCGACTATTGATTCGATTATTGCTTGAGTGTGAATGCTCTGAGACAATGCAATCGAATTATTTTCACCGGATTTAGTTGGCGTAGTTTCAAGCGCGGCAAGTTGTTCCTCGAGTGATAAATTGCCTGTCAATTTGGTGATTTTTCGTTCTCTTGATGCAAAATAACTTATTGTGAAACAGGTTAACACAACACCTGCTCCAGTATAATCGATAATCGAGATTCCCTGCTCAAAAATATCAAGTTGCAAATTGATAAGTAATGCAACAAGAGTGATTGAACCAATAACTTTGGTGGCACTTGCCAATCTTGGAGCCAGTTGTTCCATAGAATCCCACAGAACTGTGTAAGATAAGATACTTCCCATCACAAGATATTCTCTGCGGCCTTAACGGTATTTTCCATTAACATTGCAACGGTCATAGGGCCAACGCCACCGGGTACAGGTGTAATCCAGGATGCTATCTCATTAGCCGTTTTTTCCACATCACCTACTAGCACATAGCCTTTTGCAGCGCTATCATCATCAACGCGATTAATCCCAACATCAATAACGACAGCACCGTGCTTTATCCAAGACTGTTTGACCATATTCGGTCTGCCAACTGCTGCAACAATAATATCTGCATCGAGACATTGTTGAGCCATGTCCACGGTTCTTGAATGTGCTATGGTTACCGTAGCATCTGCTCCACGGGAAGCTAGTAGAATCGCCTGAGGCATCCCCACATTGCGTGACCTGCCAATAACTAGTGCCTTCTTGCCACGTGTTTCAATTCCCGCCCATTCCAGCATGCGCATGACTCCATTTGGTGTACAGGGTATCAAACAATCTTGTCTTCCTTGCACTAACCGCCCGAGGTTTTCCGGATGGAAGCCATCAACATCTTTTGCTGGATTGATTAAATCAGTAAGAGCCTCTTCATTCATGTGGTCTGGTAGTGGCGATTGGATCAATATGCCGTGGACAGTATGGTCTGCATTGAGTTGTTTGATTACCGAACGTAATTCGCTCTCTGTGGACGATTCATCTAGTTCGATATGAGTGCTCTTTATTCCAAGTCTATTACAGGCTCTTATTTTAGCCCCAACATAAACATGGCTAGCAGGGTCATTGCCAACTATGACCACTGCAAGATGAGGGGTGACTCCGCTATCATTGCAGGTTTTGATACGGTGGTTTAGGCTTTCTTCGACGGCTGCTGCACATGCTTTTCCATCAAGTATCTCAGCCACCATGGTTACTCCACTATAATTTGTTTATTGAGCATTTGGTAGGGTGTTTCGCCCACCGCCTACTTCATTCTCACTACCGACAACAGTGGCGAATAATCGATCATCATCGCTGAATGATTTGAATTCAAGAGAATTGCCAGATGGGTCATCTAAAAACATGGTCGCCTGTTCACCAATCTTGCCTGGATATCTAGTATGTGGTTTAATTCTAAACTTGGTCTTCGATTGTTCTAATCGTGATTTAAAATCATGCCATTGATTCCAATCCATAACGAGGCCAAAGTGGAATGGTGGTACCTTTTTGCCGTCTATTTTACCTCCATCGGTGTTGTCTGGCATATTGGACACGAGATGTGCAACAATTTGGTGACCATAAAAGTTGAAATTTATTGAACTTGGAGTGCGTCTACCAATTTCACAACCAAGAAGATGAACATAGAATTGTTCTGTTGCCTCGAGGTCGGTGACTGGAAACGCCAGATGAAACGGTCGCATAAGCATTGATTAGGTTATACAGTTAACTGTTTTTTTGGAGCCAACGGAGGGACTCGAACCCCCGACCGTCGGATTACAAATCCGACGCACTACCAGCTGTGCTACGTTGGCGACGATTAGGCCAAACAACAATCATTCATCAATGAAACGGATGATTTATTATATTCAATAGTGAAATTATAATGGGCAAATCAAAGAACATGATTTGTTTGGTATGGCTATGGCCGAGAACATAGCGAACAGTTTCTTGAATGATTTCGCTAAGACAAAACAAGGTAATGACACGATATTTTCTTGCTGGGCACGCTATCAAGAAGCCATTGCACAAGGGCATGATGCTGTAAACGGCACTATTGGTGCATTACTCGAGGATGATGGTAGCCTTGCAATTAACCAAACAGTCGATGAGTTTGTTCGTAATTCGCCACCGATAGAGATTGCAGCATACGCTCCGTTGAAGGGTTTGCCAGAGTTTCTTGACCTCGCAGTTACTCTTGCCTTGGGAGACGCTCGTGACGAGTTAGAAGAAATCGGTCTCTGCCATACGGCTACTGCATCGCCTGGTGGTTCGGGTGCGTTATACCTTGCTGCAGCAAATTATGCTGATAGAGGCAGTAAGGTGCTACTGCGCGACAGACATTGGGGGCCATATGATGGATTCCTTGCTGGATGTGGATTAGATATTGCGACTTATCCATTGCTTAGTGGAGATTCAGGTCTTGATTTGGCAGGATTAGAGTCATCTTTGAGAGAACTTTCCACCTCCCAAACTAAAATTATGTCATGGTTGAATGACCCCGCACACAACCCTACTGGATTGTCACTCACCGCCGATGAACGTATGTCCGTACTCAAAGCGTTTGCAGATGCGGCGATGGGCAACGAAAATATTGGTTATACTTTACTTATTGATGCTGCTTATCACCTATATGCTGAGGAGCCTCATGGCTGGGCAGAAACTATCACAGATGCTCTGCATGATGGACTTGAATGGCCAGCCAATCTCTTGCTAACTTTCGCTATATCTCTATCAAAATCACATACAGTCTACGGTTTGAGAGGTGGTGCACTGGTCACCATACATCCCGATCAGTCGGTAGTTGATCGAATTACTACTGTAATGGGTGTAACCGGTCGACAAACATGGTCTGCTAGTTCCCGATTGGCGCAATACTCGATTGCCAAAATACATTCAAATCAAGAATCTGGAGCTGCTTGGTCGGATGAAAAAGTAAGAATGACTGAAATTCTCAAACAACGGAGAAAATTGTTCATTTCCGCCTGTAATAGACTAAATGTGTCGATTAATCCAACTCACGACGGTTTCTTTGCTTGGCTGGAACATGACAATCCTCAAACCATCGTTGATTCATGTGCTGAAGACCAAGTATACCTCGTGCCACTGAAAGGCGGTGTTAGAATTGGCTTATGTGCGATTCCAACCGACAAAATTGAAAGAGTGGCAGAGTCCCTAAGTAATGCATTAAATGTGTGATTTTTGATGTCACGAAATCCAAGAGAAAATCTAATTCTTGGAGGCTTTTTGAGCATTGCTTTTGGCGCTTTTTTTACCGTTGCAGGAATCTACACACTTGCCTCGACAGTTGGCGTCCTTGGGATAGTCCTGTTTGTTGTCGGCATGAGTTTGAAATCTAATCTTGGATTGTCGGAAGAAGAGGTGCGAAATTGGCGTCCAGCAGAAGGTAAACTACCCGATGCGGGGAGAGTCATGTATCGAGTTGATGTAACATTGGATGACCCAATCGAATCCACTATTGTTTGTGGTCCGTGTGGTAAAGTCACAATACAAAAAGGGGCTAAACCTGCTAATTTTACCTGTCCCGAGTGCAATATACTACTGTGGGACTCAGAAGAAGAATAGAATCGCCTAGTTAGCAGGTAAACGAACATAGATTTCATAGGACAATTATGCTTCGTAGGTTCATGGTGGCCGAGAATCTCGTCAATACGGAACGTCGGATGCTCAAGGCCATGTTGACAAATGCTAGCCAACAGTGGTCTCTAACCGACATCTTGGTCAGTTGTGATTGGACTGACCAAGCCTTTGCCGTAGGAGCTGGTCAAGGGTTGGCCGACAAAGGATTAGTTGATGTCACAGAGTCGGTAACTACGGAAGTAAGAATCGCTACACAAGGTCAACAAGCATTACAAAATGGTTTACTTGAGTCGAGGTTATGGCAGTGGTTCAAATCCTCCAGCGATGCTACGATGGCAGAACTTCAGAAGTCATTCGAGAAGCATGAAGCCGGTCCTGGAATCGGATTGCTGAAGAAATTGGGTATCACTATTGAGGCTGGCGTCTTCACATGCGGAGATCATAACCAAGTGACGGCGACAATAGCTGAACGTGAAGAGTTTCTCACTAAATTACCAGCAAAATCATCTGATTTGGACGGAGACTTACTAGCCCATTTTAGGAGCAGAAGAAATTTCATCGAACTAGTGGATAGCACAGAACGGACCTGGAGTCTAACCGATGAAGGTTTAAAGATAAAATCTGATAGCTTGGTTGAATCTACAATGATTAATGAAATAACTCCTGAGTTACTACAGGGTGATAATTGGCGAGATGCTGAGTTTAGGCCATTCGATGTCACACTTGAATCATCCACACCAAGGACTGGGCGTAGTCATCCCATGCAATCTCTAATTGAGCGAATACGACATATATTTCTCGAAATGGGATTCTCAGAGTTGGTGGAAGATTACGTTCAAACCGCGGGTTGGAATATGGATGCATTGTTTATTCCACAAGACCACCCAGCGCGAGAGATGCAAGATACGTTCTACCTCGATAATCCTGAATCCATGTCATTGCCCGATGAAGTAATGGAAACATGGTCAGAAATCCACCGATCTGGAGGCGCTACAGGTTCGACAGGTTGGGGTGGTGATTTCTCCAAAGAAACCTCGCAAAAGGGGCTTTTGAGAACCCATACAACTGTGAATACAATACAATATTTAGCCGATAATCCAGACACCCCGTGTCGAATGTTTACTGTCGATAGAGTATTTCGTAAAGAGGCAATAGATCGAACACATCTGCCAGAATTCCACCAAATTGAGGGAATTATTATGGAAGAGGGAGCTAACCTGCAAATGCTGGTAACAACGCTGAAGAAGTTCTATGAAAAGATGGGCTACCCTGAGGTTAGAGTGAGGCCTGCTTATTTCCCTTACACGGAACCAAGTTTAGAGATTGAAGTAAAATGGCGTGGCAAATGGTTGGAATTGGGTGGAGCAGGTATTTTCCGGCCTGAGGTGACTGAGCCATTGGGCATAAATCATCCAGTTCTTGCGTGGGGGATGGGTTTGGAGCGTCTTGCTATGCTGGTTTTGGGTCTTGATGATATCAGACAACTGTACATTTCTGATTTGGAGTGGTTGAGAAATCAACCTTTGATTTGAAGCCAAAAACGCATTATTTGAATAACCATTATCCGCAGGGTTTTCCATGGGCATAATGGATACCGCCGATTTCGGGGTTTTCAAACGCTCAGAGACCTGGAAAGCATTCGCAATTGCTGCGGTTTTATTTGTCATGATTTCATTTGCTGCTTTGTCAATGTTTGATAGCATGGATGAAGTCTTCCAATCAGATGCTGAACCCGAACCAGTTCCAAACATAGTTTTTGAATCGCTGAACCGAAGTGGGGTAGAATCAGAAATTGTCAACGAAACTGGATGGATTACAATGGACGACCTGCGTGGGTCAATCATAATTTTTGACATGATGGCACATGATTGTAGTAACTGTCATGCAGTGCAATATCACTTAGAGGATAAGATGGCAGGATGGCAGGAATTGGCTAATGAATCAAATAAATCATTACACATAATCGCCTACGGAAGTTGGTATCCTGAAGGTTTAGAATATCTAAACGAATCCGATGATAACTATCAAGTTCCGCGATACCCAACAGGCTTAGGCAGCCCCAATTCTGCAATACTTGAGTCCGGAGATACAGTCGACCCAGTTCGCTTGTTCACTACTGCCGGAACCGGACAAATCCCAGTTGTGATGGTGATTGATGAAGAAGGTTACATCATTGAGAGACAAACTAGTGGCTCGCCAACAGATAAGTGGTCATCATTTGATTCAGTAGTAGAGCTGGCAATTACATCACCAGTGACTGCAACAGAAGACTTACGCATTGCATGGGAGGAGCCCTCAACATCTTATGTCGCAGTTTTTGCTTTAGGAATGATTCTTTCAATATTGGTTTACTTCTCACCATGTGCTTTCCCTGTTTTACCCGGTTTCATTTCTTACTACTTGTCACTCGGTGCTCGAGAAGACGAATTGATTGCAGATGGAAAACTAAAGTCAAAAATGCCAAGTCCGGTAGTAATTGGAGCCCTTTCAGGATTCGGAATGTGGACATTTTTCCTATTGATTGGCGTCGTAGCCTTAGTAATGGGTGAGGCTTTTCAAAAGTCTGGTCTAGTTCATCTAATTGCTATTAGTATCGCCATATTATTGGTAATTTTAGGTTCATTGATGCTGGTAAATGTCACATCTCATCTAATGGGCTTCGTTCAAAATATTGTTGACAAATACAGCACTACAGAAGAAGATGAAGTGTTTACTCCTCGACGAAATATGTATCTTTACGGGATTGGTTATGCTGCAGCATCAATAGACTGCACGGCTGCTGCAGTGCTTCCCTTCGTGATTTATTTGGGAACGCTTGGAAGTAGTGCGGTAACTCTTGGAATAAGTGGTTTGATGCTTGGGTTGTTAATTTTGATGATTGTGGTGACGGTTCTCGTTGGACTTGGTCGCCAAGTGATGATAAATTTCTTGCGTAGAGCCACTGGGATGATCAAAATGGTTGGTTCTTGGATGATGATTATGGCAGGAGTAACCCTCACTCTCTACATTACCAACCGAGAGGCAGTAAGCGCAGTTTTCGGCTGATTACAATTCATCAAATCTGGTGATTGAGTCATGGTCATGACAGCCATCAAGTGATGGTTTCATCCAGTACTTCCAAGTCAAGACCGCCACTATAATTCCAGTTACAACATCCCAGACAAAGTGTTGTTTTGTAGTCATAACAGAGATTGTTAACATTAGCCAAGCGAACCATAAGCACCTAATCAACCACTGATTTTCGCTGTCTTCATACCATCTATTTACTACCAAGACCGCAAGGAGACTTTGAACAATATGCAGAGACGGCCACGCATTCCATGGGGTATCAACGCCGTACAAAGAATCGTACCATGATTGCCATATTCCAAGTTCAGCCTCAAAAACTCTAGCGCGCAAATCAACTTCCACCGGTAGCAATATGAACACAACATAAACCAATAATGCTAACAGAATTACAATCTGATGAAAAATAACATTCTCCCTTTGGGTTTTGGTATTCTTCATGCCGAGTAGTGCTGCCATTGGATAATAGAAGTAGAGGGTTGAATACGGAACAATCATCCATGGGATTACGGGAATCCAAGTGTCTAGTCCAGTGGTTGGGTCGAACGCCTGCCAATCCCGCCAGTCAGCAAACCGATTAGTTGCTAAGTATCCCAATCCACCGAAAATGAGTATTGACATTATCAAAGCGATTGGTAGGCGAAGCCCAGACATAGATTTCTGATTGCGCCAGTGGCTACGCCATATTTTCCAAGGTCGAGAACCCCACCTCAGAGACATGATAATTCGATATTGGACTGATTAATTAAGAATCTCCCGAATTAGAGAGAAATTCCACAATGCGGGCAGGCATTCCAGCCAACCATGACGGGCTTTGAGCAACTACTGCACATGTATTCTTCTGGTTTATTGGATGCACTTTCTAATTCTCCACCAGGTCCATCTACAACCTTTTGAGCCGTTTGTTGCCGCAGGAATTCCTGCATAACTTCGGGAGTCAAAGCATCGTTCTGTGCCGCCATCTCCATCATTTTTACTTGAAGATCATTCTGCTTGTCCATTCTTTGATTTTGATGGTCCATTTGTTGTTTAATTCTTTCTCGCTTATTCGATTGTACTTGTTCAAACATGGCCATCGCTTGTTCAGTTTTGTGCGTTGATTCTTTCATTCGTAGATTCAATTGACCCTCATCTCGCTTAAGTTCAGCTTCCCAGTATGCTTCCTGTTTAAGCAAATCTTTCAGCTCAGATTGTAATTCTACTGCCACTTTACCAGCAGCCTCAGCCTTGGCAACATTTACTTCACACTCAATTCGTCTCAATGTTGCCGCTTCTCGAATTGCAATTCTTTCCATCAGTGCTTCAGCATGAGCGCCTTCGGTATTGGTAGCAGTGGAAAGTTGAGATTGTAACTGAGCAATCTTTTCGTTATCAGTTTGATTGGTAGTTATGAATGCTTTTAACATGGTAAATCCTAATGTTGAGAGAGTTGATCGTAACTCTACTTCGGCTCGCATCTCAAATTTTTCTTGGAATGCTGAGGTTCGCAATACTGAATCGTCACTGCATTCAGCCAATGATGGGTTTATGACTCGCATCATCAATTCATTATGCAGCACTTCTGCGAGCCTCTTTCGGTCAAGCATGGGAGCACTGTTGGCAAACATATTCAGCAGTTTTGGAATGTCCTCAGTACGCAATTGGACCCTAATGTTGGCAAAGCCGGTTGCAGTCGCCCCGTTGGGTAGATTTCCAGAGAAGGGAATTGAAATATCAGCTGGACCCGTCATCGCAAATAGTAGCCGTCTGTCTTTTGCGGTAACCCCCATCATGTCGCCGATGAAACGGCTAAAACCACCAGCGATGTTGTTGACCACTTTCTCGGTCAGGATATCTCCAATTCTTCCGTCAACAAGGAACATACAGGCTTCATTTGGCTTCAAAACGACTTCTTGTGTTTTCCACGTATTCAAGTTATTAGCGTCGACCAACTTGGCCAAAATATTCGGGCTGTCTCGCCATCTGTATCTTTTACTCATCATCTCACCTACTTTGATTTCTGCCTTAGTCCACCAAGGATTTTATTTCTTGAGTTAAAAAATCCTTGACAACTTGTTACCATTTGCTGGCATTGTTGAATCAAATTCGTTACATCCTCATCAGTCTTACTTGTATTGAATGCATGTTCTGCACTGTTGGCAATATTGATTGCTTTTGTTACCATCTCAATTACATCATGGTCATGCTTGATTAATTTCTTTAGGTCACTTACTTTCACTGAGCGTGACCCAGAAAAGAATGCGTGGTTCATTCCAGTAACGGACTTGTCAACATCTTCTATCAAATTATCAATTTCACTGGTGGCTAATTTAGCGACTTTTGCAATCACCATTTTATCGGTTTTGAAAGCAAGGTCTTGCACATTTGAGATGTGGTTCCTCGCTCGTGTTGCTGCACGCTTGATTTCTTGACGAATCAGCTTGTCGGCTTCTCGTCGTTTACCTTTGGTATATCCCTCATATCCAGACAACACTAATTGTATACCTCTAATGTATGGTAATACTTCAATCGGCACGGCAGGCATCTTGCTCATGTTATGTTTAGTCATCCTCGTTATTATTGCTTGCGTTGTTTGGCTCACAAATTTCTTCCCAGTTTACAATGCGGTCAGAGATGATTTTTGCTTCTTCTAAATCATGGGACACATGTATTGCAGCTACATTTTTCAGGTTCAAAATTTGCTTCACATCATTGGCTAACTGTCGACGAGAATTTAGGTCGAGGGAAGAGAAAGGCTCATCCAGTAGTAAAAGTCTTGGTTCTGCTAATAGTGCTCGCGCAAGCACTACACGTTGCGCTTCACCACCGGATAGGGTCGACACATTACGGTTTTCAAATCCTGATAAATTGACTAGTTCTAATGATTGATTGACTGTTGATAATTTTTCACTTTTCGAAAGTTTCGATTTTATGCCTAACAAGATATTTTTGGCAACGTTAAGGTGGGGATAAAGAACTGGCTTTTGAAATATGAATCCAATATTTTGGTCCACATTATCGTCGAACCAAACTTCGTTTAAACGAGCGGTTTCAAGCCCAGCAATCATCCTTAATAGTGTTGTTTTACCACAACCACTCGGGCCATAAATTGACACAATTTCACCTTGTTTGACAGACAATTTCAGGTTGGAAAAAATTGGCTCTGAAGCAAAACTCTTGTCTTGTACGGCAATCTTGGCAATGATTTTTTCATCGGACATCAAAAACCACTTCCTTCTTCGTTGGCTCTAAATTTCTCTGCTATTAGAAATAATACGAATGTCAAGAGCATCAAAGTTGTTGCTGCCGCCATTGCCATCGGTTGTATCAATGGGTCAAACTTTGGTTGTCCCATTAACTGGTCTACTAATACCGAAAGACTGTCCCAAGAACCGGATCTAACAAGTATCCATGATGCACCGAATTCACCTAAGGAAAACGCCATCGTGAGTGCGGCTGAGACAACCAAAGGAGCACGCAACATCAAAATTTTACCGTGCCACCAAGATTTGATTGTTGATAAGCCCAGTAGTTTGGCTTGTTCCATGTACTCTGGCTGCAATGAACGCATGGCTGGCAACATGATTCGGATAACAAATGGGGTTGTGATTACGATATGTGGTATGGCCGGAATAAGTATCCAAGAGAACAGGGACGGAGACCATTTCAATAGGCCAATAAGAATTCCCAAACCAATCATTACCGCCGATAACGCAAGTGGAATCATCGATAGAACTTCAACAACTCTTGCCGTCCAGATCCTTCCCTCATGTTCTAAACGGGCGATAAGCGAGGATATCACGTAACCTATTGGTAATGCGATCACTAGTGTGATTATACAGTAAATCAGTGAATTGTATAACGCCTCAGGTATGGCGGTAGCGGAATAATTTCCAGACCACGCTTCCTGCCAAGCTTCGGTAGAGTATGAGTAGTCACCATTTGAGATGTCCCTAATTCTAAACGATGATATCGCCACCAATATCAGTGGTAATAGCGAATATATCACCGCACCTGAGATTATCAATTTAGCGGCAGGATTGGGCTTTATCTTGCCCACAGATTCGGAATTTTCTGTTACAACGGCATGAATGACCGAGTGTTTTCTTTGGATTTGTGCGGTAATCAATATTGCTAAGCATAGAATCATCAATTGTACAATTGAAGTGGCAAGCACAATCTCACTGGTGTCAACTCGGTAATTGTAGATGCCAGCAGAGCCTCCGGATTTGGCCATCAATGTTTCGAGATTGTCTTGATTGGGAGTTAGCCATTTGATTAAAGCAAATGAGGTGAATGAGAAAATAAAGCATAACGAGGCGGCACACAACGCCGCCGGACCTAAAATTGGCAACCAAAGATTTCTAACTCGTCCAAAGCGGGTTGAACCTGCTGGTAAGAATCTAATTTGTTCTTCCCAAGACTTGTCCATAGTTGACAGAGTTGGCTCAATAAACCGCATTACTAAGGACAGGTTGAACCAAACATGGGCAGCAATTAGGGCAATAAAATGTCCTGGATTTGCCCAGCCAGTATAACTAGCAATATCGCCAATTATACCGGATTCTAACCTTAGGTCAATGCCGGCATAATTCAGCAACCCATCAGGGTCTATTAGCATCAAAAATCCCATTGCTACAACGATAGAAGGCGTCACAAATGGCACTGATAATAATGCTCTGAGTATTCGTATGTGTTTCCACTTGTATCTGCCCAAATACCATGCTATTGGAAGCCCAATAATTATGGTAAATATGGTGGAAAAGGTAGCCTCAAGTAGTGTGAACCTCAGTGCTCTTACCGTGTCGTCGTCAGCAAGAAAATTGCCCAATGCTTCAACGATTGTCAAATCAGTTACTGCAGTCAAACGCAAAATGGCATAGCCAAGAGGAGCAATCGTAAGCACACAAAATGCTGTAGCGACTATCCATTGTCCAACAGAAATAGCTCTACTATGCTGATTTTGTATCAGCAGCTTCTCACCTCAATCTGTCGCAGTTTTCCATTCCTCGAGCCAGTCTTGCATTTCTTCATTGATTCTTTCAATATCTATGTCAGCATTTTCAGCAGGGGTGTCGGAATGATATCTGTAGCCGTCGGTTTCAGGCAGTTCATATCCTTCTAAGACTGGATACATCAGATTATTTTCTGGCATCTGTGCATTGATTTCTGGGCTCAGTAAATATTCGATAAAGAGTTCAGCCGCAATGATATTTGCTGCACCGTTAACGATTCCAGTATATTCTACTTGCTGAATTGTTGCTTTTGGCAAAACAAGCGATGTCGAATGGGTATAGTTTCCACCGTAATAAGCCTCCACTCCTGGTGATTGGCAGTAGGATACAGTTATGTGTGCATCGCCAATGTATCCAGTAGTGTATTCACCATACCCTCCGGTGTAATGAGTCTCATATGCTTCAGTCCAGCCCGAAGTAAATATTGCGTCATTCTCGGCCATAGCCTTCCACCAATCGAATGCGTTGGTATTTTCATCATCATCATTTTCGAAGTAATCGATTGTTGCGACCATAAATGATCTACCGGGGGACGAGGTTATTGGCGAGGGGAATGCAGTTTTACCCTTCCATACCTCATCTGTTAAGTCCCATAGGGATGTAGGCTCAGTAACGTTTTCTCCATCAACAAAGTCTTCATCATAATTCAAGCAAACGGGACCTTGGTCAAATGGAACTGCTAAAGGTCCAGAATATGGCTCTAAAGCACTTGAGCTAATGTTTTGATAATTATCGTTGCTAGTGTATATAGTATCTCTCAACAAGCAATTTTCGATAGCAGTTTGCAGATATGTGTTGTCTAATCCAATCATCAAGTCTGCTTGTTGGGCATTTTTGGTAAGCATCATTTGGTCTAATATGCCTCCAGCATCATCTTCTTTGATAAATTCGACTTCATAACCGGTTTCGTTAGTGAATTCTTCTATCATGCTGTCGCTTAAAGCAAGCACATCATAACTAATTATTCTCAATTTTCCATCATCCTCATGCCCAGCAGGCAATACTTCACAATACAATTCTCCCTCCTCTTCGAGCGTTCCAAGGCAGCCGGCAGTTGATGCAGTTACAAGCAATAATATACACAAAATTAGTTTAGTTTTCATTAGTTACACCTCCAAATTGGCCAGCAATCAAGTGAGTACGGTCGATTAATTCCAGCGGGTTGTGTGCGAGAATGTACAAACTCGGCTCCCAACCATAACCTCCCTCATCAAGAATGATGTCAATTTTGGAATGTGAACCGACGAGCTTACCTTTCTTGCAGGTGGCAAAAGAATAGCCAAGTTGGTCGCATATGTCTTTGACTTTGCCAACATTGACCTTTTCGTCAGTTATTTCTGGTTTTAGGTTGATAATCGAGGTTTTTGCCTCATTCATGGTGTGAGCCTGTATCAATATTGATGCGAGATGTTTAGAGACTCCAAATGCTGGTGTCTCGTGGTGTCTGAGTTTACCATTTACAACAGCAATCCTACCTGGAAAAGATGCTACTCGTTCGTTGTTTCTAGCCCCCTTAGTGCATGATGCAATATTCATGCCTACTGCTGGTATTATGTGTTCTATTCTCTTAACATCGAGCCTTCCGATAGCCCATTCTAGTCTCCTGAGCAGTGCGCTTTCCATTTGGCCGCTATCCAAATCCAGGCCAGTAAGTGTTTTGTCAAATCTTAAAGTTTGGTTTCCGGTAAATTGGAGTTCAATGATCAATCTTTGTCTAACCACATCTGCTTGTGCTCCGATTGCGGAAAGTGCTTGGGATAATTCACTAGACCATGAATCAATCATTGCTTCATCAGCAGACGCATTTAGCCTAATAGTAGGCTTTTGTAAGTGCCTAGATATTGTGCTTTGAGTTGAGCCAAGCATTGAGGCTATTTCGGTTTGAGACCAGCCCTTACTACGCAAATCCTTCGCCACGTGTTGGTGTAATCTGTCGAGCCACTTACTGCCTACATCGCCTAACATATTGGTGGCTAAAGACTTATTATTATTCAATATTACTAATGATTTATGCATTATGCATGTTGTTTTAGCGCAAAAAAACCGTAATTAGAACGATTTTTATTCATCATTTGTATGTTGATATGCTAATTTTCAGATAAACTGGCGAGATCAGGTTTTGCCGCAGCTGATATAGCGATTTTTACAAGGGATATTTTGTGTAATTGCATTACATGCCTCGAATGCATAATCAATAATTATTTACCCGAGATGAATATATTGGATATTTTAGAGTTTTTAGATTCAATCTAACCGCATATTTCAAGGAATACGCGCGCTGGGATGATATCAATGCGGGGGACCCAGTTGTCAGAGTTTCTCGACGAATTGATGGTCAGGATTAGTTCATACATTGACACAAATGCCGATAAACAAACTAAAACGGTAGATTTCTTGCAATATGAATCTAGGAAAAGAGTCACAGATTTGGCATTGCCCTTGGAAGGTAATGGTGTTCAAGCAGTCCTTGATGATATTGACGAGTTTCTACGACAATGTGTCAAAACTAACCGCCCCGAGTTCATGAATCCGTTGTGGGGGGGCTTGAACCTGGCCGGATTTTCCGGCGACGTAATTGCAGCATTAACAAATCAGTCTATGTATACATACGAACTTTCACCTATTGCTACGTTAATAGAAAAGGAAATTATTCATCGAATGATGGAGATAGTTGGCTTTGCTGATGGATTTGGTACAATGACTACTGGTGGTTCCAACGGGAACATGCTTGGAATGTTGTGTGCTCGTCAAAGCATTGACCCACTATCATCACTTAACGGATTCGACGGCACTAAATACGTCGCTTTTGTTTCTGCAGAAGCTCACTACTCAGTGTTAATGTCGGCTAACGTTATTGGTATCGGTCATCAAAATTTAATCAAAGTGGCATGTGATCAGCGCGGCAAGATGAAACCAGACGCATTACTTGAAGAAATTAATCGAGCAAAAGCCAACGGACAAATTCCTTTCTGTGTTATTGCTACCTCTGGAACTACTGTACGGGGTGCATTTGATCCGTTAAGAGAGATAGCAAATATCACTCATGACAATAATATTTGGTTGCACGTCGATGCCGCTTGGGGTGGTAGTTGCTTGTTCTCTAAACAACACCGCAGCCTCATGGATGGGGTTGAATTGGCGGACAGTATTTGCTGGGATGCTCACAAAATGATGGGATTACCGTTAATTTGTAGTGTATTTCTCACTAAACACCAGTCGATACTCCGAGCAGTCTGCGCACACGGTGACTCTGCACACTATTTGTTTCATAATGATACAAGAGAAGTAGATCTTGGGCGTTATTCCTTACAGTGTGGTCGTCGGAATGATTCGTTGAAATTATGGCTTGCCTGGCGAGAAATTGGTGATTCTGGATGGGCAAAAATGGTAGAAAGATACTGCATGTTGTCGAATTATCTCGAAGACTTGGTGACATCATCGGAACATCTCTGTATGATGTCTGAGCGTGAATGGTCTAATATTTGCTTTAGATTTGAAATTGAAGGGCAAAACTTGAATGAGTTAAACACGGAAATTCGGAATCGAATGATGCGAGAAGGAATTCATCTGGTGAGTAGGTCGAATATCGGCGAGGATGTAGTAATTCGAGCGGTTATAGCAAATCCACTAATCGATGAGAAAGTTCTGCGCTCACTTGTTGAATCAAT
>DAHU01000044.1:28326-29795 GCA_002495945.1 Euryarchaeota archaeon UBA13
CCCCCTTGTTTAAGGAGCGCCTCGAGTTGGCATTGTTATGTCAAGTGGCGAATTGGTTCGGACTGCGCTATACGAAGAGCATTTAGCACTAAATGCGAACATTGTAGATTTCCACGGTTTTGAGTTGCCAATATGGTATTCAAACATCAAAGATGAGCATCTTGCCACAAGGTCAGGTGCAGGACTTTTTGATGTTAGTCACATGGGTACATTTCGATTCAGTGGCAAAGGAGTAAAACAATGGTTGGAAGGTATGGCGACCCAGAAAGTTAGTGCAATTACAACCGGTCGTTGTGCATATACTCACTTCCTAGACTCTAATGGATATATCATAGACGACATGATATTTGCAGTTGTTTCTGACTCAGAAATAATTGGTGTCCCGAACGCTTCTATGATTGATGTGATGTGGCAGTGGTTTAGTCAAAATCTACCCGATGATGGTTCGGTTGTCATTGAAAACATTTCATCGGAATATTCGATACTCGCCCTTCAGGGCCCTAACTCGAAGGAGATTCTAACCAGTGTGCTTGGAGAAACCAACCACATTGGTCGCTTTAAGTGGCAGTTGCTGAGTGCAAATGAACACGAAATTTCTGGTTGGATACAGGGTACTGGATACACAGGTGAATCTGGGTATGAGATATTCATTCCCAACAGTGAAGCAGCAAAGCTGTGGCGACTTCTGATTGCTGCTGACGCCACCCCTATTGGACTAGGTGCAAGAGACACGCTTCGGCTCGAAAAAGGATATCTGTTGAGTGGGGTTGATTTTTGTTGGCCAGAGTTGCCAGAATCTACTGATTTTCTCGCTCGGGATTCTTGGGAAACCAACGTTCCGTTTGGTTTAGACATGGGTCACGAATTCATCGGCAAGTCACGAGTAGAATCTCATGACCCAAGTGATTCAAGGTGGTGGGGAGTCAAATACACTGAAAAGGGTCCACTGCCGCGACCCGGAAAGGATGTCGCAGATTTACAAGGTAACATAATCGGTAAACTTTCATCTGGTGCCCCATCGCCGAGTCTCGGTAATGTTGGGATTGGTATCGGCTACATTTCCGGTGTGTCAGAAGGAGACGAAATATTGGTTGTAGCAAGTCCGAGAAAGTCTGTCAGAGCTACTATTGTTAGGCCACCTTTTGTTTGAATTCGGCTTAGTTTAATTTACTGATGAAAACATGAATATTATGGGCGTTACGCGCACGGGTTTAAATTAGCCGTAAGGAGAGTATGAGTATGGTCGACCAACTACCAAACAGAGGCCTTGAATTAGAGATGTTGCAAGAGATGGGTTTCGAATCGATTGATGACCTATTCAGTGACCTTCCAGAACGCGTTAGAATGGCTGCACCATTGCCACTTCCGCCACCTCAATCTGAAGAGGAAATTATCGCCGACGCCAAGCGACTGCTTGGTGCAAATCGGGCTATGGGTGATGTTGTTTCGTTCCTTGGGGCGGGAATATA
>DAHU01000008.1:0-16092 GCA_002495945.1 Euryarchaeota archaeon UBA13
TTTAGTAGGCCAAAATCAGAATGGTTTGCCAAGGCTAATGCTTCCTCATCGGTTGAGAATTTAGTAACCGATAATACTGGACCGAACAATTCCTCATTGAACAGAGGGTTTTCTACGTCTACATCTGTTACAATCGTCGCTTCCATGAATGCTCCATCACCAGATATCGCATTACCACCACAGGCGACTGAACCGCCGTGAGATAGGGCTTGTGCTAACTTTTCCAACACCTCAGTACGGTGATTTTCGTGGACAAGACTGCCGATTCTGACTCCTTCTGCCATGCCTGGCCCTACTTTCCACTTACCGACTTCAGCGACAACGGCAGCTACTAATTCATCATGAATGTCCTCGTGAACAATCAATCTTGAACCAGCCCAACACATCTGTCCTGCGTTCATGAAAATACCAAAACAAATTGCCTTAGCCGCATACTTTAGATTTGCATCGGGAAATACGATATTTGCACCTTTCCCACCGAGTTCAAGAGTCACTGGGGTGAGGTTTTCACTTGCTTTCGCCATCACAGTTTTACCAGTTGGAACGCCACCGGTAAGGACGATACCGTCGAC
Source organism: Euryarchaeota archaeon UBA13 (assembly GCA_002495945.1). GTDB lineage: Archaea > Thermoplasmatota > Poseidoniia > Poseidoniales > Poseidoniaceae > MGIIa-L1. The sequence continues at coordinate 573 of DAHU01000008.1, forward strand.
ACCCTTGTGACCTGCCAGTGCATCTCCAATTAGCCCGCCCGAGCCAGTAATTACTTGCAACACTCCAGCTGGAAGGCCAACATTCGCTTCATCCATTTTCCTCATCCAAGCAATTAGTGATAGTGGAGTCCAAGATGCAGGTTTGGCGATTACTGTACAACCAGCAGCAAGCGCTGGGGCAATAGAACGCAGAGCCAATTGTAGCGGGAAGTTCCAAGGCACGATATGGGCTGTTACCCCAATTGGTTGCCGGAGCGTGTAGTTCAATCTATTCCCCGGTACTGGTATTGTACTTCCCTCAATCTTGTCGGTAAGACCGGCGAAGTATTCTAATGTCCACGCACCGTAACGGATTTCAGATAGTGCTTCTCGGAATGTTTTGCCATTATTCTCCGATTCTACCTTTGCTAATTCTTTTGCTGCTGCATATGTGGCTGCCGCCATCTTGTTGAGAATTCTACCTCTTTGTGCTGGGTCCATTTTCTTCCAGTCTGCGCTTTCAAAAGCAGCTCTTGAGGCTTCAACACAGCGGTTAACATCACCGACTGTAGCCTTTGGCACGGTGGAAATTGTATCGCCTGTTGCGGGGTTTATCGCATTGCTGACGTCACCGTTTTCCGAGTCGGTCCATTCACCAGCTATGTACATTTTTTCTGCGCTCATATTAGCCGCACTGAGTTTCTCTTGAAAGGTGTTCGCTAATTCTGTAGACTAAGTAATGAAGTCAATTCGTCATTTTTGCATGATAACTATAATTGTCAGTTCATCATACATACACCATGGCTCGAACGGTCGGTCTCGCTGGAACAACGGCAAGGACCATCGCCAAACGTCCACCAAGACTGCTGATTATTGCGGGGGCAACGGCTACTGGAAAATCAACTGTGGCCATGACCATTGGCGCTAAGAGTAAATTTGCGCGCTTAATATCCACCGACGCAATAAGAGAAATTCTCCGTTCCACTGATGAAGACCATGCCAATCCAGCATTGCATCGTTCCTCATTCTCGATCGGTGATTCAAATGACGCAATTATTGACTGGGTCGACACCTGTAAGGCGGTTGAGCAAGGCATTGATGCAACCATTAATCGAGCAATGCGAGAAGGGATTGACTTATTGATTGAAGGAGTACACATAATTCCAAGCGATCGATTGATTCGCAACTGGATAGAATCTGGCGGAATTGCTGTTGGCGTAATAATGGCGGTGAGTGATGAAGACAAACACAAGTCGATGATTAAATCACGCGATGCTCACTCATTTAGAAGACATGACCGATACATGGCCAATTTTGATCGGATTAGAAGAATCCAGGATGGACTGATTGAACGTTCAAAAATTGCCTCATGGCCAGTTGTCGATATATCTAGAGTGTCGAGTGATTTAGAAAAAATTGAACATCACTTGGATGTCGCTTGGAATCAAAGACGAGGCTAACCGTTGATGGTGAAAGTAACTTGGCTTTGCAAGGTTGATGAATCATCGGTAACACCTAAATCTAGACTTATTTCGATGGTTGTTGAGTCTATTGAGACCATTACAATATTCAACATTTTTATCTCAACGCCTCTTATTTCCCCGTGATGTAACAGGTCATCGTTTACGCTTGACATTGCTAACTCAACAGCATCTAACCGTTCCACACCGTTAGTTACCCATAGTTCTGTACGATTTTCAGTTAGTGAAGGCAATACATCGACAACCTCCTTGGTTGTTTCGATAACTGAATCGGCGTTAGGTTCGTGAGCAGAAGTTAAACCTGCTACTTTTACACTAAATACGGCCATAGAAAGCAGGGATAACAGAAGAACTACCCCCGTTGCTAGCAACATTTGAGCCCGTTCATCACGAGTACAAGTGGTACGATGCATCAAGCACCACCGCCAATATTCCACAAAGTCAAGCTTATTGTCCAAACATTATCATCAACGGTTAGAAGATGATGCACTGTTACTGTATTGCCTGATGGTGTTCCAACCAGCCCATATGGATTGGAGATGCCGCTATTTTTGGCCAACCAACAATTCGCTTCTTTACCGGCCATAAGTGCGTCTTGAAGTAGAGTACATGCGCCGTCATTATCTGCTTGAGATAGTAATTCAGCAAGTCGGTTTTCACCTGCGACCTCTGCATCAAGGCCCAAACCGTATTGTAAAACCGATTCGCCAGCAGCCTCAAGACTTGTATCATGAGCTACAGAACGAGAATCTGGGACGTCGATACGAATCAGAAATGTGGCGGACATGAAGAATAGCCAAAACAATGTAAGCATCTCAAGAATGTGGATTTGAGCGGCTTCATCATCGCGCAGGCAATCAACTCCTCATATTATTGGTGATGGAACATAGCCACCACCTGACGGGTTTAATCCAACTGTATAAGTTGAATCTGAAGTAATGATTTGTTGGGAAATTGCGTGGCTCGATTCACCAATTAAATCGGGGCTGAATACCAACAAGTTGAACGCCAATAGAGCGGCGACAATCATCATTCCCGAGTGCTTAAATCCGGCTGAGAACCTACCATTCTGCATCAAACCAGCCATAGAACCATTACCGAGTGCTTGCATAGTCACGCCGTAATAAAATACTGTTACGAAAAATAACGGGTCGATTGATCTAATTGTCATATTACCAATGTTCGCACCACCGGAATCTCCGCCTCCTTCATCACCGGAATTGGATTTAGCAATAGCTGGAATAAAGATCTTACCAAGCAGCGTAATTACCCCTAAAAATACGAAATATGAGGTCCATATAACCGCAATGTACGAACCTATGGCTCGATTTCTCTCACCCTCAAGGAACTTGATTTCACGAGAGTCATTCGCTGCAGTGACAAGAATGTCTGAGATTTTTCCTCCAGCGCGGTCTGCCTCTGCTATTAGGGTAATCGCTCTTTTTACCAGCGGCGTACCAACCCGTTCCGAGAATTGTTTGATAACGTCACTGAACTTAATTCCCCAACTCAATTGGTCGGACATTTTCTTGACTTCGTCATTCAGCGCACCATATTCCGATTTAACCAGCGTTTGAACAGCAACTGTCATTGAGAGACCACCTTTCCAATACTCCGCCATATCTCTCAAGAAGTCCGGGAACTTTTCCTCAATCTCATTCTTACGCTTCTCGACTCTCTCCCAGTAGTAAGATGCAGGATATAGTAAGAAAAAGAAAGTCAAGCCGAAGAAGTTTAGGAAAATCATTGGCCGCAAATCGATTGGTCCCAAGTCGAACTTTGGACCCAACCAAAATGATTTGTTATTCATATTGGTTGGAATACCGTCATAGAAATCGAGTGTCACGTCGAATTCAGCAGAATTCAACCTTTTTCCATCCTCATTTGAAAATATGGCCACTTCATAGCCACGGTCTGGCTCCATGTTGTCAATACCTATCGCGCATACATCGCTAGCCTTGCCAGTAACGCCAGTGAATGAGCCCAGCACGTTGAGATCTGGATCTCTTACCGCAACGGTATAACTGGTCGGAGTTGCTGCTTCTACTTTGCAATCTAATGACATCGGTTGTTGAATCACAACATTACCCTTGACTTGTTCAGGCATACCGGGAACGTCAAATGACTTAGCTCTAGAAACGAAGTTCGTCCACGGATTCTCAGACCACTCTAACTGGTCTGGTTGGTCTTTGAGAATTGCGCAGGATTCGTTAGCCTGATATGATGGCTTTACTGAGCCGCTAAATTCAGCGGAGAAATCCGTTCCAAGTTCATCCTGTGCTGTTGCTCCACAGTATACGTTGGTGAACATAGGTTCACCGTTAGCAGTTGGAATAAATCCTGAATTTGTGGCCCACATAATCCCGGAGGACAATCCCAAAATTAGTGATATGAAAATAATAATGTACAGATTTTTTAGCGTTTTATCATCCTTAGGAAGATCTAGTTCAACAACTAGTTTTTTCTTCTTCTTCCTTGCCATAATCTCAACTCACATCTCTTGTTCCTTGCTGCTTGTGTAAACTAAAACAGCATATGCAATGTGGATCATTGGAATGAAACCAAGAACTATTCCATACAGCATGCCTTCTGACATCTGTGCGCCAGAGCCAGAAACCCAGAACATAATTACCAACATTACAATCAAGAACAGCGGCATAGCAACTGCGACTACGATATATGATTCTGCCAGTAATGCAATGGACTCGAGGAATTGCTGGAGACGAGTTCGGTTCTCTCTCATGTAGTGTTCTGCCCTATTTAGGAAATACAATTTCAAGTGACCACCAGAAGTTAGTGTTCCAACCATACCTTGGAAAAACTCAGTTAGCCAAACCGATGCAGCACGGTCAACGCTGAGTTTTATCGCAGTGATTAAATCATAACCGAGTAATGTTACATCTCGATATATCAATCCAGCATCTTCGGACACATCACCGTAAATGTCTTTATTCATCGCTAAAGAACGGAAAATCTTAGCTGGTGTGGCGTTAGCTGCAGACATTGCAGCAGTGTATGAAGCAGCATATGGCAGGTACTTTTCGATTTGAGCACCGCGTCGGTCGGCCTCACGTTTTGCACCGCCACGCACTAGTAGGAAACCTGAGTAAGGGATTATCGCGCCAAACAGAGCCAAAATCAAAACTTTGAACGGCGCTGGGAAAATTCTGGTTGCGTAATCCGGACAGCCGTTACCTGGTTTGGATTTGTCTACCAACTCGGGCTCCCAATATTCCCAGTCGAGACATGGATTGATTGTGGCAGGATCTTGTAGGCTTTCCCAAAACGCAATCACCCCAACTTCTGGTAGAAAGAATATCCCGATTATTCCCCAGCATACTAAAGCGACAGCAATCGAAGTAAAAATCACTGTTGAGAGGTAGACTTCTGGCATGATGCCCATCGAACCCTTAACGAGGTTTTCAGAGAGGTTTGTGTCTCTACGTGCTCGCTTTTTGAGTATCCTACCAAGAATTCTGTTACAGAATCTTTGCCAAGCAGTTAGTTCCATAGTAATCTCTCCCCATCAACGTAGTCCGTCGACACGAGCAAGGATTTCATTAGGACGTACATAATATTCTGTAACGATTTGGGAAACTTGGTCTGCTTTCCTTATATCGTTTAGAACCATCCATTCAAGTATTCTCTTTCGAGTTCTTAGTTCTCTGCGCATGTCGTCTTGCGAATAGTTTAGTTTAACCATGATTTTTTCCAAAACATATGACTTACCACTGAAAATAAAGTCATCAGAAGTTACATCCCAACGGAATACTTCGTTAGTGATTACCTCAAGCGAGTTGGGGTCTATTCCAACAATTTCTACCAGTTGTTTGGTTCTTCGCACACGCTTACCGTTAATCCTAGTCTGTATTTGTATCGAACATGCCTCGAGAGCAGGCAGTAAAACACGAGGAATATCAATCGGCTTGTTCTCCAATCTGTGTACCAGTGAAGGTACAGAATCAGCGTGAACAGTAGAATAAGCACAGTGACCTGTTGCCATGGCTTGGAACAGAACATATGCTTCTGCACCACGTATTTCACCCACGATGATGTACTCCGGCCGTTCTCTCAAAGCCGCTTTCAATAACTCGAACTCACCGATTACACCTTCACTGGACTCGCCACCGAACCCTTGTCTTGTTAGACCTGGTACCCAGTTAGGTTGAGGAATGTTTACTTCTCTGGTGGATTCGATTGATACAATCTTCATCTGCCATGGAATGAAAATACACATTGCGTTCAGCGTCGTGGTTTTTCCTGACGCAGTACCGCCGACAAACAGCATTGGGACTTCATTTTGAAAAGCAATCCACAAGTATGATACCATCAATGATGACATTGTTCTAAACGCAATAATATCCGCTGGAGAAAACGGATCATCCTTGAACCTTCTAATACAAAATGATGAACCTCTCGTCGACACTTCGTGACCCAGTTTCATAACGATTCTAGAACCATCCATTAACGTTGCATCAAGCAGCGGGTCGGCGACTGAAATGTGTTTGCCACACCTTTGTGCTAATTTGATTACATATGATTCCAATTCATCATCGGTCTTCCAGATACAGGTTGTTTCAACAGATTCAAATTTTCTGTGATACGCAAAAATTGGTACATTGGTTCCGTCCAAAGAAATATCCTCAACGTTAGCGTCGTTCATCAAAACATCCATGTCACCATAACCAATCAAGTCCCTGCGCAGATAGTAGAAAATCTTAGATTTCGACTTCTTGTTTATCTTCATACCATATGATTTGATGACCTTGTCCATTGCAGTTCTTAGGTAAGCCTCGGGATTTGCATCTATCTCATCGATATTGGCAGTCAATGAACGGATGAAAATATCCATTATTTCTTCACGGTATTGCTCTTCCTTCTTTGTCATTGGCGGCTCAATAATTTGGTAAATGATGTTTAAAGTGGCTTTATCGCGCACAATTCTGGCAAATGCGTGTGGGGGCATAACTGGATATTTATCCAACTCGTCATACTGTGCTCTTTGTTGTGCACGCTGCCGTTTTCTTGAATCTCCGCGCTTTCCACGTTTCCTCGCCAAACCATTACCCCCTGCCGTTGCACTTGACGACATGCGTTGGACAACTATAACACTTCGGTGAAAGGATGATAAAAAATGGCCACACTGGCCATAAATTAATGCATTCAAGAAATAATTATTCTAAACTTTGTCAACCAACTATTTGTTGAGATAACCAAATCTTCCAATGTGGATTCGTTATTTATTTGATAGTCGGCTTGTTCGATTAGAGTGTGCAATCCCCAGCCAGCTTCTCTAGCTTCTCTAATTTGGAATTGTTCTCTATCACCGTCTTCTAAGCGCCCTCTCGATTGGGTTCGCTGAAACCGCACTTCGGGGTTCGCAGTGATAGCGACACTACTGAACCGTGGCGCCCATCTCGAGTTGAATATCTGAAATTCTGCGGTACCTCGCATCCCTTCAATCAATACAATGGGGTGAGTTTTCATCAGTTCCGTCACCTCATCTGCAAGGCGAATTGCCAAAACCTCTTCGCCAAATTTTGCTCGTAAATCTGCTGCAACTTCGCCAAATACATTCGGATTACCTTCAAGACCTCTAAGTTTAACTTCGGCCCTTACCATGTCTCCCATTGATCTAACCGGGATTCCGTTGTCTGCGATAATATTGGCGAATTCACCTTTACCAGAGCCTGGCATTCCACAGACTGCTACAGCATGCCCCATGAGTTTCCGTATCCCTGCCGCCACTATAAACTACCTGTTATGCATAATGAATTAAACATCATTCATAATGATTAATTGCTGAATTCGGCACTGCCCCAACGACGATCCATCAGCTTCCAAAGCACTGCTGAGGCAAATAGTAAGAATCCTGAAATTCCTAGCATACCAACATAGCCTTGTCGAACCATAGTCTCATCGTACATACCTGCAGTGGCTGCCAATCCGTCTTCAGAGGCACGCTCCCACCAATTTCCGTACAGAGAGACATCCCCTTGCGTAAAAGATAACAAAAACAACCCGAGCAGTGGCAAAACTGTTCCGACCCAAAACCAAATCATAATTGACGCATCGAATATGGCTTTGTTTGGCCTTAATCCCATTAGGAAGGCGGTCAAGGCAACGATATAGATTGAGTTAGCGAACATAACAACTATGCTTGTCGGCAAAGAAGTCCATTCATCAAGGCGCCAAGCCATCAAAATTATGAAAATCAAAGAAATCCAAGATGTGATTAAGAAATAAACCAACACCTTGGCTCTAATGAGTTGCGGCACTCTTACTGGCAAACCATTCATGAATTCTGGAGAATCCAGTATTGTTAACCATGAATAAAAGTTGAAGCCAAAGAATCCAAGGAAAGGTGCATATGATAGCAAGTTAATCGGTATTGGAGCCTCAGCAAAATCGATTAGCCAAGCCATGCCAAGCAGCACGGCCAACGGTATGGAGTATGAAACTACCATCTTCTTAATTGAGCCTGACCTAAACAAATCAACGAATTCTTTGGCTACAATGAGTCTGATTTCCCCTCGACCGAGGAATGAAAGTCGTGCATAAATTGGTTTGAAGAGGTCCCCTTTCTCAACCACATTAACATCGAAGTCATCGATTATTAGCAACGAAGACAAATACCCCAGTAAGATACAAATTCCAAAACCAAACAATCCAAACAGAAGATTTTTTCCGGTTTGAATTTCTAATCCTATTATTGCGATTTCTGCATCAAAAGCACCGACACCGATGATGATGCCCAATAGTACAACTGCTATGGGTCCGAAGATTGTGAAAGGCCTTCCTCTCATCCACAACGCTGAGGCAAGAAATGAAATTGCGAGACCCTGAGCAAGAGTCACCACCATAGCAAACCAAGTCCATGGTAAACTGCTATATTCCAAAGGAGTAGTAATGCCAAAAAAGGTATCTAAGGCCTTGCCCATACCCATACCAACAATGATTGGAGTGAGAATCAATAACACGTAAAATACCAAATCCTTGATGAAATATGCGAAGTGAGCCATTGAATTTGGCAGTGGTTGAAGTGCGGGGGAGGCGAGTAGATGATTCTTGGTTGCAGTCCGTCTCACCAACGCGTCTCGCCCCATGAAAGCGAAAGTACCCATTCCCAAACTGAACATCAATAACGGCAAGTGAAGAGCAAAGCGTAGTTCTTGCCAAGTAAAACTGTTGGCTTCTGTATCTGTAGTTTGAGCGGCTGAATCACCGACTAAAAACTGTAAACCAACTGTCGATACCATGGTCACTAGAGCGAGTAGAAGCGGGAAAAGAACCATTTGTCGGGCCTTAGCAAATTCGACATTTTTGCGATATTCTTCTTTGAACATAACCTGGAAAGTTGCTGTGAAGGAAGATATACCATTTAGTGGAGTCAATAATTTTTGACCGCCAGAATGAGTCCCAAGATTTGCCGAGGCGATCGAATAGTCATTATCATCCCATTCTCTGGTAGATATGTGAGCGCCCGGCAAAACTACTCCTCCTCAGCCGCCTCTTGTTCTAATTGCCTTTCCACATCTTCAATCGATTTGCCAACCAAACGAATGAAGACATCCTCCAAGGTTTCTGAGGAGTCCATTTTCAAGCCCCTAACTGTACCAGCTGCCAGCACTTTGCCATCATTGATTATCGCCATTCTATTACACATCCTTTCAGCCATCTCAAGAACGTGCGAACAGAGAAAAATTGTGCCACCAGCCTTGACGTGATCGAGCAACCATTCACGACACTTCCGTTGATAGATTGGATCAAGATTAGCAAACGGCTCATCGAGGAATAGCAACTTTGGTTTGTGAATAAATGCTGAAGCCAACATGACTTTCTGTCGTTGACCTTTTGACAAATCCTTACACATTGTATTTCTTTTTTCTTCTAAACCAAACCACTCAATCCAATACTCTACTTCGAACTCACTATTGTCGATGTCTCTTAACTTAGCGACGAACTGTAAAAACTCTACCGGAGTCAAATAAGATGGTGGCGACTCGGATTCAGGAACTATCCCAATATTGGCCTTGACCTTTTGTGGAGACTTGGTTGCATTGATACCCAAGACCTCAATCTTACCTTTGCTCGGCTTTAACTGACCGGTTAACAACTTGATGAACGTCGATTTACCTGCACCATTAGGCCCGAATACACCGAAAAACTCACCTGAATGAACCTCGACATTTAGTGGGTGAAGGGCGATAAAATCGCCATATTTTTTGGCCATATCGATTGCCTTTACCAACGGTATGTCGTCACCCATGATGTTTGGTAACTGTTCTATTCTATGTATTATTGGATTGAGCCACAATCGGATAAATCATGAAGTTGATTGATTTAGCAATCGCATGGACGACCCAAGTAGTGCTGTTTTGACGGTACAAGAAATACCGCTTTCTGACGACTCGATGTCTGGATGTATTGCACTTGCAACCATCAATCGACCAAACAAACTTAACGCGCTTAATAGCGAAGTTATGGACTCATTGAAGAATTTCTGTTCATGGGTTGAAGCGAACGACCGAGTTAGATGCGTTGTCATCACCGGTGCAAGCCCGCTACCTGCTGAAGAAGGTCGGCGAGCCAAGCCCAATGCTTTCGTTGCCGGTGCTGATATTGCAGAATTTGTCGATATGGATAAGCAGGCTGCAAAGGTTAAGTTCACTGATAATGCAGTGGAAGCACTGTGGAAACTGACCAAACCTACCATTGCCATGGTAGATGGGTTTGCTCTTGGCGGTGGATGTGAAGTTGCATGCTCATGTGACATCCGAATTGCCTCAAAGCGCTCGAAGTTTGGAACTCCGGAAATAAATTTAGGGCTAATACCGGGATACGGAGCCACTCAACGGTTAGCCAAATTAATTGGTTACGGGAAAACGCTCGAATTGATTATGACCGGTGAAATGATTAGTGCTGATGAAGCCTCAAACATCGGCTTAGTAAATCACGTATGTGAAGTTGAAGACTTGGAGGATTTCACTATGGATATGGCCAATAAAATTGCCAGTAAATCCGTCTTTACACTGAAAGTAGCGAAGCGCACGATAAAGGCCGCATTGAATAATTCTCTAGACGAAGGTATCGCAATTGAGGCCGAAGAATTTGCCAATTTATTTGATAGCGCTGACAAACAAGAAGGCGTTAAGGCATTTATGGACAGAAGTAAACCAACTTGGCAAGACAAGTGATCTAGAAACCAATCACTAATTGCCAAGCAATCGTAAATACGGCAACATCACACAGTGCATGGGCAAGCCAAGGTATCCATACACTTCTTGATTTAAGATATAACCATGAAAATACGATTCCTCCGATAAACAGCCCCAAAGAGCACAAGAAGTTCCCTAACGGCGAAATAAACAGTGACAGTGCAATAGTGTGGTGTAGAGTGAAAATCAGTGCCGAAGCTATTATCGGCAACCAAAATCCTCCGATTACTTGCTCTAACTTTGTTAGTATGAACCATCTAAACAAATATTCCTCCAAAACAGAATTAACAAAAATCCAAAACATAACTGCCCAGAAAAAGACTACTGGATTGGTCAATCCAACCGGCTCAAGTATCGCGGTTAAATCATCGGAAGAGATCATCAAATCTCCAAGGAAAAAGTAAGCAACGAAAATTACCAAACTCATTGCAATTCCAAGACCAAAAGATAAACCCCATCCACCTTGTTTTGGTGTTGACATTGATACTTGTTCACCATCTACCTTTAGATGCCAGTATGCTGGAAGGCCAAACATCCACAACTTCGTCAACACAAACACGATGATAGCAATAATTCCCGCCTGCAAAACAAAACCGGTAACTACTGAGATGGTTGGTGCAATAGCGGCAAGAATAAGCCCGGTCAGTGCCAAATTGTTAGATTTAGAAGTATGTTGATGGTTTTCACCCATCCAACTCAGTCCTCATCCATTTGTAACTTCAATTCCGCCAATGCGTCGCTTGCATTGGGCATTGCAGGAGGAGGCAGTTCCATTCCTGGTAGCGGAGGTAAAGGCATGCCATCTAGCCCTGGTAGTTCAGGCAACTTTTGCTTCTTTTCAACCACTTCGAATCCTGAGTCAAGTGGAGTTCTCAATTTTAAAATCGTACTCTCATCCAATCGAATGAACGTTGCACCATAAACATGCCCAGCCTCTGGCTTTTGCGGTTCATCTATGACGTTTAATCCGTGTTGAGGGTTTTGCAACAAGCCAACAATGTCCTCTCCTTCATTGTGTTGTTCCCACATTCTAACGGTTGAAGCCCTTATTTCAGCGAGTTGATTGCGTCTGCGCTTCTCTATTCGCTGTCTAATTTCTTGGTGCTTCACTCTCCGGTTTGACACAGTCATTTCAATGTCAGCGTCTTCAACCGATTCAGGGCTGACCTCAACAACATACTCATCCGCAGTATGAACATTCTCAACTGTAACTTCAATTTCAACCAGTTCTTCAGCGGTTTCTTCAGATTCGCTGTCTTGTTGGTTAGCTGCTTGTATTTTAGCCAACTTCCTTTCCCTAAGCGAAACTCCATCCATGTTTTCATCAGCAACAACCGGATCGGGTATATCTGAAGCGATCGAGGATTCAACTACGGTTTCAGAATCCTCAATCTCACTCGAGACTGCTGCGACTGTAACGGCATCTTGGGGACGTGATTTCACTCCTCTGCCCCCGAGCATCACCCATCCAAGTGATGCAAGAAACGTGACCCCAATAAGCGACCATTTGCCGTTATCAGATAGGCTCGAAGCTGAGGTCAAGTAGAATATTCCCGCACTGGCAGCAACCAATGCACAAGTTGTTCGGAAGAATCCCATGTCCCTCAATAACCCCCAGTGACTTCTAATTTATCATGCTGATGGCAATTGGCTGAACAAGTTTTCCAAAGCCCTCACCCGATGACTGAATTTGTTTTTGGCTACTGAATCAATGGCTCCAAAGGTCTTGCCGTGTGTACTGTAAGCCCCATAATTCCCTGCCGGCAACGGATTTTTATGTTCGTCAAGGTCGTACGGGATGAAGATTGGGTCAAATCCAAAACCGTTACCTTCCATCAATTCGTCTCCAATGTGTCCAGGACAAATTCCTTCGCCAATGGTTATTTCACCGTTGCACCATAACGCAGCAACTGCTCTAAATTCAGCAGCCCGCAAATTTGCGCTCGAAACTGGATCTTCTGTTGAAAGATGATTGAGAAGTCTAATCACTCCCAAGTTGCCAATCGTTGAATGAACGAAAGAGGAATAGACGCCTGGAAAGCCGTCTAGCGCTTTGATAAATAGACCAGCATCTTCAACTAAAATCATATCATTATTCCCAAACTGCTCTGGTAGATGATTTAGCGCCTGATTAATTTTTGACCTCGCAACGACTTCTAGACTATCCGCTTGAGGCTCATATAATTCTGCTTCATCAACTACTAATTGTTTAACACTGTAGCCAAGATTGGACAAATGAATTGATGCTTCGGCAAGTTTTCCTTCATTGCCAGTAAGAAACCATACTGTCGGACTCATGTTAGTCCTAACGGGTTGATGTTATCATGTCTATTGATAAATTAACAAATAAAATTAGAATGTATGACATAATTTAACACGCAGGAGACAATGGGAGCAAGTATGATTCAGCAGTTAATTCTCGTTGGTTTTGGTGGGGCAATTGGCGCAATCTTGCGGTTCACTGTCGGGAATTTTATCGAAACCAGTGAGTTCCCGCTCTCGACATTCATTGTAAACATCGTTGGTTCGTTTTTGTTGGGAATGTTGGCAGTGTTATCGATTAATTACGGGTACTCTGAGGAAGTAATGCTATTTTTCGCCACTGGTCTACTTGGAGCATTTACTACAATGTCAACATTCTCTTTAGAAACCATAACTCTAATGAAAAATGATAATTTTTCTATGGCTTTAACGTATGCAGGTTTGTCTTTTTTGATGTGCATCATCTTTTCATTTGTCGGTTGGGAAGCTGGTGAAAGAATAAGTGGCAGCTAATTATTGCATTAGTTTATTAACACCTAGATGTAAGTCCTTACCAATAGGGATGAACTGGAATAAGATTTAGTATGCCCTAAGAGTTGATGATATGACAAAACTGATTGAAAAAATGAACGCGGCCCTTGGATGGGAACTAAGAGCAATCAACATGTACGCACATTATGCAGCCAATGTTACTGGAATTCACCGATTACAATTATCACCTATGTTTACCACAGAAATGACTGAATCAATAGAACATGCCGATATTGTTCGCAAAGGAATTGTACAACTTGGTGGTATACCAGTCACCGAAAGAAGTACTCACCCAATAACTCACACTACGGATTATATGGAGATGCTTAATTATGCACTGGAAACTGAAATCAAGGCATCAGAAGTTTATGCTGAACTTCTACCACTCATCGAACAAACAGACGATTTGTATGATTCAATTGAGCAAATATACCTCTCCGAATTAAAAAGTGTAGAAGAGATGCGTCTGTTAGTCGGCTGAATTAACCGTGATACCTTACTCTAGATCTAACATCCTCAAGGCGTTTGAGTACTTCATCAGCCGCTGGTGGTTTGCCGCCTGACAATTCTTGCAGCGGACCTTGTGCCTCGTCGCAATCTCGATATCCGTTTAAGAATAAGTCCATACCGTTAGACACATTAGGATGTGACGCACCTAAGATTTCATCCATCACATGCAAATCGATACCGAATCTTTCAACTTCGTATTCAACTGCTGAAAGGCCAAAATCAATTAAAAATGCCTTGTAATTTTCATCGATTAGAATGTTGTTGGTTGATAAATCACCATGAGTAACCGCCATTCTGTGGAGCATCCTAACAGCTGCACCGGAATTGTGTAATGCTTCTGCAATTTGATCTGTGTTGATGGATGGGTCGCGTAAAACTTCGATTAAAGGCCTACCATTCATTCGTTCCATGACTATTCTACCCTGTTCTAAATCAACATCCCATATTGCAGGAACGGGTAATCCTGCACCTTTAATGCGAATTAGAATCCGAGCCTCACTGAGCATTCTACGGTATCCTAAGCGTTTCTCTAAGTCGGGGTGGCGCCATGCACGACTACGCCTGAGTTTCCTCACCGCTGGCCGATTCATCCACAAACCTGACCACACCTCTGCCTCGGCACCAAGGTGGAGTCTCGTTTCCGGTTGGAAGACCATGTTACTGGCTTGATGCACTCATTTATTTACATCACGGAATAACAATTATTGAAAAGGAGTATCCCCTCGCGGGATTGAAGCATATGACGATTACCTTGCCAATGTGTTCCATTGATTTCATGGACACCTCGATGTCCCCTGAGGAGCAAGCGATTGCTGAGCGTATTACCGAACTCAAGCAACAGCTAGGTAGCAGATTGATGGTTCTTGGACACCATTATCAGCGTGACAGCATTGTTATGCACGCTGATTTCATTGGTGATTCATTTATGTTAAGTCAAAAAGCAGCAGATTCAGATGCTGAGTTTATTGTCTTCTGCGGCGTCCATTTCATGGCTGAATCGGCTGACATATTGACCGATAACAATCAACATGTAATTCTGCCAAACCTAAGAGCGGGATGTTCAATGGCCGACATGGCCACATTACCCGATGTCGAAAGTGCGTGGGCAGAGATTCTTGCTGAGACTGGTCTAAATGACCCGATTGACAGAAAATCCCCCGGTGATGTGCCTACGGATGGAAAGTCTTACCTCATCCCCGTAACCTACATGAATAGTAGTGCTGATTTGAAGGATTTCGTGGGCAGACATGGAGGCATTGTTTGTACATCCTCCAATGCAACTGGCATCCTCAACTGGGCCTTTGACAGAGCCGGCCCAGATGGCGCTGTGCTATTTTTCCCCGACCAACACTTAGGACGTAATACCGGGCTTTCGATGGGGATTGATGAAGAAAAAATGCCAACTTGGATTCCGAAGATAGGTTCGGACAAAGACTTGAATGATGCCAAGATTATTTTGTGGCATGGTTTTTGTTCTGTTCATAAACGCTTTACTGTTGAACAAGTAAGTGAATTTAGAGAAAGATTTCCTGAAGGACT
>DAHU01000008.1:16469-20302 GCA_002495945.1 Euryarchaeota archaeon UBA13
GGCTCAACTCAATTCATCAAAAATTATGTAGAAAAATTGCCGAGTGGTAGCCAAATTGCAATCGGTACTGAGATCAACATGGTTGCCCGTTTAGCTGAATCACATCCGGACAAACACATAGAATGTCTCGACGACAAAATATGTCCCTGCTCTACTATGTATATGATTCACCCTGCTTACCTAATGGATGTATTGGAGAAACTGGTTGAAGGCGAAATTCCCAACCAAATAGTAGTATCAAAAGAAGTTCAAGAGGGTTCCCTACTTGCTTTGGAAAGAATGCTCAGCATCAAAAAGTGAATTATTCTTCTTCACTACCTTGCACTGCTCGTTTTGCCTCGGTTTGCTTCTGATTGATGTAAATAAAGACCAAAACAATGCCAACAACTGAAGCCACCTGCAAAACTATATTCGAGTAAAGCTTCAATTCCGGAGTCCATGAGTGTACCTTAATCACCACTCCATCCGTAGATTCTTCGAGATAAATAAGATGGTCTTCGAGAACAATTGGCCCCCATTGGTCAATCTCATCGGCAGTAAGAACGTGGGTAAAGTTGTCAGACAGGTACATGTAATAGATTTCACCATCATAGTATTCTTCTATTGGGCTTGTTGGATTCAAGTGATCCTTCATTACCCAAGCGATTACGCCATCCTTAATCGATGGATCATAAGCAGAATATTTTCCGTCGCCAATGAGCCTCTGTTCACCAGAAATTCGGTCAATCAGGACAATTCTATCTACTGATGAAACGTTAACATTGACCAGTAGATAATCGCGGTCAAACACTACATCAATGATTGTGGCGTTTTCTAAGTCTGCTGGAGTGTCCCAATCTTCCAGTACTTCTTCATCTTCTTCACTAGCTGATGCATTAACTGTGTAAGTCAAAGACCCACTCAACTCCAAATTACTCATGTAGACCTTATCTGATTGACCTTCAACAAGGAAGGTGAAATCATTACCTTGGCATTTCACAAAAGAAATATTATCGTTTGAGATACCTAAATCAATCATTCTACCATCTAGGGCCTGAGCAGTCAATTTGCCGTCTTGTAGCATCAAAATAACATGATCTTGGCCTGATTTGCATAATTCCACCTGCTTGGGGTTCTGTATCGACTGCTCGAAATAAATCTCCTGTGGATTTTCAACATCGATTACGAAGAGAGTGGTACCATTGGCCATCATCAATTTATTATCAGTTAATTCATATTGAGAGTCTGCGGAAAGGTTAGGTTGAATAACTTCTATTCCATCATTAGATAAATCAGACAAATCATACAATTTGAGGAGTCGCCCATCATCAGTGGTATTGTCTATGGTTGCCAACCAGCCATCGGCGCCTGCCGCCCCTTCTGGTGCCTCTACACCCTCTGCTGGCAGTGACTGGTGTGTCAAATCCCAAGTGATTACTGAAGCGACGATAATCATCACAACAACTGATAATATCCCGGTTTCTCTCGAGGTTGGTTTTGCGAATTTCCTTGCTGCTGTACTGATTTTTCCAGCGGTAATATTGTACGCTTTTTTGGGGTTGGTTAGTACGGTAACCAATCGCGCATTGATTGTTCTTTCATCCAATATACTCCAAACTGGTTTTGCGGTCTTATCTGCGAGATTAACCGCAATTGAGGCAACAATCATGCCGCCTGCGATATCAAGTATCCAATGAATTCCAAGATATATTATCGTAAACGCAGTAAGCAGTACATAGGCAAAGACAATCTTACGATATAATGCCCATCGTTCATCATGATCAAACCGCTTAATACACAGCCATACAGCATATGGTATTCCAATGTGAAGAGAAGGCATACAATTGGTAAAAGGATCAATGCGCCGGAACCAATCAGAAATTTCTGGATTGAGTGAATAAGCCAATGTTTCCATTTCGGGTATATACGCTCCAGTGACTCTGACATTGAAGAACAAGTAAAACGGTACTGCGATGATATAGACCCATGCGATGGTGAGGGTAACTCTATCCGCCATCCAACGGTCATCGAAATATGCAAAGTAGAATACTGACACATAGCAAATAAACATAAATCCAGCGACATAAAAATGTGTTAGCATTACTGTTAACCATTCAGCCTCGAAGAATTGTTGCACATGGAGCACAAGATTGCCTTCGATTGCATATATCCACGGCGTCATATCAAGGCCAGTACTGGCCATAAGTATCCTATCGACTTCATCCAAACCATCTTTGGCATTGTAGATCAAAAACAAGATTAGAACGTGAATCCAGTACCTGCGGAAAAAATCAACGAAAGTACTGAGCCTTAATTCCATCCACTTCGGTTTGAAAACAGGCAACAGAATGACACCAAGCGCAAGTGCGCTTATCATCCAGCTAAGATATACACCCTGCATACCTAGTTCTCTCCAAAATGGCGTTAAGTCGATTATACATCAAACCCTCGCCTTCAATGAACCAAAAATACCCGTTAATGGATTACCATACGCCGTGAACATATGGCCTGCCACCATCTGGATCTTGGTTATTAGCTAAAGCCCAAATTCTTTCAAATCGATAAATACCACTGGAACATCCTTGAACCCAATCGAAGGCCAGGGCATATTTACCAATGGTTCTTACTTTGGGTTTCTCTGCTGGCATAGATTCTACTTGACGTCGCAGTGATTTGCTTGACTCATCGTCATTTCTAAGCGGGGCGCATTTTGCACATGGGCAGGAATACCTCAAATCATCGTATGTAACAGTGAATTGGTTTCCGTTGTCGTAGGTGAGTTCCATACTAGTATCATGCCGTTCTAAACGGGTTAGTTCTGGTATTGCAGACATTTTCTATGCCTCAAATAATTTCTAACCCTTGGCTTGAAGATTGCCCAATTTGGGATTTAATCGCTTCGACAACTTTACCAAACGCAATAGCCGATGCACCATCTGGCTCACTGACAATACGGTGTACTCCGTCATCACCACCACGAACAAACCCTGGGTCAAATGGCAACTCACCAAGGAAGGGTACACCAAATTCCTGTGCGGTAGACTTACCGCCACCTTGTTTGAAAATATCAAGCGTCACACTGAATTTGCCTTGCTCATCTGAGGTGACTTGGTGCTTCTTACCACCAGGACCGGCAATTTCTAGGCTCGTTGACGGATTGGTTGTCCCCGAAATTGTATAACCACTCATGTTCTCAACAACACCTAAAACTGGAACTTTGAGTGACTCCGAAAAGGTGATTGATTTTCTGCTATCAAGCAGTGCAACATCTTGCGGAGTGGTAACGATTACCATTCCATCAATATCTGGTAATGATTGAGCGACAGTCAACGGCTCATCTGAGGTCCCAGGCGGGAAATCGATTACGAGGTAATCCAGTTGACCCCACTCTACGTCGCCGATGAATTGTTGGATTGCGCCGAGTTTGATTGGCCCACGCCAAACCACAGGAGTATCCTCATCTTCGAGCAGGAAGGCCATTGAGATGACCTTAACACCCATGTGACCTTGTGCTGGATGAATTCTACCCTGCTCAACGTGGAGTCTTTTTCCATCCAAGCCCATCATTTTTGGAACATTTGGTCCAGTGATGTCTATGTCAAGGATGCCAACGGTGTGACCTTGTTGAGCAAGCGACAAGGCTAGACCGGTTGAAACCGTTGATTTGCCGACGCCGCCTTTACCGGATAAAACCATGATTTTATGTTTTATTTTTCTGCCAATTTCCTGCATTGCCATTTTTCGCTTCATGTTGGCATAAGCACTTTCCATCTCTTTTTGCTGTTGAGCAGTTGGCCCTTCCGTGGGCTTTGCCCCTTTGGGGTCATGAGTACTCACCGGAGAATCGGCCATGA
>DAHU01000008.1:20690-27313 GCA_002495945.1 Euryarchaeota archaeon UBA13
TGAATAAAAACCGATAAAATCGGAAAAATAACCATTTCAAAACCAGCCGACATGCCATTATAAGCCCATCCAAGACCAGTTGATAGTGGAAGAGATAGTGCCATACCATGAGTAAAACTTGCACCAAATCTGGTATGTTCTGATTCAATTAATGCACAAATTGGGCCAGCGAAGAATGTCAAAATTGTGATACAAATAACCACTATCCGGAATAAAACATCATTGTTTAGTGCCGCGAAGATGATGTGCGTTGCAAATAATACTACAAACAGGACTGCAAAATAAATCACCGCACGAAAGCGTCCCAACATGTTGGTTCAATATACTCTCTACATGACATAGTGATAACACTGACTGTTTCTATATAGAAATAAATTAAATGTTAGGCCGATTAGAATAATCCATGAAAATATTATTTGTATGTGTAGGCAACTCCTGTCGCTCACAAATGGCAGAAGGTATTGCAAAGTTGTATGGCCATGATGCACACTCGGCGGGAACCCACCCAGCAAAACAAGTTTCTACTCATGCTTTAACAATATTACAAAAAAAAGGAATTGATATTTCTGGCATGAAGCCTAAGAGTCTTGATTTGTTTACCCCAAGTTCATTTGACATGGTCATTTCAATGGGTTGTGGAGTTGAATGCCCGACGATAAAATTAGATCAAGATTGGAATCTAGATGACCCAGTAGGCCAGTCCATTGAGGTATTTGAAAGAACAGCAGAAGCTATCGAGCAACGGATTTTGATGCTGGAGTGATTCACTCTTCTTCTCTTTCTGGTAGGTCACCGTGACCGTCTAACTCAATTCTTAGAACACTCACAGTTCGGTCTCTTCCATCCTCTGAAGGAATTACCTCACTCTCACAGTTAATTTCGCCAATAACTACCTCTTCAGGCAGGCCTTGAGCAATGATACCGTTTCTCCTACGGCATACCTCAGCAACATCAACAGCTCTGCCTATGGTTGCTCCCCGAGCGACCAACTCCAAATTGCGATCTCCTGCTTCCATTGCCATAACGACTGCTCTTACGTATGCGTGTAATGGTTTCTTGCCGATGAAAATTGTTCGTCTGTCTGTCATGCTGAACCCTGCGTTGCCATAATCGTTCAACGGTTAAATGTTACTTAGACAATTTTGTCAATTTGGTGCGAGCGCCGGGACTCGAACCCGGGTTCAGGCGTTGGCAACGCCCGGTGATAACCACTACACTACGCTCGCTGGGTAGCCATCCCACTAAACGGGGGTATAAACCGTTATCGGAAATAGACCTACTCAAAACCAAACCTATCGCCAAGGTATTCTTTGTCTTTTGATTTACGCATCAAAAACAACAAAGCAACTAAGGTGATTGCCGTGAATCCAAGTAATATCACAACCAGTACCGTACTGGATAGAGATTCACTATCCAAACTGGGGATTAAATCAGTGTCTTCTTCTACGATTACGGATACTGGAGTAACCGGTGTGGCAACGTCGAAACTGTCTATTGCTTGAATTTGAATTTCATGGGTGCCCAATGGTGTGCTCGTTCTTATCGACATCTCAACTGAAAAGATACCATCTTGAGGAATCCTATCTCCATTTATTCCATTGTCATTCATAGAAACCCACCCGGGTTGATTACCTAATGGTGTGAAGACTCCTAGATTTGCTCGAGCGTTGGTAATTCCATCCGAATCTGAGATTTCAACCTCAAAAACAACAGTGCTTGAAACATCTCCACGCGTGTACTTTGTTACATCGGGAAGTGTGAAGGTTGGGGCTGAGTTTTCCACGGTGATTTCGATAGGGATGGACTCTTCATTTGGGATGTGATGTAAGCCGTACTGATGATCTGCAGACCGTTGACCGTTTAACCAAACATTGGTTATTCCCACTTTACCTAAGCCGTCAACCAGTACGAAATCCAACGTTTGCGTGCCAGGCGACATCCCCTCCGGGACAGTCATCATAGTCGTCCATATCCCCGAATTTTCGTTCATTTGCAGCAATTCACCACCAAAATCTCGCAAATCAATACTTATGTTAGAAACTCCATGACCATCATATGCCTCGACATTAACGACCATATTTGTTCCCCGAGGACCTTGATTAGGCAAGATTTCTGCTGCCGTCATCCTTGGCGCTAGATTGGCGACAGAGATTTCACCGCTGGAAGAAGTCAAAACATCGAATGAATCAATGGCTTCCACATTGAGTGTGAAATCTCCTACCTCCAAACCTTGGACGATAATCCGTGTTGAGTACTTATCATCCCCGATTACTGTGTCACCATCAACACCTCGGTCATTCATTACCACAACTTGACCACCAATCGGGCTAAGGTCAACTGTTACCTGCTCTAGATTCCAATCAACATCGTTAACTTCGGCAATCAACGTAGCTACACTGCCTCCTTCTGAGACTACTAATCCCTCGAGGAGGTATAGTGCGTTGACTACCGGCGCAGAATTTTCTTCAGCCGTTACTACTGCTGGTGAAATGACTCTAGTAAGCAGTTGTGTCTCAGTAAAATTAGCAAGATAACCGGCTTCTCCGAATGGAATGGAAAGTTGTCGAGAGACGCTTGAGATAAGTCCTTTCAGCGGCCCTTCGTCAATTATTGCTCCGGTTGCAGTTCCCGACTCATCGCCTTCGTAAACACCTGACCATGTTACAACATGGAAGTTATGCCCGTCTCGTGGATCGTTTTCCAATGACTCAGCAGTTACAATTAGAGTCAATCCAGGCTGTCCGTCAAGCCTTATACTATCACCTGGCATCATAGGTATCGGCATCAAGCCAGTTTCCCTACTTACTGTTAGATTTCCCAATGCTTCATCCACTTCGGGTGGCTCGGGCTGAACCTCAATTGGACTACGCTCGGGGAACTCTTCACCGCTGGATGCATCGGCTCCTGATTCTTCCCAGACCAAACGAACCGTTCTATTATCCCAATCAGAGTAGATGACTTGATAATCCCAGGTTTGGTTGTGAGTGGTACCTATTCCTGCCCCATCAAAGAAGTTACCACCGTTGATACCAGTCAGGTTAAACCAAGATTCTTCGTGTATTACATTGACTGGAAATTCTACCCCTGTTGCATTTGCCTGAAGGCCAGTCAACTCAATACCTCTAACAACACCAAAATTACCTTGAACATCGCCAGTTATGTCGCCATCTATGTGTAATTCATCAACTAATGTTATGCCTTGTTCTGTTTTGGTGTGGAAGTCATAGATTGTTCCATTGATGCTTATTGATGACTCATTGTCGCTTTCGGAGAAACCAAATGTTCCCGAACCGATTAATTCCTCTAATTGCGCAGTTCTCGCCCCTTCAACCCAAGTCTCTCCTGAACTGAGGGTGCTTATATCGATGTCTAGCCTGCTTCCTTCTTCGATTACAATCATTTCAGCTATCGCCTCAAAACTTTGGTCGTAATATCTCCTAACGCCGTTCTCATCCCATGTTTCGAGGTAAAATACACCAATATCACCATCAATGCTTGTTGATGAATTTTCACCCTCGTTTGAACTAATATTTAGCACTCCATTTGCATCTATCTTCAGTCGCTCGGACACTACATCCTCGATTATTGAGCGATTTAGCTCTGCATTTGTAACTTGTACTAATATCGAGGTTTCAACTTCATCATCTAATGCGATAATGTGCATGTTGCCACTGCCGATGGCTTCGAAAACCTGAGAGGTCAATGTCCCGCTTTGTATTGTTTCATTCTTCCAAATCGATTGTAGGTCAAGAGATAAATTATTACTGCCCATTTCTGTTGTTTCAAGGAATAATACGCTACCATTGCCTAATTCCCATGATTCTACAGTATCACCGGTTCTTTGTTGCCAGCCTTGACCGGCAAAGTCCAAATTGAATCCTTGTTGTCCATCAGAGTTGTTGTAGGTCTGGTCGAGTAACCATGTTGTTTCCAACATGATTTCATGGTCATCCATCGGCTGATTCCAAGTGCCAATTTCAAATTCTCGGTGAGTAACTATTGGATTAGTTAATTCTTGACCATCATAATGAGTAATCGTGGCTGAAACGGTAACTAAATCGTTCCATAGTATGCTGGTATTCAGCACTAAGTCAACAACTCGATAACCATCGATTAAGTCCCAAGATTGGAGAACATCTACATCGATTGATTCACCATTTCTCTCATGTACAACATCTATAATCGCCTGATATGATTCACCATCAGCGAAAGTGACCCTGTAGTTGTGGGAATTTTCACCGAATTCATCAGCCAGCCAAATAGCGTTTATTTGCGGCTCCTCAGGTAGCGGATCGGCTGCTACGAGAGGGGAATAAAGTGGTAAAATTAGAACCAGAATCATCATTCCAATGATACTGTGGGATTTAGCCATGATAATATTCTGAACCTACTACTCTTCAATACTTGTGGGAATTTGTTTAACAATAACCGTAATTTAATGAAAATTATTGAACACCGCTACTGCGGCAAAAATACAGTGCTGAATTAAAATTTGTATCGAGAAATTGATGAAGGGTTAGAGACTCCGACAACTGTAGGAGAGGTTTTTTTGGCACTGATTAACATAACACTTCCAGATGGAACAGTTAACGAATATGCTGCTGGAATCACCTGTTTAGAAGTAATAACTGATGCACTGGGAAAGAAAAACGGCTGCCTTGCTGCACTGGTCGATGGTTCGCAAAAAGACATGTCCTACGAAATTCATGACTCTTGTGAAGTTGAAGGCATCAAAGCAGATTCACCTGCCGGAATGCACATCCTCAGACACAGCACAGCTCACCTTCTTGCCCAAGCCGTTGTCGAGCTTTATCCAGACGCTAAGCCTACTATAGGGCCCGCAATCGAGAGAGGTTTCTACTACGATTTTGCCATGGAGCCGATTACTGAGGCAGACCTTAAGCCAATTCACAAAAAAATGCAAGAAATTGCTAGACGCAATCTAATCGTAGAAAGAATCGAACTTGGTGATGAAGAACTGCGAGAACATTTTACTGATAATCAGTACAAAATAGAGATAATCAACGATAAGATCGGAGAAGGAACGGGTTCAACAATTTACAAGCAGGGTGATTGGTATGATTTATGCCTCGGACCACACGTTCAAAGCACTGGAAAATTAATGTTCTCAAAATTAACTAGTGTTTCATCGGCCTACTGGCGAGGAGACCAAGACAGAGAACAATTAGTCCGCATCTACGGCATTGTTGAACCAACAAAAGACGCCTTGAAACAAACCTTGCACAGGATGGAAGAGGCCAAAAAACGCGACCACAGAAAACTCGGTCGCGATTTGCAACTCTTCCACATTGATGAGGAGGTGGGACAAGGATTGATTCTCTGGACTCCGCGAGGAGCGATAATTCGCCAAGAATTACAGAATTTTATTGGTGAGCACCTCACAAGACAAGGTTATTCTCAAGTATTTACTCCGCACATCGGGAAATTAGATTTGTATCGAACCTCCGGCCACTTCCCCTACTACCAAGACTCTCAATATCCCCCATTGGTTGAAAAAGACCTGATGAAAAAATTAGCCGATGAGGGATGCTCCTGCTCCGAGTTATCCAATATGATGAAGTCAGGTGAAATTGATGGTTACATGCTTAAGCCAATGAATTGCCCACATCACGTCAAAATATACGCCTCGCAAGCCAGATCATATCGAGATCTACCGCTAAGATTAGCAGAATTTGGCACGGTTTATCGCTGGGAGCAATCGGGTGAAATCTCCGGAATGACGAGGGTGAGGGGGTTCACGCAAGATGATGCACATCTATTCGTTACAGAAGATCAAATTGCACAAGAGGTGCTTGGATGTATTGAACTCGTGCAAATCATTTTTGATAAGTTGGGCATGACTGACTATCGGGTTAGGGTTGGTCTACGTGACCCGGACTCAACCAAATATGTTGGCGATCCAAAGCGTTGGGACAAGGCCGAGAAAGCGTGCCGTGATGCGGCAGCATCACTCGGTGTTGATTGGTCAGAAGAAGAAGGCGAAGCAGCGTTCTACGGGCCAAAAATTGATTTCGTCGTGAAGGATGTTATTGGCCGTGAATGGCAGTTAGGAACTGTTCAGGTAGATTACAACCTGCCGGAGCGTTTCGATTTGACCTACAAAGGCTCAGATGGTGAATTGCATCGACCGGTGATGATACATCGAGCACCGTTCGGCTCTATGGAGAGGTTCTGTGGTGTGCTAATCGAACATTTTGCCGGCCGCTTCCCTACTTGGTTGTCACCAACTCAGTGCCATATTCTAACCATTTCTCAGAAGCACACTGAATATGCTAATACAGTTGCTGAAAAACTAAAGGAAAATGGTATTCGAGTACAGATTGATGATGGAGATGACACCATCGGCAAGAAGATTAGAACTCACAGAAAACTTCACCCGGCCTACATGATTATCCTTGGAGATGGTGAAGCAGAAAATCACACTGTTAGTTTGCGAGCGCGCAATGGAGATCAAGTAGCAGATATACCACTTGATGAATTTATCAGCAAAATCAACAATGAAATTAGTGAGAAATTATCGCAACCCAGCCTAGTCTGACAGGAGGATTTGAAATTTCAGCACCGCCAATCATAAACGATTTCGGAGTTGTTGCGATTGTCCC
>DAHU01000008.1:27690-34666 GCA_002495945.1 Euryarchaeota archaeon UBA13
TTAAGAGGATTACAAGTCGCATTTCAAACTGCAGAAAAACGCTACGAAGTCCACAATGTTACAAGGTCGGTGGAGGATGCAAGAAATCTCCTTCAAACCAAAGGGATGAGGTTCGGTGTTACCAGCTATATGTTTGCCTTAACCGGAGTATTGATCTTGTTGTTTGAATTCTTGCTGACGGAATACGGCCTCTCGGACGGATTTCACGCAGCATCAATTATCATCGCATTGTCATTCATTGCTATACCGGCAATAATATCCAGCGGTTCATCGCTTGGCGCTCAGGTGGTAAAACCAGTTGGAGCGGGTCGAGCCACATTACAGAACTCAAATATTTGGCAAACTTACTCGTATGTGGTACTTACCTTGAGTTGGATGATTTTTGTAGGAATAATTGCGGTATTACTCACCTCTCTTGAAGTTCCATCGTATCGAGTATTCAGTATCTGTGCATTTATTGCCTTCTCACCAGCCGTGCTGGCCTATGGCAGAGTGTTGGGGTCTTCTTGGCAAGCATTGAAACAGTCATCAATCAAAATAGCGGGAGGTGAACCCTCGCCATTTCACAATCACAAGCCAAATCCGAAACAACAAGCAATTGCTCAGATAGTAAACATCAACCTATCTGTAATGCCGTTCGTTGCATTCAATACCATAGTTTCGATATTTGCCATCGCAATTGACCCAAATATGTTTACTCACTCCGATAGAGTCCTAAATTTACCAGAATACCGTGTTCAATCCTCGATTATGGAAGAGGGTGGAATTCTTGGATTTGCCCTCATCGAGTTATTTGCTTTCATCCCTGCAGAGGGTATCAGGGTACCACTGGTGAATATGGTACTGCTGTTCCTATTGCTTAACGTTGCGCTGATAGGTTTCTTGTTTGTGTATGAAGTTGCCCGCATACTTTTCCTCGATGTACAAGACGTATCAGGTAAAGGCGGGATTAAGTTGGCAGATAGCCGTTTGCTAAGAGCAGAACGAAGTCAGCAAGCTAAAGTTTTGAATTTCTGCTTCACCGGATTTGCCGGACAATCGATGCTTCTGTTGGCCTTGGCCATGATAACATTCTGGGATTCGTCTTTCTTGCCGCAGGGTGCAGCCTGCGGTTCATGGGAAAACAATATCTGCACCGTGATGCAAAAAGATGCTTTGGAGGAATTGACTTGGATGCTTGCTTCTGGTGGTCAAGTTGCCTTCGTCGTAATATGGGCAAGATCGAGGAAAATCGGCTCTCGACTCGAAGATATATCCTTTGATGCATCAGTTGGTGAAAACCGCGCTCGAATGGCCCAATTAGAGGATGTAATTTACCTTAAACAAAAAGCGATTAGAAAATTGGTAACCGAAGACTCATGGGACAAGGCATTGAAACGAATTGACGCGGTGATAGAAGGTCATGGAGAACAATTAGAAGGTCTTGATTTGGTGAGAAAAACCGATGCTATGATGGAAATTTATGCTGCCATGGGACGCTGGGATGATGCAGAAAATAACGCTGTTTCGATCTTAGCGCTACGAGGCGGTCGTGAGGCGCAAATTGCGAGATTGATTCTAGTTGCAGCAAGTTTGAGTCAGCGTGACTTAGCCGAAGCAAAACCTCGAATTGCAATGTTGCCCGATGACGATATTGAGGCGGCAAGACTCAAATGGTTCGCCTCAATTATGCAGCCTAAAAAACGCCAACTCGACCAGAAAGTCAAATCATTGCTGTCCGTAGATCCACTAACTAAGCGTAATATTGACTTGATTAAGCGTTACAGAGACAATCAACCAGTTACTGAAATGGCATATCGTGATAAGCCTGCTGACCGGCTTATTTTGCTTGGCGATGTTGCCAGGCTTCGATTAATTGGGAAATTCGAAAAGGCACTGAATCTTCTTGAGAGATACATCAAAACTAATGGTCTCGAAGGATGGGTTCACGGAAATGTTGTTTGTGCACTACTGCACCTTGATGAGGGGAGAATACTGACGGCAACTAACATAGCCGAAAATCTCGCTAAGAATCAATCAAGGCATCCTCATTTGCGCAGCTTGTTGAGACATTTAGAATCAATTGGGCAAACTATCTCTGCCAGTAGCGAGCCAACTGGCATCGAATGGCTACGTGACTCAGGGCTTGATTGGGTAAACGCTTGGCCGTATCGTCATACTGTAGCCCCTGCTCCAGCCTTTGTGACCAAAGAGTTACAGAAACATGCCTGGAACGCTAATGGCTGGATTGCATTTGGAGATGTCGAGACCTTCGCTAAGATAAAACGCAAATCAGCAAGCGGTTGGAAGTTACTGAACGACAAGAAGAATGAAAGCGATTTCCCCCCTTGTTTGTTTACTCATATTACGGGTGTAATAATCACCATTGGAGGAATGCCCGTAGACCTCGGGTTACCCGGGGATATTGACATTTCAGAAATTGAAAAGGCTGGCTTGCTCGATTAGCCCCACTGACATGGTTCTAAGATAGTCTGCCCGCCCATAAGCGGCACGAGAACTTCGGGTATTTTCACTCTACCATCCGCCAGTTGGTTTTGTTCAATGATTGCTACTAAAGCCCTTGAGGTTGCAACTGCGGTAGAGTTGAGCGTGTGGACTATCGGTTGATTAGCATGGCCTGGCTGACCGTATTTTATTTGCAAACGATTGGCTTGGTAGTCAGTGCAATTTGAACATGACACGATTTCCTTGTATTGTCCTGCTCCAGGCAACCAAGCCTCTAAGTCATATTTTTTGGCAGCAACAGTCCCCATGTCACCGGTACAAATGTTGACAACCTCGTAATGCAGTCCCAATTCATTCCACAAATCTACGCAGTTTTTCAACAACTCTTCATGAATCGACCATGAATCATCAGGTTTTGCAATGACGATTTGTTCAATCTTGGTAAATTGGTGTACCCGCCAAATTCCCAAATCAGACTGACCATGGGAGCCGACTTCTCGCCTGAAGCAGGGCGAAACTCCAACGATTCTCAAGGGCAACTGGTCTTCTGGAATGGTCTCGCCCATATACATGGCCGTAAGTGGGTGTTCGGATGTTGCAATCATGTAATATTTATCTGGTTCAATACCATACATTACAGTTTCAAAGTCACCTAGGTCGGTAACTCCCTCATACGCCTGACGATTCATCATAACCGGTGGCTGGACAAATGTATAGCCTCTGTTACCAATGAAATCGACCGCATAATTTTGTAGCGCTAATTCTAATCGCGCTAAATCTCCTTTGAGGAAGAAAAACCTACTACCTACAATCTTAGCCGCTCGCTTCAAATCGACCCATTTGTTCATCTCAATAAGTTCGTTGTGAGTTCTAGGCTCAAAATCAAATTCAGGTTTTTCCCCATAGACGCTGTGTACGGTATTACCAGATTCATCGTCACCTTCAGGAACATCTGGATGTAGGATATTAGGGATTGACATACGTATTGTATCGCGTTGTTCTTTTGCAGCTTGGGTCTCAGCCTCAAGCCGAGATATCTCAGCACCTAGTGAGGCTACTTCCGCCAAAATTGCTTGTGCTTTTGCTTCATCGCCAGATTTTTTTGCTTCGCTAATACCCCTGGCTGCAATATTTTTCTTTTGCCTAAGTTGATTGGTATCGTGCTGTAAGTTCAACCACATTTTATCGTACTTTAGAACCTCATCTATCTTGTCATGGGAAATGCCACGCTTGTCGTGATCAGCACGAATTTGTGCTTGATTATCCCTGAACATGTGAATATCTAACATTTAATCACCTAAAACGAAATACCAAGATTGAAAATTTCAGTGCCCATGAAGATTAATCCGCCAATCAAATAGCCCAAGATCGCTCCACCGTTTAATAGTGGCAATCCTGCTTGTGCCCGACCCCTGGCAACATAACTCATCAGTGCAAGATAGCCCAACAAGGACCCTGCCAATGCAAACATAGCAATCGCAAAAGCACTGTCACTATCCAGCCACTGTACGGCAGACAATACCAACATACCGGGGAAAATGATATCACCAAGACCCATAAACAACGCTTCACTATTCTTCTTCTTAACTACCTTTGAAGCGTTTACCGGAGGTGAAGAGTGAGCAATCTGTGGTTTGTCGACCATCTTGGTCTTCTCATCCTTGAATGAGTAGCCTTTATCCTGTGGTGCCACCAATAGAATTGGCAACTGAAGGCCAATCATGGTGTCTGCTAATTCTAACATGTGTTTCGAGCGGTAAACCGCCCAAGCATCATAAATAGCGGCTAATATCATGAAAATCATAATCAATCCTGGGACAAATGCCACGCCCAGCATAACAATAACCCCTGAACCGACAAGAACTCCAACTGTATTCACCACATACCACTCACTGTGGAAGTAAAGGAGAATCATTAGCAGCAATCCCAATATCACACCTGCCCAGAAAGGAACATTGTACAATTGTAAGCCGTCTAAAGTGTACATGTTGTCTTCAATAACGCCACTATCAATCGAAGATGCTGAAACCGCATAATAGTAATCCTCTGATCCATTGCTTAGAAACACTCCTTGCAAGAAATCGTCCGCAACGCTAAATGTTGCTCGGTTCTTCAGTAAGCTAGAGTATAACCAAAAGGAATTTTCGTTGTCTGAAACCAGTAGGTCAGAGTATCCTGAGTTGCCCAAGTCGGTGATTTGTACCTGCTTTACTGTGTCAACCAATCCATTAATTTTCATCTTTTCCTGCAAAGAAAATTGGTTTGTATCTGATTTTGTTCCATTCCATTCCCAACCCGTAACGTTACCGTTTGCCTCACCGACAATTAGTAAACCACTCATGCCGTTGTTATCGCTTATTTTCTCGGTTGACCACGGTGAATGTCCGAAGTCTGCAGAGGTTAAACCGGCTTCTGTATAGTGCTCAAATTCGATTGGCATCTCTTCGGCTGTCAGAGATACCTTGCTAGTCTTAAGTGCCATAACCATGGCGGTTTTTTCGGTTACCAGCAGTAGGCGGTCATCAGCAAAATGTATGGCTTCAATGAAGCCGTCTCCGTAATTGATGTAACTTGGCAAGACCCACTGGGCTTGTGGCGCCAACAATGCACCGGTATTTTCGCTGATTACGTGATAAGTTACTTCGCCGCTATTAGAAAAGATGTAAACCCCGTTCTGTGCCATTACGGCCATGTCACAACTGTAACCGTTAGGCATGCCCAACTGCAGATTTCCTTGACCGTCAAAGTAATTACATTCAAAGACATTCTCAATGGCCCCGGTTGCAGTATTGACAGTCCACATCCATGCAGTATTGGTGATGGTGAGGTAACCTTCCGATTTCACAATTCTAAGGTTTTCAAAATCTCCGGCAGGTAATCTGCTAAAATTCGAAATCCATGCAGCTTCACCTGCGTGCAATGACTCTGGGCTGTAGAACGCAATAGAATCTTGCCAATTAGTGGCATTGCCAGTCAATTCATGAGTCAGGAATCCATCCATACCCATATCTGCAACATATTCTCCAGAGTATGTTGATGTGGTTTCATATTCAAAGTCTTCAACATCAAAGTCGATTACTAACATATGCATCAACGGAACTGTAGTATACATTAGAGCAATGGTCAATACTCCCATGATTCCGTATTTTATTACCCACTCTTTCTTGTATCTTGCTAACGCAATCACGACCGCTGTGAAGATGAAAATCATGATCAATTCAAGAAGAATAAATCTAAACTGTGTTGCACCTGATTCGCCAAATGCGTGTAGTTCCGCAACATCATACCATGGCCGAATAAACAACGCGAGAAGGATGGTCAAAACGAACATCGAAACCATACCAAACATGGAAGTCATCTGTTCTTTCATCAATGCAAAAACACTGGTTTCTTGCGCTAGTTGTTGCTCGACCATGGCAAATTCTTGAGAAGCAGTGCTCGGACCAGAATCTGGGATGTCTGCTTCGCTCATGTTTTGGCGTGGATGCTCTATCTTTTGAGTGAATCGCTTTTATTTTAATTAGTTAAATCATATCACTAAGAATTATGCCGTATCGACATTTGGGCTGAGTGTGGCAAGTCAGTTGTCAAATCGAGAGTGGTTGGAATCAACCAAATCCAGCGGTATGGCACTCGGTCTTGGAAATACTCGCGCAATATTATCATCATTAGACATCAAATTAGATGATACAACTGTTATTCATGTCGCTGGTAGTAACGGCAAAGGCACCCTGTGTTCACTGCTTGCAACATCAATAACTCTCAACGGTGATTCTAATATTTTCTTTTCATCACCGCATCTATGCCGAATTGAAGAACGAGTAAGGGTGAACGGTGTTCCTGTCAGTCCTAACCAGTTCGACGGTGCTCTAAACACTGTGAGGGGCACTGCTAAACAACTGTCAATTAATCCTACATTCTTTGAAACGACCTTCTTGACAGCCATGGTGATTGCGGCGGACTTGCAACCCAGATACTTGATTCTCGAAACCGGCCTTGGGGGAAGATTAGATGCGACAAGATGTGCTCCCGCAGACTTAGCGGTGTTAACAGCAATTACTGAAGAACACACTGATATCCTTGGTGAAGATATTTACCAAATCATTCGAGAAAAAGCAGCAATTGCAAGGCCCGGAAAACCATTGATTGCTAGAAAGATGCCAATAAAAAATTATGAAAATACGGTCGTAAATTACACGCGAGAAAGTGCAAATACGAAATTGGGTGAGCGTCAGCAAGACGTTCCTTGCACATTTGTTGAGATTGATTCCAATACTGATGTGCTAAGTGAAGCGGCGCAAATCGCAAAACAAATATTTGCCACTTTAGATATTGATCAGTCAATGATTGAGTCAGCCAAAATCGGAATGAATTGGCCCGCTCGTTTGCAAGAGATTAAACTGGATTCAGGTCATAGATTAATTCTCGATGCAGCACATAACCCATCAGGCATTAGACGTGTCAAAGAACAGTTGGTTGAATTAGCCAAACGTGGAGATGACCGAGATAAAATTACTGTGATTTTCGGGAC
>DAHU01000008.1:35058-35619 GCA_002495945.1 Euryarchaeota archaeon UBA13
GTGTTGAATTATACCTTACTAAACCTCAGGGAGGGAGATATCCCGGAATTGAACCAAATGATTTGAATGATTATAATTGGAAAAATTGTAATGTACACATCTTTGAAAAAGTAGATGCTGCTTTAGATAGAATCCTATCTGTCGATGCACATAATGCTGGCACAATACTGTCGATTGGTTCGCTTTATCTTCAAGGAAATATACTAAATTATCTGGGTAAAAACTCCGATAATGACCTAAGTTTATTGCCGAAGCAATGAAATTAAGATTAGCACAGGGGCATTTGGTCCGGATGAGCAATAAGTGGGATTTTAGGTTCATTGAACTTGCTAAGCACATCTCTTTGTGGAGCAAAGACCCCTCGACTAAAGTTGGTTGTGTAGTTGTTGGAGAGGACAGAGAAATTCGCTCAACGGGATTCAATGGATTCCCTCGAGGCATTGATGATGATGAGGATAGATTGACAAATCGAGAGAAGAAATATCCACTAATTTGCCACGCCGAAGAAAACGCCATAATGCATGCTGCAAGAATCGGTGTTTCACTGAAAAACAGCACTGC
>DAHU01000008.1:36025-36303 GCA_002495945.1 Euryarchaeota archaeon UBA13
AAATTCCGGAGCGATGGCAAGAAGATTTCACCATCTCTAATGAAATGTTGAGAGAAGCCGGTGTTGAAGTAAGAAGTATCTGAGTCTCGAATTTGACCGAGAATTTGATTGATGTTAACTTACAGGGACTGTCATGAGCAGAGTTGGTATTACGCTAATAATATCCGCTTTGTTATTATTTTCCGGTTGTATAGACCCGCTTGACCCGTTGGGAGATAACCAAGAAGATAATGTCGAAGACCAAAATAATGGCTCGGAGCCGGAACCAGAACCGGAGC
>DAHU01000008.1:36688-37503 GCA_002495945.1 Euryarchaeota archaeon UBA13
CCGGAGCCGGAGCCAGAACCAACTGAACCATGCAATGGAATGTTGATACTATGCTTACGTACTTATGACAATGTTACCTTCCCAGAGACGCACAATGCATTTGCGACTGAAGATGATGGAATCTACTATCCGGCAAGTAACCATCGAACTGGCTTCAACGCTCAATGGCAAGCAGGTATGCGAGCATTCATGATCGACACACATTATGATAACCTAAATGACAAAACCTTGTCAGGGGTGAAACTTTGTCACGGCAGTGATGACCGTGGATTCAGCCCGTGCGTGTACGGCAATGTAAGCGCAGTTGATTGGCTAACTAATCTTGAGGAAAAAATGAGTGACAATCCTCAAGATGTGGTAACAGTATTAGTCGAAAATTATGTATCGCCTGAACATCTTGAGCAGGTGTTCATTGATTCAGGCTTAATGGATAGAGTCTTCATGCACACCGTCAATCAGCCATGGCCAACTTTGCAGAGTATGATAGATAATCAAACTAATTTAGTTGTATTCTGGGAACAGGGCGATGATGAACGACACCCATGGATTCACGACTTTCTAAGCCACAGTTGGACAACGAATTATGGTGAAAAGAGCACTGCTGAAATGAACTGTGATGTGCATAGAGGTGACGGGAATCAGCAAGTATTTCACATGAATAATTGGTTGAGCAATCAAGTTGGATTAGCAGACCCAACCCAGGCTGGAGAAGCAAATGACGTTGAATTTCTCGTTGCAAGGGCCAATGAATGTTGGCAAGAGCACGGAAAACGACCGACGTTTATTGCAGTTGATTGGTGGGAAGAGGGTGATGT
>DAHU01000116.1:0-160 GCA_002495945.1 Euryarchaeota archaeon UBA13
TACTGCTGCAATCGCGGCAATGATTAGCGATTCAATCGATAGAGATAATCCTCAGCCGGACTTGGTTTATTTGTCTTCGAAGGTTGCTGCTTACCGTTTTGAACCAGCGATTATCCGGAAAAATTTAGCCCATCTAAATGGTCAAGAGTTACTTGAAATG
>DAHU01000116.1:510-776 GCA_002495945.1 Euryarchaeota archaeon UBA13
GAAGGTAGAAATGCTGATTGTGAATCAATGCTCAGTGATGTTTTGGAAAATAAATCTCCATTGCAACAGGCTAAATTACTTGTTTTATTGGCAAGCCAAACTTTGGAAGATCGGCTACCATCGCAAGCCATTGACGTCAAAACTAAGCAAAGTGTTGAACAATATCTGTCCATGATTAACCTGAAGAAAATTGATCATGGCAGGCAATCAATAATTGTTGCAATATCAATAATCAAGCATTCAATCATGCTCGCTGAAAACAATTT
>DAHU01000116.1:1214-16692 GCA_002495945.1 Euryarchaeota archaeon UBA13
CGACATATCCAAACTAATCGACACATATTGCGGTAAAATTACGAATCAATTGATGTCTGAATCTTTGAAACTTAGATACTTAGAAATCTTGGTTGAAAGTGATTTCGAACTGGCCAAAGACCGTTTTTCACAACTTGCCTCGCCTGATAATTTCGACCGTAGTAATACGGCAATACGATATTCAGCAAGGTGGTGGTTATTACATTCCAAGATTTATGTTGCCAGCGGTAAATCCTCATTGCGAGAAGCCTTGATGAGATTTAGAGAAGCTGGTTGCAGTAATGTTGTGACAGAACTGGAACAATTATTGCATGCGCAAATCTAGATTTCAGCACCGATTAGGGTTTTGGTGTCAACGATGCCCTGCATTGGTCTTATTTCCTCGACGATGCATCGAGTCAAGTCGTATTCATCGTCAGCCTGAACTCGGGCGATAAGGTCATATTCGCCAAATAACATCCAGCCAGCAGTTACCAATTCAATTTCTTCAAGTCTTCCTCGGACCGCTTTTTCTTGTCCAGGTTCTGTAGTTATCAAAACAAATCCAATCGCCATAATATCACCTAATATTCCACTGCAATCATAGTCTGTGTGTCTTTAACACCGTCAATTTGCCTAAAGTCACTCATCAGCATACCTGAAAGTTTTCGGGCATCTTCTGAACTTACTCTCACCAATAAATCGTATTCGCCATATAGAGCATGAACCTCTACAACAGAGGCATGATTGCTGAGGGTCTGATATACTTCTCGCTCTCTTGAGGGTAGAGTTTTGAACAACACAAACGCTTCAGGCATACCCCTCCCACCAGCCCTAGTTTCTTATTGATTACTGTTAACTTCCTTAGTTGCGTAATTGCGCATTGAGGCGAACTATTCAAAAGCGGAACAAGGCAAGGAAGTTCTATGGAAAAAGAGAGTAAGTCATTTATTCCCTTTTTGCTAATGTTAGTTATCATGCTGACAATGCCCTTGTCCAATTTATCATCGAATGATAATCTCACCGAAATCCAAATCACAAAAAATACGACTTCTGCCCGAGCCCAGACCACGTGGAGTGGAGTTGTAGAACTGTCACAATCTTACACTGTTAACATCACTGACGAACTAATAATCGCTCCATGTACAGTAGTAAAATTACCAAATGCTGCTAGAATATTTGTCGAGGGGCGTTTGACAATAGACGGAGATATTGCCTGTCCAGTGACCTTAACTCAGGATGGTAATGGACTACATTATGGAATACAATTTAACCAATCATCATACGGGCGCGGCTCGGTAATAGACAATTTATCAATCGACAATTCGATGTATGGGGTGACAATTTATGGGGCTAATCCTGATCTGAATAACATTTCAATTATCAACCCTTCAAGGGTTGGAATCGACCTTTTTTCAGGTGCAACTCCAACGATTAGCGACTTATTTGTTGATCAATCTGGTAGGGGTTTTTTCTATTCCGATTGGCGTTATGGTATCGGGTTATCTGTGGGGGCAAGTTCCTCACCAATCGTTGAAAGAGCGACTCTTTCCGATATGAGAATTAGGGGCCTCAATATTTGGGGCGATTCTGGAGGGATATATCGCCAAATAACAATTGATAACATCTCTGCAGAGGGTGCATCAGCAATATCGGCTGGAGTGTGGGTTGAGGACAGTCGCCCCCTGATTACCAACGTCACGGTTGACAAATCGGATTATGGTATCTTAATTCGCCATATCGATGATGGCGGATATACCCGTGCAGTTGTGAGAGATTGTCAAGTTACCAATTCGATGTATAGAGGGATATATGTTGACAAAGCGAACCATACTAACTTCACTAATTACGAAACAGCAGACTTCACAAATACCGTCGTGAGAGGGACAGGCGGTCCCAAC
This sequence comes from Euryarchaeota archaeon UBA13, assembly GCA_002495945.1. Classification (GTDB taxonomy): domain Archaea; phylum Thermoplasmatota; class Poseidoniia; order Poseidoniales; family Poseidoniaceae; genus MGIIa-L1. The sequence continues at coordinate 3,095 of DAHU01000116.1, forward strand.
GCCAAGACTGCTGATATTGGGTTTGCCGCGATTGAGGTAAATGCTACCGGGGCTTGGTTCGAAAATACCTTGATTGAAGATTCGACAACAGTTGGCTTAAGATTATATTTTGTTGATTCATCTACAACTTTTAGAAACCTAAAAATTGTTGACTCGGGTGATGTAGGACAAGGAGCACATGAGGCTGGATTAGCAATTAGGTCATCATTTTTCGCACCGATGTTTGACGGTCTAGAAATTAGTGGTTCTCCAGGGCCAGCGATATCGGCAACCTCTGGTGGTGCCATGCAAGGTTCTAACTGGTTTTTACACAATAATACTCAAGACGGATTATACATTGAATCCTCAACTGTCATTGTTAACGATTTACACCTGACAGATAACGGCCAATCCGGAGCACATGTCTATGATTCACGATATGTTACATTGTCCAATTTAACCGCCATTGGCAATGGAAATCTTGGTTTGACCGATATAGAACAAGCGGGATTATTGTTTGAAAAATCTAACGATATCGAGACAAATTCCGGTGATGTAACTTGTAATCATTGCACAGTTTCTGGCTCTGCGGGCATTGGAGTCATGGTGAAAGACTCAGTAGATTTGTGGCTGAATCATCTAACTGTGGAGGATAATACACCAGCCTATGACCCGATTTCAATCGACAATAGTGGTCTAAACATTGGTCAACAGGGTGGTCAAATAAACATGCATAATGTGATTGTTAAAACCGAGCGTTTAGGAACAGATTCCGGACCTGCAGTTAGAATAAATAGGGCAGCAGCTAATATTGATTTGATTACCATGCAAGGCAATCATACCGGTTTACTATGGAATGGTAACAACAACGGAAATTTCCCCTCATCCCTCAGTCGAGCACAGCTGTCAGGAACAACATGTTTGCTTTTGACTGAGCATAACTTACTGTCGGGAATTGATAATACAATAACACCACAATGTACTGGCTCAATTACACTGCAAGACAGTCAGGTTAACTGGAGTGGATTGACTGATTTGACCCAATCCACCGTGATTAATTTGGATTCATTCTCGAAGTTACACCTCCACCAACCAAACCAGGTAGCACTTGCAGACGCAATCATTGCTCCTTCAGGGGAAATCGATGTTGCGTGGGATATATCGGTATGGGTGCAAAATAACAATTCTAACGGAATACCTGATGCACCTGTTCAACTCAGTTTTGACCAATTTGAGCCTAATGCTCAACTCAATACAAATCAAGACGGATTTGTCAAATTCGAGGATTTCATCGGTCAAAGATGGACAAATTTGGGAGCCTCATCAACATCTACAGTGACTATATCATGCTCTTATGATGGTCAGTCAAATAGTAGTGCAATTCAATTGGATAGCAACAAAATAGTCTACTGCTTATTGCCTTTAGACAACCAAGCCCCGTTCCTATACTGGGATAACCCCAGCGATGCTAGTGTCTTCCCAAGCGCTTCCGAAGTCGAATTTAATGCGTCGAGGTCCTGGGATTTGGATGATGATGAACTGGTATGGGAATGGATATCCTCAATCGATGGATTGATCGGAAATGAATCCAGTTTTGTGGTCAACAAGGGAACGTCACCCCAGTTACTCAGTGATGGTGTCCATCAAATTACGGCGAAATTATGTGACGATAGGGGCAACTGCGTTCAGCAAACAAGGACCATCGAATTATCCAACTTCATACCAGTAGTATTTGTAGAATTTACTCCCGGATTAAACTCGTTCAATGAACTTGTCATGCCAAAAACGGGAACTCTCAAAGTAAATCTTTCCGGCACCTATGACCCTGAAGGCGATCAGTTGAATTGCTGGATTAGTACCTCTTATGGTCTTGAATTTCCTCAACAAAGTGAATCCAATTTTGTCTGTGATGAGGTCATTGAGTACACATTCCCATTGACTACAACGATAGATAACCCAGCTCCACCTAGTGACACATTTTCACTTACGGTAAATGTTGATGACGGTGTTAATCCACCGGTAACCCTGAATTATGATACGATTCTTTACAATGAAATTCCAGAACCAATTTTCACCATCATTAGAACAGAAAATTACAGCCAGAATGTTGTCACACTAGATGGTTCTCAAACCATTGACCCAGAGGGAGATGCGTTAACAATTGAATACTATTCAAGTCTCGATGGCGTCCTACAGTGGTCAGACCAACCAGCCGGCAATGTTTGGCAAGGTCATCTCTCAAGGGGGATTCATACAATTGAGATGCGAGTAACCGATGATGTTCCGGAACATATTGATACTTACAAAACATCATCATTCCTGATTTCAGTGCTCAATTCTGCGCCTTTAGCAGACATCAAATCTCCGTCCCTGTCAAAGAATTATGATTCCTCAGAACTAGTGATTCTCTCGGCTAACGGCTCGGGAGATTTTGATTCTGTCTGTTCATCATTCAATGCCGTTGGTTACTGGCACTGTAACAACATTGAACCTGCACAAGGTTCAGAATATCTGCAAGTATCATGGACTAGCGACATTGATGGGCGATTATCTTCGACTAATCAAGAGGGGTTATACTACCTCTCAAGATTAACAACCGGTTTGCACACAATCACTTTGGAAATCGATGACGGAATTAATCCGCCTGTTACCGATACTACGATGGTGGAGGTAAGTAAATCAGCACCGGTGTTGAATCTAGCGACTCCAGATACTTCGCTAACTTATCAGTCCTCAGAGTACATCTTTTGGAATGCAGTAGAATCGATAGATTATGATGGTGATTCATTTGATATGACGGTGATATCAGATTTGCAAACCGAACCAATTCTCGAAAATGTTGACCCAAGCATAACTCACATCTCTCAATTGCAAGCAGGCACTCATGAAATATCGATTATCTTGACCGATTCTGATGGGATGCAAAGAGTTGAGTCCCTAACATTGTATGTCATACCATCCTCACCCACAGTAATTATTAGCAGTCCCGCAGAAGGAGAATCATTTTCTGGCGGGACAGAATTAATACTCGAAGAGGAATCATTCGACGCAGACTTTGATATCGTGTTTCGACAGTGGGAAGTAATCGATAAATCGAACGGCATGATAGTGACAACATCTAGTTTGAGCACCGCAGTTATCACATTATCACCCGGTGAATTTCAGGTTAAATTAACCGTGCGGGACAGTCTCCAAAACACCGAAGTTGACACCCGCAACATTAGAGTTGAGAAGACCGACCCTGTACTGGATTCTGAATCACTAATAGTAACTCCCTCAGAACTGACAACTGGAGTATTGACAACTATTGATGTTAGTATTGTTCTATCAGACCCAGATGGAACTACACAGGACGTTAGAGCAACAATAATTCATGGCATTCAGGTATGGGATTTTGCTCTCCAAGATCTCGATGGTGACAATGTCTGGGAAGGCTCCACAGAAATAAACCCAGATAAAGCCGGTCGGCCAAGCCTAAGAATTGTTGCAACTGATGGAACAGGTGATTCCGCAACCGTTGACCAAGTCTCTCGCACAATTGTAGTGGCTGACAGCGAACAAGCCAGTACAAACACCGGCTTAATCATCGGTGGAGGAGCGTTGATTGTGCTAATCATTGTGTCTAGTTTAGTGCTTGCAAGGCTCCGGAAATCTAAATTCGAAGATGAACTAATTGAATCGTGGAATACGTTTAGGAAACCACAAAGTGAAACAGCCGCTACTGAATTGGAGGGTGGCGCTGTTGATGGTGCTCGAGAAGTAGTCAACGATTTGTGGTCCAAACTCGAGGAAGAAGAAGGTTTGAACTGATTACTGTTCTGGTAAATTCTTATTTTTTGAATCAGGATTTGACTCTCTAAAGCCCCAGGGCGTTCTTGTACGGTTTAAGCCGAATCTCTTAGCAAACAGGAATTTGAAATTTTTCCATCCATCACCCCAAGTGTGGATTTCTGCATCACCAACTCTTGGCCGATATGGGACAGAAATTTCAATGGCTTTTTGTTTGCCAATATGCTTGCGTGCAAGGATTTTAATCTCTTCCGACAAGGGCATACCATCATTGGTTGGGCGCATTTTTGGGTCGTCAAAAATTGATTTCCTGAATACCCACATACCTGATTGAGAATCTTTTACTCCGTAGCCAAATAGTAGTCTTGCGGTAAAGGATAGCGCCCAGTTACCAAACCCATGAAGTCCGGACATTGAGCCATCTTCTGCTAATGATAAGCGGTCACAGGTAATGAATTGGAGGTCATCGTCGAGGAGTTTTTTCACCAGTTTTGGAACCAATTCAGCGGGGTAGGTGCAATCTGCATCCATTGTCACTATGATATCATTACTGGCAATATCAAACCCGGTTCGATAAGCTCTACCATAGCCTCTTCTATCTTCGAGGTGCACTCTTGCTCCCTTGTCTAGAGCAAGTTGCCTTGTGTTATCAGTAGAATTTCCATCGACAATCAAAATCTCCAATTTTTTGCACCATCCAGTCGGTATTGAATCAATAGTCGGCTCTATTGCTTCTTCCTCATTTCTGGTGGGCAGAATAACCGTCACGGTTACTGGAAGTTTTTCGCCCATAGTTGCGCGTGAAGATTTTCTGTTTTGAAGTCATTGGCTGATTAATTCATTCGATTTTCGAGCCACGATTGGTCAAAATTCAAACCTAAAGCACCTCTCGCAGGCTTGATGCACATCGCAATGATTGCAGGTGAGTACCCTCCTAGATGGGGCGGTATAGGTTCGGTAGTCTACCATCTTGCTGGACACCTTGCCTCATTTGGTCATCAAGTCACTATTATCACCAGATCTCATGAAGGCAGGGCTCCAATACAGTCTAGCGTCAAAGTAGTCGAAGTGCCGTGGCTAAAGTTACCAATGAAATTCACTCGCTCTTATGCTAAACATGCTCTCAGAGTGCTAAAAAAACTACACAAAATAGAACCATTTGATGTAATCCATGTTCACCTACCTCTTGCATCATTTACTGCAAAAGAATTTCAGTATATGGAACAAAATATTGCACCAGTTTGTAGTTCGCTTCACGGGTCTTGGTTGGGTGAAAAGCAAGGCGTAATTAGAGCGGCAAAAGCGGGTGAGTCTGCGACTTGGCGTAATCCAAATGATTTGGCAATTAGGTTAACTGCAAAATGGTATTCAAAATATGAAAAAGCCGGATTATTAAACTCCTCCATCAGCATTGCTAACTCCAAGGCTACATTACAGGAATTTGCTGAATGGTATGCGCCGGGTCAGGAATTTAATGCTGACGTAGTACTGTGGGGATGTGATCACAAGGTATTCCGTCCGGCAAATATCGATGACGAAGAAGAACAACTGGCGCATGAGAGTATTAGGCACAAGTACCGGTGCGACGACGAAAAGGCTCTGAGCCACGATACTGGAACCGACACTCCAATGTTGCTAGCGGTTGGCCGGCTTGTGGCAAGAAAAGGTTACATGACATTGCTAAGGGCGATGCCGCAAATTTTAGCAGAAAATCCTGCAGCTAAATTAGTCATTATCGGCCGTGGTCACATGAAGAAGAAACTGCTGAAGGAAGCCCAGAAACTGGCAATAAGTGACTCGATATTCATTGAAAGTGGGATGTCATTTGATGATTTAGCACAACATTTCCGCAGCGCCGATTTAGTAATATATCCGTCATACTATGAAGGACAAGGCCTAATCCCACTCGAAGCAATGTCAAGCAGCACCCCTGTGATTACTGTGGACATGGCGCCGTTAACCGAGATGGTTGATGAGAAAGTTGGAGGCCTATTCAAAATGGGAGACTCGAGGGATTTAGCAAGCCAAGTTTCCAAACTATTGTCGGACTCCGAGTCTCGAGAATCAATGGCAAAATTAGGAAGAAAACTGGTTTTGTCAAGATATACATATGAACATAACGCCAATGATTTCTTAGAAATCTATCAATCAATCATTAACAAGGCTAGACAATAATAGCTGTGAGGGATGCTGTCGATATGCGCACTAATTGCCCGACCTGTTCAAGTAAAATTCAGTTTCCGAAGGCTACTAAATTGGTAAAATGTCCTAGTTGTGAACAAGTATTTGAAACTAAAAATCTAGGAATCGAAAAGCGTGCTTGGAAAATAGCAATAACAGGCTTAGTATTGTGTTTTCATTATTTCATCCTATCATTATTTTCGCCGGTTTTAGATGCTACAGACATCAATTTTTTTGTCCTTTTAATTTTGCTAAACATGATTGGTACACCGATTGCTCTATACGGTTTGTTACTTGTTATAGTTGAGAAATTAAACCGAGAAAATAAATTCATAATTTTTGAGTCGTTTGGCATAATTATGGTATTTTACAATGCTTACCTAATTTTTACCATGGGAACAATTTCTTGATTCTGAGGCTTAAACTCAAAGCCATAGTTTAACTGGCGATTTACCACAAAATATTGACTATTTGATAAGCGGCTAATTCATAGATGATATGCCGATTGGGTGTCATGGTCGCACAGCGATTCATGGTCGTGGCTTTGGTCGCGTTGTTGATGACTTTTATTCCACCATCATCAGCAGATGATACCTTACAAAGTGCAAATAACCTAGTTGAGGGACAGACTGCTAACGGATATGTCTGTTATGATGACGGATGTTCACCAACAGATCAAACCGATTGGTGGAAAACCTATGCCTACAAGGGAGATCAGGTTCAGGTTTCATTTAACGGCGATATGAATAACGGTGCTTGGTGGTGCATTAACGATGGTTGGGAAGTGGACTTCTCAATTCATGACTCTGCCGGCGGGCAACTGAGTTCTATTTCACGGAGTAACGATAATTCCAACGGAGTACTCAGCACCACAATGTCTACAGCGGATTGGATTTATATCAAAGTAAAAGGTAAAGATTCGTTATGTAATGATGGCGTAGATTATGACTTACTTCTTTCCATAGACTCTAATGATAGAGACACAGATGAGGATGGTTATATCGATACTGAAGATTCATGTGACAATACTCCAGGAACGTCAAATTATGATAGGAAAGGCTGTATTGATTCTGATTTAGATGGTTATTCCGACCCAGAGCAAGGCTGGGGGCCAAATAATGGGGCTGATGCGTTTCCGTTTGAATCATCTCAATGGCAAGATTCTGATAATGATGGTTTTGGCGATAATTTAGATGGCTATCAAGGAGATTATTGCCCGTACAATTCAGGAGGTTCATCAAGCGATAGGTTTGGTTGCTTAGATACTGATGGCGACGGTTTTTCGGACCCTGATCCGGGCGGTTTGTTTGGAGTTAGTGAGTGGTTTGCTCATCCAGTCGGCTTAGCAGACGCCTTCCCGTCAGACTATACTCAGTGGACTGATACAGATGCTGACGGATACGGCGACAACTGGGATGACCCTGCATGGAATGAAACTCATCTAGCATGGGGTATAGGCCAATGGTTAGAAGTTGCCAGCACTCCTGACGCTTGTCCATTTATCACCGGTGCATCATTCTCTGACCGCTACGGTTGTCCTGATACTGATAGTGATAGTTATTCTGATGGTGATGAAAATTGGACCCTAGACAATGGTTCAGATGCATTCCCATTGGAGCCTAGCCAGTGGCTTGACACCGATAGAGATGGTTGGGGCGATAACCAATCATTCGGGGCCGCAAGAATAGATGACTTCCCAGAAAATCCAACTCAATGGCGAGACACCGACAAGGATGGATGGGGCGACAACCAAACATACGGAGCATCTCAGGTTGATGATTTTCCACTCGTTCCGTCACAATATCGGGATACTGATGGGGATGGCTATGGGGATAATTTGACTGGATTTGAGGGAGATGTGTGCGTTTTCTCAACTCCTGAAGAGGTGGAATCAGGTTGGATTTCACGATTTGATAGATTAGGCTGTAGAGATATCGATAGCGACGGTTATTCTGACCCAACCGAAGGTTGGATTGCCCACCCAGACGGCTTCGCTGATGCATTCCCCGATGAAGCAAGTCAATGGTACGACACCGATTCAGATGGCTATGGTGATAATCTTGAGTACTTTGATGGCCAAACATGGCGTCAATCATTCCGTGGCGACAGTTGCAAAACAACAGTTGGCTATTCAACTTTTGATCGTTGGGGTTGTCCCGATACTGATGGTGACGGTTGGTCAGATTCAACAGCAAATTGGCTGGCTAGCCCGGGCGGCAACGGCGATGCTTGGCCTCTCGACCCGACGCAATGGGCTGATAGAGATGGAGATGGAAGAGGCGATAACCCACAAGGAACCACAGCTGATGTTTGTCCTGACAACGCAGGCACTTCAGTCGGGCCAGCAGAAGGCGGTGACAGGTGGGGTTGTATTGACACCGATGGTGATGGATGGTCGGATTTGGGTGACTCATTTATTCACGAACCAACTCAATGGCGCGATACCGACGGCGATGGTTTCGGAGATTCAGCAGATGGCAATCAGGGAGATGCATGTCCAGAAGTAAGAGGAACTTCGTTGATGGACAGGCTAGGCTGTCGAGATACCGATGGCGATGGCTGGTCAGATCCAACAGAAACCTGGAAAGCGCATCCGTTCGGTTTGGCAGATTCATTCCCGAATGAAGCATTGCAATGGCGTGACAGCGATGGCGATGGTTATGGTGATGTATCGCTTGGAGCCCTGCGCGATGACTGTCCAAATGTGGCAGGCGATTCAACAAGAGATCTACAGGGTTGCCCAGATAACAACGGTGATGGCTGGTCAAATGATTACGGAACGTTCAAATCTGCAGTAGCGATTATGGGAGAAGACCCTGCAGCCTCTTGGTTAACCTACTTGATTATTGGATTAGGGTTCATCCTTGGAGCCTCTATTGCATTGGTCGTAAAAATGGGTCGTGAGGAGGATGAACTAAATGTGCAGGAGCAATTGTTTGATGAGAAACAACACGTGGACTTTGCTGCCAATCTGCCTGTAGAAGATAACAACGCCATGATACCTTTGGATGAATTGCCCCCTATTCCGCAAGATAATGATGCATCATTGATATCTCAAGACGGAGGTGATATTGTTGAATAATAGATTATTTTCAACGTTTACCATCTTTATGATGCTAGTATCAATAGTTGCTTTGTCAAATATCTCCCCAACAGTAAGTGCTGAGGAGGAGGCTGACGACCCCCTTGCAGAGGCAGGTCTTGCATTGGTAGCTTTGCGAAATGACACACTCGATACTAATCAAGACGGCGACATTGACGCTATTAGAGTCGTAGTTGTCTTTAACACTGAACAAGACAATACCAATTTAGAATTGAGATTAATCGGCGATTACAAAGATAGAGAGGTTACCGAAGTATTACAATTCACATTTTCTGGTCAATCAAATGCCAGTTTAGTGTATGATTCATGGGCATCTGGAGAACATGAACTAAGGCTTCAGGTTGTCGACCAAAATGGCAATATCATCACCACCTTGCCATTACCAACATATGTGCTCAAGCCAGCTCTTCAAACACCTACAATACAATTGGACTTGAATGCCCCAGAGCACATTGAAACAGGAGATGAGTGTACCATTTCTCGATTGTTTTCAGATGAAACAGGGCCACGATATGGTGCTTCGGGTGTTAGAACATTCTCAGGAGCGCCCTTTACCGTGCTAGACTCACAATTATCGCTCGACTGCTCTCACTGGCCGGCTGGCGATTACGTTCTAAAAGAAGCATATCGTAATGACTTAGGTCAAACCACAGAAGATTGGTTAAATCTAACGATACACAATCGCCCCGCTCCCGAATTTACTCTTTCAATAAGTGGTAACGGTAATACTACTGACACGGAATGTAAGGTGCAACTAAAGCAAACTGATAGCGAGGTTGACTTTACATCATTCCAGAAGATTTGGCGAATTCAAGGCTCGCAAATTGAGGGAGACATTGGTGATGAATTTGATTGTTCGACACTTCCTGCCGGCGTACACTTGATATCCTTAGAAGTGATAAATAATGAACTCATTAGCGCAATTGAAGGGCTTAACCTCGTAAGATTGCCCGGTGATGGCTTGACAGAAGAGGAGAAGTCAGTAGCGCCTTCTCGTTCATACGGCGAGGATACAGAGACCGAATCTGTTGGCTGGATTTCCATCGGAGTATTAGGCTTGGTAGTGGTGGTTCTATCCTATTTGCTCCTTGTTCGAGTAAAGGACGCCCCTGAACAGTTGCCTATGCGTGACTTGGGCCCAACGCCGATGATTTTGCCTGACGGCTCTCCAGACGCAGAAGGCTTACCGACAACAACAGATGATGATGGAGTCTTATGGCGTCAACATCCAGACGGTAATCACGATTGGTGGGACCAGGAATTGCGAATTTGGGTCAGGTGGTGACGCTACTGGATTTTGGCAGTTTTTCACTTCTTGAATATCTAATTATAATTACAATTTGCATTGTTGTTATTATTGGTGCAAGGTTATACTATGTTTGGTTTACCAGAATTAGACCAAGAGTTCCGAGTACCGATTCTGACTGGAACACAGACTGTGAATTTCAATCCAAAGCGATTATTGAAGGTAAAGAAATTACCTTTACCAAGATAAGAGATTTTACTTGGCGAACCACCAGAGATAGAGATGAAAAGTGGGACGAAAATGTCAAGTTTAATGTTGATGAAATCAAGGATGTATGGTTCATTGTTGATCATTTCCACAAGATACACGGACTTGCTCATACCTTTTTGAGTGTTGAATTTAATGACGGAAGATGTATTTCATTCTCATTTGAAGCACGGCGAGTAAAAGGAGAAAGATACCACCCGTGGAAAGGTTTGTGGCGTTCCTACGAGTTGTACCTATTGATTGGTTATGAGCGTGATTTACTAGGTTTGAGGACTAATGCTCGAGGCAATAAGGACTACTTGTTTCGGGCCGTAACTCCACCGGACAAAGATCGGCAATTGATTATGGCAATTGCTCAAAAAATGAATCAGTTAAGTGAAAACGCTGAATGGTATCATTCACTTTTGACAACATGTAATACTTCTATTGTCAAAGTTGTCAACAAAATCACACCTGGAAGAATTCCGTTTGTTTGGCGGAACTTCCTGCCGGGTTATACTCCAAAGGCGGCTTTTAAGCTCGGTTTAATTGAGGACTGGGGCGGATTAGAGAAAACCTTAGAGATTGCAAGAGTCGATGAACTAGCAAAGGAATGGGACGGCAAATCAGATTATTCCGCCTTCATTAGGAAACATATGCCAGACTCATCGGTCAATGAAAATCAATAATTTGCCGCTTGCACAACTGAGCGTAATTTCGGTTTCCACAGCGATGTTGTGCAAACCCGTAGAACTTGAATCTAAATCGACACTGTTGAGACTCCATTTCCCTCCTGCTAAATTAACTGCTTTACTTTCTCCAATACTGAATACTGAGAATGATGTGCCAATTTCTATAGAATGATGCAATGATTGATTTTTATTGATTGCTATGACAATAGAATCATCCAAATGCATCCTGGTGTTTTCACTATGCTCAAACAGCGACATATAATTAGCAAATTGGTGTTCAGGGCGACCACCGTCTATACCAATGATGTCTATCGATTGTGCGGATAAATTTCGAGCAAATTGAATTGCTTTGGTTAAGTCGTTATTTTGCTGGTCCGGAATTTTTACAATTTCAATGTTGTTTAATCGAGCGTGATCTAACATTGCTTGGTCTACGCTGTCCATATCGCCAATCAAGTAATCAACAACAATTTGGTGTTTGATACAGTTGCCAAGAGCGCCATCACAGGCGATGATAAGGTCAGATTGTTCTAGAATCTCTGACCATTTCGTCAGATTTTCAGGCCGAGCATTCCCGATTATCAATACGCGTGTCACACTAAGCCGATGATGTCGAGGTTTGTCAATAATCCTACTATGTTTTGCCTTTGACCCCCGTAGGGGGTCATGGGGATTTCATAGACAATGGTTTTCAACCATCAATTAGTCCGTCAACTGTGGCGAGTGAATTTTCCTCTAATAACTCGCTAACGGCGAAAACTATTGTTTTACTGTTAATTCTGCAAGTTTTTGGCATCATAGTTACCACTCATACTTCCGAAGATATCGAGATACTGTCTATTGAAAGTGATGAATTTAGTACCCAGTCATTTGCTGATTTTGATTTAAATTTTGGTTACGAATTATCAGGAGAAGTGATTGATTTTGCAGGTGTAAATCAAGGGCAGGTTAGATATGATGCGGAATTGGATAGTTACTCAAATACCGTATTACAGAATGCAGCATCAGGTACCGCCACGGTTCCTGATGTCGCGATTTCGCAGCAGCAAGAGATAAACGCTTGCTGGCTAAATCAAGAAGGAACAGTACAATATTATTGGTTAGATGTTGACGGTTCAACAAAACTGATTCAAGTTGATGAAATTCTTGGTCTTGCCGACGGCCATCCAGTTGTGGATTGTGCAATTGCGGTCAAGGATAACGGGCGCGCAAGTATGCTATACACCAACGGTAGTGATTTGAAAGCGGGACAGATTGCCTATGCTAGCTCACTATACGTCAACGGTGATGAATGGCATACACGCACTATTCTCGAAGACGTCAATGCAACCAATGTAGAATTGGCCATAACTCCAGAACACTTTGAATGGGGCGTTTTCAGAGACGACAACGGTGCTCTACATCGAGTAAATTACACCGGTGCATTTTGGCTAACCGGATTAATCGATAATGGTCCTGTGGGCGAAGACTTTGAACTCGAGATAACGTCTGACGGTGATATTTACCTCATGTATACTAAGTCTAACAAAGTGATTCTAATGACCATCTCCGGTCAACAAACAACTCAGCAAATAATTGCCGAATCTGAAGCTCTGCACCATGACATTGGATTGACGATGGATGGTTCTGAATTGATTCAATTATTTACCTCGACGGTTCACGAAAATCAGACTGTTTTGAGTATCGAGCGTTCGCTGGCAAATCAGAAAAACCAAATTGGTTCAACGCCTAAACAATCACTCTCCAGCAGTCTTGTAGATACTAATCCTGGCGTAGTACTCTTCGCCGATTTTAATGCCGACGGCTTCGATGACGTCGCATTTTCTGAACCAGATGCAGGCACTCAATCCTCACCTTCGTCAGGACGCGTTTCGGTACATTACGGCTCTAGTGAGGGTCTGTACACAATAGCTAATTTGACTTGGAACGGTAATGATTCCTCGGACATGATGGGTTACGGGTTAGCGGCTGGGGATTACAATGGCGATGGTTTTGATGACCTTGCTGTGGGTTCTCCCGGTGCCAACACAAATGATGGCTTGGTACAGTTTGCTTTTGGTTCCCAAAGCGGTCTATCGAGCACGTTAATTGAGGTGCTTGGAATCTCAAATCCAGAAATCATTGATGACAAGTATGGTTATTGTCTCGAGACAGTAGAGGATTTGAATTCTGATGGTAATGATGAACTTTTAGTTTGCTCAATTGATTTTGAAGAGGCGTCGGACACAGGCAAAGTAGAGTTGTTTTCTGGCGACCAGTCAACCGCAACATGGAGTAAGATGGATAGCCCAAATCAAATGTTACAAGGTAGTAATTTCGGTCAATCTATATCTGCTGATGGTGACCTAAACGGCGACGGTTT
>DAHU01000116.1:17063-25228 GCA_002495945.1 Euryarchaeota archaeon UBA13
TCATCGGTCGAGGTACGTTATGGAACCAGCAGTGGCTTTTCGACTAATCCAGACCGATCATACCAATCAATAACCGCAGGAACGTTGTTTGGATACCACGTTCAATTAATCAATGACCTAAACGGTGATGGTTTCGATGAGTTATTCATTTCTGAGCCATACAATACCTCGGCAGGCGTGTTTAATGGAGGCAATGTATGGGTGTTCTATGGGAACTCGAGCGGAGTTGCTGCTAATCCAGACTATAGAATGTCTGGTAATCCAAACGACTTGATTGGGCTTAATTTCGTCTCTGCAGGAGATACTAACGCTGACGGGTACAATGACATGCTCATGACTCGCAAGACTGGACAAAATCACGACAGTGTAGATCTGATACTAGGGTCAAATGAACTAATTGATGGAACCAAATATTTTGTCGCTACAGGTGCTACTGGATTTGGTTCGGCTATCTCAAACCTTGGGGACTCTGACAATGACAGTCTTGCTGAGTTCATTTTCAGTGCCAAAGTTACCGACGATAATCAAAACACCTACCTGACGTTAGAATCATTTACCCGTAAGTTGTTTGATGTCACAGAGATTACCCTCGAGGGTGAATCTATCGACGGTAAAATACAATCTTCAACCAGTGGAAATCCACGAATAATTCTCGACCTGCAAAACTTAACAGATTTGTCGGGACACACACAAATGATTTCACTTGAGAGTAACTCTCAATCGACTTTTTGGATGACGCAGGAAATCATCGCTTCGCAGTTTAACGTTGCTGGGGGCTCGAATTTTGAATTGACCTCTAGTGGCTCACCAGTTATATTGTACCTAAACGATGGATTAAACCTGAGGCAATATACTGGATATACTGGGGTTGAATCAGCAATATCTCCACTAATCGGAGATGTCCGTTTTGTTAGTTCGACAACCGGATTATCGGGAGAATCATACTTAGCATATTATTCTCCGGGTTCTAACGAGTTATATTTCAACGAGAATGATGGCAACGGTTGGAATGAGCAGGCTGTTGTCAATAATGCAAACATTTCATCACCAATTTCTCTAATGGTTAATCATTCAGGTAATCCATTAATCGTTTATCTCGACGATGTTACCAAAAAACTGCATGTGGCAACATTTGATACAACCTGGTCAATTACCAATATTAGCACCGCAGGTGCGATTAATGCCCCGTCATTTAGCGGTTTAATTGATCACAACGACAACCTTGTATTGAGCGTCATGGTAGACGACGGGACATTCAACAATCTAACGGTAATCACTCACAATACAACTGCGACAGAATCGGTGTATATTGCGGCAGAATCAGACGGGGCGACTAACCTTCGTTTGGTTGCGGATGATGATAATGGGCTAATTCTGTCATCTCTAACCTCAAGTGGTAGCTTGATTATTTATGAAAAGTTGAACAACTCTGCAATATGGAACTCCATTCTTCTACCACAGCCCCAGCAGATTGGTGCAAGTAATACCATTGACTCTGTCGGTGGCCAAACCCCTATAATCGCAGTAAATAGTCAAATCAATTCCGTATACGCCAAGTCCTCAAACGGTTGGCAGGTGATAGCAGACTCCTTTGGCCCAGAAATAGACGAGTTCAAATTACTGGCGGATGATTCTCATATTTTCATGTTAGCAAGTGATGCTACCACGGATGAAATATTGTGGCGAAGCATGCCGACAACGGAGGATATGAATAGTGATGAATCCTGGCACAAATCAAGTTTAGACGGATTATTTGCTGAAGGTGGCTTTGACGCTCTTCTGAGTGGTACAGGAATCTCTCTGTATGCCAAATCTGCCTCGAATAATTACATCACTGGCGTGGAGTTACACCTCGATTCTGATAATGACTACATCTTTGACGCAATCGATGAGTTAGATGATGCTCCAAATCAGTGGGTTGACCAAGATGGAGATGGTTACGGTGATAATACCAATGCCCCTCTATTCGATTCCTGTCCGACTCAATCTGGTACCTCATCAATCTTGATTCTTGGATGCTTTGATGCCGATGATGATGGTTATGACGATTTGACTGATGATTGTAATACTGCTTTTGGAGTCTCCTGGCTGGGTCGAATTGGTTGTTCTGATTTCGATCAGGATGGTTGGGTTGACTGGAATTCACTATATCCTTACGGTGATATCTTTAGCGATAATTGGAAACAAGCCTTCGATTCCGATGGCGACTCATACGGCGATAACCACGGTCCTGATTGCTGTGATACATGGTATGATGATAATGCTCCGCCGGGCGATATATTCCCGTTTGATCCAAAACAATATGCTGATTATGATGGTGATGGATATGGCGACAACTCATCAGACTTCATTGGTGGCGATGCTTGTAAGTTTGACTTTGGCACATCTTACAGAGATCGTTTAGGCTGCCAAGATAGTGATGGTGACGGTGCGTCTGACCCAACTACAATGTGGAATGAATCCTTAGGAGCAGATTTGTGGCCAACTGATGCGACTCAATGGGCCGATTCAGATGGAGATGGCTTTGGAGATAATAATTCAATCAATGCAACAAATCCTGACTTTTTCCCTAACAACATTGCCGCTGCCAACGATTCAGACGGCGACGGCCATCCCGATGTGTTCACTGAATTTTACAATGGGTCCAATGCGCAAGGCTTGCAAATCGACGGCTGTCCCCTTGTTGCTGGAAACTCAACCAATCCATTCTATGGGTGCCTCGATTCAGATGGCGACAACTATCGGGACATTTACACATTTGACGTGAACCCGCTAACTGGCTTAAGGGAAAATCAAACTGGTGATGCATTCCCGTTCGATCCTAATCAATGGGCAGATACCGATGGAGACGGTTTTGGTGATTTCCAAGGCGGAGAGTCAGCCGATGTTTGTCCAAATGCACCCGGGGTGTTTAATGGCACACTCGGAATAGGTTGTCCACTCATTGACGGTAATGACGATGATGGCGATTTTGTTGTCAACGAAAATGACTTGTGTCCCGGTACACAGCCTAATTTGATAGTTGACCTTAATGGGTGTGCAACAAATCAGTTAGATGCTGATGATGATGGTGTGACTGATGATATTGACACCTGTCCAGGTACCAGCCAATTTGAACCAGTGGATGAAAACGGTTGCAGTCAGCCTCAGCGTGAAGTAGATACTGATTCTGACGGCGTTTTCGATTATCTTGACTTGTGTCCAAATACTCCTAGTGGGGAGATTCCTGACCAAGATGGTTGTTCCCTCTCACAGAAGGATACTGATAATGATGGCATAAGCGATGATACTGATGTGTGCCCAGACACTCCGGAAAATTATCCAGTGCTAGCTGATGGTTGTACAGACGAAAGTGCTCAAGATGTCGATTGGGATGATGACGGTTATACCGGGGATGATGATGTTTTCATGTTTGAACCATCACAGTGGGCGGATAGTGACGGCGATGGGTATGGAGATAACCCGCAGGGTGTTGATGGCGATCAGTGCCCACAAGTAAGCGGAACTTCAACCGAAGATCGTCTCGGGTGTTTGGATAGTGATTCAGACGGTTATTCAGACCCAACTCCTGATTATGCCGCATCGCCCAGCGGCTTTGCAGACGCATTCCAAGATGACGTAACTCAGTGGAGGGACAATGATGGTGATGGTTATGGAGATAATGCAACAGGTCTCAATCCGGATTTATGCCCCAGCACAAACCCACTCTACCGAACCACCGTAGATTTATTCGGTTGTGCAGCAAATGAGCGAGATTCAGATGATGATGGTATAGTTGATAGTTTGGACAATTGCCCTACAGAAGCAAAAGGTATCGACGGATATAATGATGGCTGCCCGCTAGAAAAACAGGATAAGACTACTGAAACAACTATGATTTTGGGACTATCTATCACTTGGTTTATTGCGGTTGTCGCTGGAATATTTGTGCTACTTGTATTGATTGTCATCTTACGTAATCGTGGATTAGATGACGAGGAGTGGTTCGATGATGACTATGATGACGAAGAGTTTGAAGAGGAGAGACTATCTTTCCTTGATAATAATCGAAATCGACAGCAGGCAACTCAACCAAGAACTTCGATTAATCTTCAAGGTCCAGCGCCAAGCAGCCCGCCTCCAACTGGTCCCAGTGGTGCCCCGCCACCAGCACCGCCAAGAACTCAGCCAAGCAATATCCCTGCCGCAGGGCCACCCAGTTTCGCTAGAGCCGTCGCACCTAAGACCACCTCTCAAGTCAGTGCAAAGAAGACTTCGAAGAAAGTTAAGCGAAACGGTGAAGGAAGCAAAAAAGTACGACGCGCAGTGATTGAGATAGAAGAAGACATATTCGAGAATGTTCCGCAATCATCTATCGATGACGCAATCAACGGTTTGGGAGAAGTTTCATCCGACAATGAAAGACAACTGTTGATGTACCTGCAGGAAAGAGGCTGGAATGCTCCTCAGTCGAGAGCAATCATTAACTTGGCAAAATCCAAATCAAGATAAAGAGCAAAGGTATTACTTTTCAAAGATGAGTCAGCAGCAAAAATCACCGGAGGGACGTAAATGGCAGAACCAGTACTAGAAGGCGCTTCTCTTCCGGATGGTATTGAGGTTGACGAGACTGCAGCGTACTTTGGCATCACTGAATCCTCTGATGTAGTCCATCAATTGATGTCTATGGATAGAAATCAATCGATAGTTGCTTTTTTTGGAATGGTGTCGGATATTGTACTAAAACCAGGTGAATTCGACTTTGAAGAAGCCAGTAATGTGCTAAATTGCGAAGGTGGAGAAATTTACTATTTGGTTTCGGGACACTTGGGACTGATGAGTTTTTCAGACCCAATTTTACATTATCTTGGTCTGCCAAATTCAATGGGTGAAGATTCACCTAATGGCAAACCAGCAATTGCTGAAAGTGACTACGAATCACTGCAAAAATTAGCCGACCCAATGAACCTGCTGAAGATTTTAGCAATTGCTCAAACGACCGGTGGTTCTGAAGAAGTTATGAAATATTATCTTACTATGTCACAAATTCTTGAAGATGTCAGTGGAAATTCATCTTTACTTGTCGATATTGCCGGAGAATTTGATGCATCACTTGACGTAATTGGCCACACTATTCCGATCTCGAATCTTGCAAATTCAACTATCGATACCTCTAGTGTCCTACTGGATACGCCACCAATACCACAATCCTCCACTTCATCAACGAAAACTGCAGCCGCGCAACCAACTGCTCCGCCAAAATCAGTCGAGGCTACTCAAACCAGTCAAACAGAAAAAGCAACACAGTCAGTATCTGTACCAATCCCAAAGACGGAATCCGTTCCGCTTCCAAGCATGTCTGTCAAAGAGGAGCCTCAGGTAATCGTGCAAGAAGCCACTGTTGAGGCGAACTTGACCGACAGAAAAGCAGCTAAAGTAACTGATAATGCGTTTGAGGGTGCGTTTGGCATGATGGCCCAGGCCGAAGTAGAAACCTTGGAAGAAACTGCAGAACAAGCAGATATTGCAGCGGACTCAGCAATAATCGAGGAGCCACAATCAGAAGAAGTGCCAGTTCAAACGCAGGCACCAGCCGACGAAGTTGTCGAAGAGCCTTTTGTTAGTGCAGCAGAGATGTTCATTCAAGCAGATACCAATGAAGACGGTTCCTTGTCGGTAGATGAACTTGCTGAAGCAGCGGGAATTTCTCAAGAGGAATCCAAAGAATTACACGAATCTGCCGACAAAGACAGCGACGGTAAGATGTCTCTGTCAGAATTTGTAGCTTCTCCTGCGGTCGAGAAAGTAGCGTCCAACTTGCCAAAACCAATCGCGCCGGTAAGAAGGCCAGTAAATCGAGCTGAGCCAAGACCTGTTAAGGAAAATACAGTGCCACGACAGGCATTCCCACCGCAAAACGAAGCGCCAAGACCTATTCCTCCACAAAATGTCACTCCTCAACCAGTCGTAAGACAACAACCAGTTAATCCCAGTCCGGCTCCAATGCCTCAACAACAACCAATGTGGAATCAGCCAGTGCAGCCAACGATTAGGTCGGGTGTAAATTGTCGAGCATGTGGCATAGGCATAGACCCATTTTGGAGATTTTGCCCGGTTTGCGGCAGTCAAAACCTAAATTGATTAGATTTCCAGCAAGAATTCTCCATCTTGCAATATTTGAGAATCATCTAACCATACACTTGGATTGGTCAAAACTCCAGGAATATGTATGCCAACTGACGATGAGCCACCCAATGCAGAATTATCTCCAATAGAAAAATAGCAGGTTCCTAGTCGCTTTTCATCCTCAAGCACGTTGCCACCCATACGGGCTTGATCGTTCATACCAAAGCCAAACTCAGCAATAGTCCAAACATTTTCTCGGTCTTTTGATCGAAGTTTTTTTGCTACTTCACCAAACTCTTGGCGAATATTGGCAGCAATTTGTCCACCTTTGACATCGACTACCATACCGTTTTCTATTTGTAATTCGATTTTTTCCTCAAGAAGGGTTGAGTCCCAAGAACCATCAATGATTAGTATGCCATTCATTGTACCTTCACGCGGCATGATAAACGCTTTTCCAGCGGGTAGGTTAGTAAGCATACGCGGTCGATTACAGATGCCATTATCATCTAATTTCCATTCTCGCCAATTAACTTCAAAGGTGATATCAGTGCCTTGTTTAGACTTCACATTAACAATTCTCCGGCGGCGGAAATATGGCCCAAGATTGCTTATACGCTTCTTAATTTGATTGAAATCCGCTGCCATGCCACCGTGAGTAAACATATCAATTGTGATTCCGGGCATAGTTGCGACCCTTGCTCCATCCCTAACCGCTTGTCTGACCGCTCTAGTGTGGGTTAGAGAGTATTTGGTTGGTGCTAGTACAACTTGTTGTTGACGCATTAAATTAGCAACGGGAGTTGGAGGTTCTTCGCCGTGGTGCTTCGCTTTGGGCATCACGATAAGTAACACTCTCTCCGATTTTTTGATTGTTGCTTCATGGAGAGCCTGCCCAATTTCTCCCGTAGTGGGGTCACAGACGATTAGAACATTTTCGCCTCTTCTGATATCCATGCACGTTTCCACAACCATTTTTGCAGATGCAGCAAGTTTTTCATCAACTGATGGTTCGTCATTTGGAGTGTTTGGAGATTGGTTTTCTTTATCTTCTGTACCGATAACTGAATCAACAATTTCTTCCAAGTCTTCGTCAGAGTTATGTCGAGTTTCGTCAGGTGTATCCTGCTTCTTCCTCGCCATGATTGATTGCATATCTTATGAGGTCTTGAATGTGTGTGCGACAATTATGTTAAACGAATAAGTGGTTACCTTATTGAGGGGGTAATTAATGAGTCAAACATGGCGAGTTATGATTTGTTTATTGAACGAGTTAAAGATATCCACAAAATCGGTGCTATACAAGGACACTTAGGATGGGACCAAGAAACTATCATGCCTGCAAAAGGCAGTAAAGCAAGGTCAGAAATCATGTCTTGGTTAGCCAAAGAACAACATGAAAGGGTTACCGACGAATCCCTTGCTCAAATGATTACTGAATTAGAAAACGATGAATCTTTGGATGAGGATCAGAGGGCCAATGTTAGAGAAGTTAGAAGACGTTATGACAAAGCTGTAAAATTACCGTCTGATTTTGTCGCTGAATTTGCTTTAGCAAGGTCTCAAGCCTTGGTTGCTTGGCAGGAGGCCAGAGCCGAGTCAGATTTTGCAAAATTCAAACCATATTTGGCAAAGTTGATTTCAATGACCAACCAGAAAATCGATTTCTATGGCGTCGAAGATACTCGCTATGATGTACTATTAGATGAGTATGAATTTGGTATGAAAGTTAGGGATTATGACCCGCTATTTGATGGCTTGAAGAGTAAATTAGTGCCACTTTTGCAACGCATAATGGAGGCGAAAAAACTCAACCCAGACCCGACTCTACCAGCGGAATTAACCTTCCCAGTCGATGCCCAGACAGAATTCTGTAAAATTGTTTCAAGCGCTACTGGATTTGATTTTGAAGCAGGAAGAATGGATGCATCAACTCACCCATTTTCTGCTGGATTATGGCCTGGTGACACACGATTTACCACTCGTTTTGACGAAAAAGATCCATTCTCCTGCCTGTATGCTGTACTGCATGAAACCGGTCATGCACTATATGAGCAGGG
>DAHU01000106.1 GCA_002495945.1 Euryarchaeota archaeon UBA13
ACTCTTTCACCGGAGTTGACCAGTAGTGAATAATCTCGACGTCGTTCAATCATTCTGTCTGCGACTTGTTGTTCGAGTGGTTTAGCAATGTTTCGTGCACCTAATACATGATTTGCGGTGGTATACTTCGAACCATCCTCGCTAGCCAAGTCCCCTGCTATGCGTATCAATCCACCAAGTTCTCTTAGCCTTAGAGACAATTTACCTCTTCGTCCTGCTCTTCTTTGTGCTTCACGAAGAATTATTGCTACAGCAGATTTGTCAAAGTGAGGTATCTCTCTGTTAGTGCCCATATCTCGAATGACTTCTTGAGCGATGAATCTGATGAGACGGCGA
Source organism: Euryarchaeota archaeon UBA13 (assembly GCA_002495945.1). Taxonomy (GTDB): domain Archaea; phylum Thermoplasmatota; class Poseidoniia; order Poseidoniales; family Poseidoniaceae; genus MGIIa-L1. The sequence goes on from DAHU01000106.1 coordinate 337, forward strand.
CGGTTTCTTGACGTATCTGGCATGTCGGAATTGACATAAACTTCGTAACCGTATCCCCTAATTCTGCTTCTTAGTGCAGGGTGCATCCCTTGAATAGCATCCAAGTTACCTGCTGCGATGAGAATAAAGTCACATGGTACTGGTTCAGTCTTGGTTAACGCCCCTGATGAGCGCTCAGAGCGCCCTGAAATTGGGAATGCACGCTCTTGCATGGCAGTGAGTAGCGCCTGTTGTTCCTCTAAGCGGAGAAGATTGACTTCATCAATATACAAAACACCCTTGTGGGCTCTGTGTATTGCCCCTGGTTCAACCCTGTCGTGGGCTGGAGTTTCCATACCACCGGACTGGAATGGGTCGTGTCGGACATCACCGAGTAAGGAACCCGATAGCGTAGCGGTGGCGTCGACAAATGGTGGCATCTCATTTGCATCGTGTTTTACCAGTAGTTTTGGAATTCTACTTTCGTCAGATGCACCCAATCGGCCTCGGATGAACATGTATCCAAACATGAGCAAAAAACCACCAAACAACAGCGTGATTATATCGCCTGTTTGTAGTGTTGCGATAATCAGTAAGAATCCTATTGCAGCGAAGGCAATAAGCAACATTTTCTGTGAGCGTTCTTTTTGTTGCCTAATGGCCTCTCGCTGTAGTTTGACTATTCTGTCACCTCTAGACGCTGGTACACACCTAACCCTAGGTTCGTTTTCATCGTCTTCATTTGGGTAAACAAGGACATCTTCCAATACATCGCGCGGCAATAGCTCAGTCATTGATTTGGCAAGCATCGATTTGCCTGTACCAGGATCGCCAATCATCAACATGTGTCGCCTTTGTTCAGCGGCTTTACGAATCACAACAGAACCTGTCTCTTGACCTATGACTTGGTCAACCAGTGTCTCAGGAATAGGAACATCCTCAGTCGATTCGAATTCAACCGTATCTATCCATTTTTCAACCCCTACGTTAAGGATTTCATCACTGCCCGTAGGCTCCGGAGCCCACACCGTAACCTCATCTTCCGAGGTCTCTTCAACTTCGATTTCTTCACCGGTCACAATTATCCCTCGCACTTCTCCCCTTTATGGGTTTAGAATGATTTACAATACAATAATCTCTCAACTTTGTAGCCTATCAAGGTATTGCTGTCCATAGTATTCCCACTGATCCATGCTCCAACCAGCAGGCAAGCCGCCAGGCGGGAGTGGAGGTCCACGATGAATTTGCGGTGGTACAATCTGTTGTGGAGTTGGATAATGAATTGGGGCAGCAGGCTGTGCGTATTGTTCAACAGGCCTTTGGTACTGAGCGTAGTTTGGTTGAGCAAGTTGCTGTTGGAAAATCTGTTGGGTCCCACCATACATTGAGTTAGCCTCCACATCACGGGCAGGCAATGTAGTATCAGCCCACTTGAACCCTCGAGCAAGGTCTGGTTGACGGTCTCTAAATAGGAACATTCCGCCAAGTAAAGTGACCACGATTATTGCAATTATGATACCTGCAACCGTCAGTGTATTCGAGTTGTTCACCTCTGAATTGGTTTCAGTTCCTGCGGTCTCCTCTTCAGTACAGGTGACACGGGCATCTCGACAAGCCAGTTCCAACTCAAATTGTGCGTCAACTAAGTCCAGTTCCCAATCGCTATTGTCTCGGTCAGGATTAGCTGAAATCTGCTCTGATAAGTCGCTAATCTTCTTCTTGAGGGTGTCGACGTGCAGGTTGAGCAAATCATCATTCATCTGTGATGGAGATGGCATGTCTTGAGTCACTGTCCATTTGTATAACGGCTCAACGGCTCTTGGCGTTTTGTAGTTATTGTTTAGGTCATCTACACCATCAATCATGAGGTAGAAATAATCTCCGTAATTGTATCCAAATGGTCTCGATGACTTGGTTGGGTCGGCAGCGTTTGGTATGTCAAGTAGCCTCTCCCATCCGGTTGCAGATTGTGTCATGTCAAGGTCATAGAACCAAATTCCGTCACAAATTCCGTCATTGCTACAGGTTTGCCAGCGTACACTCAATGAGGTAAATAATGGCGCATCATCGCTAAGATGCATGCTGACAGTTGGTGTTTGTCCAATGTACATGTTTGAAACTTCAACATTCATGTAACCATCTTGGAATGGTGTCATTGCGATGGTAAAGGCATCTGAATCATAGACTTCGATGGTTGCCATGTATTCATTTGAAGAGTATGTATCTACGACTTTAACGATGACATTTTTGTAGCCTATTTCATTGAATTTAAGTTTGAGCATACCTGTTTGTCTATTGTATTGGGCGCCGCCAGCTTCGTCTGGTGAACTAACTATCACTGTCAATTCATCATCCTCATTATCGACATCAGAAACTAATGAATCAAGGTCGATAGATGACTCTGCCCCCACTTTCAATCGCATTCCAGCAAAAGTGGACATGTCAACTGTTGGAGCATCGTTTACTGGATTGATAACAATCCTGACGGTTTGATCTGCACACTCCATTTGATTATCGCAAGCCCTCAGAGTCAATGTAGTCTCACCCTCGGCATCGTTACCAATAGTTTGGAATCCTAGGACACCATCAATAATCTCCGAGTGAATTATTCCGGGGTTGGTTTCGCTAATGATATCGTAAGTCAATAGGCTAACCGAACTTGGGGACCCGTCTTTGTTGGTATCGCTGATATATGGCTGCAATAGCAAGTTGCTGTTTGAATCAATGCCCTCTTCGTCAATAATTTGAGTTGGAAGACCGAGCCACCGTGGTTGACCATTTTCAATAACGTTAAACTTCAGAGTTCCGTATGGCATGTTTGACTGTCCGGAGTATCCGGCGCCATCATCTACAGTAACCAATATACTCTTTTGGCCTAAAGGACAACCTTGAATTTCATCAAAAGTGAATCTCACGGTTATGCTCGATGATAGTGGATTCCAAGAAATGAAATACGGGCTGTCGGATGAAACAACCAAATCATACAGCGGCGTTTCTGGGTCACTGATATGATTAGTCATATCGACATTGGTTTCTACATCACAAGTTACCGTTGGCACGGGTTCTGCGACGACTTGAGGAATGCCGTTTGCCAAAGTAAACGCATTGGGTGTAACTCGCCATGTGCTTACTTGACCTCGGCTGTCAATTGTACGAGAGCGTAAGTCATAATCTCCCGCCGGCATGGTTAGGCTTGGAGTCATAGTATACTCTCTACCCTCATTGGAGGTTCCTTCGTTGACTATGTTCGTGCCACCTGAATCGATACTGCCATCCCATGCATTGGTTCCAGCAGGAGCAACTTCTAATTCGAAACTCATTGTTTGAATCGTATCAACATAATCATCAGCACCGCCTTTGGCAACTACAGTGAATATTGAGCCTCGCTCGATTACATTGTTACCACTGACTGTGGCTTGTTTCGCCACTGGAGGTCGGTCATGATTGAAATTCTCGACGGCAATGTTGTTGCTAGAAGAGCGGTCCCCCACTAATCCAGTCAAACGAGCACCAAAGGCTGTAGACCATGCATTGGAGGGTAAACTAGAGGTGTCGACTGTTGCTGTGTGTGACATCGTAGCTTGTACCGCTAGGTTGGTTAATTGCTTTGAAGCAACTACAACAGGCGTATTACCATCCATGTAAATAATCTCTAAATTACCGCCATCAAAATAATCAACGCCTCCAACATTCTCAGCTGAAGCAGTGACCGTCAACTGGTCACCATTGATGTAACCATTCAGAGACTGGGGGTTGGCAACTGACACACCCGTGACTGCAAGGTCTAATTTTGGTCCCATAGAAGCATCGGCAGCAGCCCAGACGCTATTGTAGGTATTGTGTGGACCATCCATCAGGGATGCAACGGTCAAGAAATTATCTGCTGATGAGATTGCGGTGCCAGAGTCAGTAGTAGCGGCTCTGACTGTTGAGATTGGTTTGGTCCAAGTTGTTGACACCGGATTGTTTGGAGTAAGCGTCAATTGAGTAAATCCATTGTTACCGGAATTAAGCAGCCAATCTCGGATCACATTGTGTGGAATATTCCCGTTATCGTAAGGTTGGGCACCGTAATGTTCGGTTACGATTCCTTGGAGATAGGCAGTAACTGAAGGAGCGGAGCCGAGGTATGTGGCAGTTATTTCAATGTCCATGTTGTTACCGTTCTGGGACTGGGTTACGAGTAAGTCAAAATCACCCGTGTTAACCATGTTACCTCCGCTGCTAAATATTGTATCATACATTGAACCAGAGGCACCACCGCCAGTTCTGTGATATGTTGAGGGTGCTTTAGCGTCACCGAATTTAGCCACTGGAATTCCTGAGCCACCGTCCATCACGTGGCTTTGGCGATTGAGTGGGTCTGGTGGGTAGTTACCGTTGTAACTGTAATGAGAAACGAAGACCATTTCTTCTGGATGTTCCGATTTCAACTCATTCAGCGAAGGTGATGCGCTGCTCATGCATGGACCGCACCAGTTAGCGCCGACATATTCAGCAAAAACTTCGTGCCCTGGTGACGCTGGCGCCCGGTAAGCATCTACTTCATCAGCAAGTTCCACTTCATTGGCACTATTGGCCACCATAGTCAGTGCAAAACTACCGACAAATAGCGCCACAAGACCAAGAGAAACTGCTTTTGAGTAGAACTTCATGTATTGCTCTAAGGCCCGACAGTATATCAAACCCTCTATTTTTAGTGTGATTTTAAACATTTGATATATCTAAGGAGGGGTTAAAAGAAATCGTTTGTCACAGCCAGTTGTGGGTTCAAACGAATGGGTCGTTCTCGAAGAAGATAGCGGCAAGGTACACTTGGTAAGACTCGTTGACGAAACGGTCAAAATAAAAGGCCTTGGGGTGTTCAATCCGATGCAAATTCTTGGTGAATGTGAAATTGGTAGTGAAATCATTATTGGTCAAAAACAACTTACAAGACTAACCCCAAGACTACCTGAACTGGTTAAGGGTATGAAAAGAAGGGCTCAAACAATATCTGCAAAAGATGCGGGAGTGTTGATTACCAGACTTGGGATTGGCCCTAATGATGTCATTCTCGAGGCTGGGTTAGGTAGCGGTGGTTTGTCACTCCATCTTGCCCGAGTATTAGGTGATTCAGGTTGTTTAATCACAGTTGAAGCAAGAGATGAACACGCTGAGGTTGGTCTTGAAAACCTAAGCCGAGCAAAAAATTGCTTACCCGAGTTTCCCAATCATCATCATGTTTCCGGGGACATTGCTGAAATTACTGAACAAATTACACAAATCACACCTGATGTTGACGGAATAATACTTGACTTACCAAACCACACAGAGGCAATTGATGCAGTCGTGAATTTACTCAAACCTGGTGGTAGAATCGCCTGTTATTGTCCAGTTACCAGCCAACTTGAGAGAGCATGGGAAGCATGTGAATCCCATGGATTGGAAGTTGAGTGGGCTGGAGAACTCATGGAGAGACAATGGGGCAGAGCAAGTAAAGGCGGGATGCGACCAGTCAATGGACCGTTTGGCCACACTGCGTTCTTATTGGTTGCACACAAAGTATGATCAGAATTTTTGATTCTCGACGACTCTAATCTTCTTGTCACATTGTGGGCAACTGAATTTGAAAGGCGGTGTGCTGCCTCTTGGGACGCCCAATTTTGCCTCACAGAATGGGCAGATTACTTTGTTATCGGGAGTCATGCGACACTCATTGGATTTCAGTTTGTAAGCCTCGACTGTCCTTTCTTCCTTCTTCTTCGGCTTCTTTTCAGGTTTATCCGGCTCTTGTTCTTGTCCAGCTTCTTCGACCGTCGCATCAACAGATGCGGTTTTCTTGCGTTTCCTAAGTACATTCATGAGCAACATCAATAGAATTGCAAACACCCAACCGCCAGCCATAGCAGTGATTGTTTGCTGTTCATCAAGTTGTATTCCAAACGGCAGTTCAACCCCATTTGGCGGCAACTCAGGCCCGTCAATCGTAACGAGTAGTTCCTGTGTGGATTCTTTGGTGTAAGTAACACCGCCAAGTTCAACAGATGCAGATATTGTGATTAACGCTGATTCTGATTCTGAAACTCTCGATGTTAGCTGGAAAACAAAATCTGTGCTCTCGCCGTTGTTCAAAGTGAATTGTACTGATTGAGTATCAGAGTTGACCGGAGTTATCGCTTTATCAAACAGTGATTCATCCATTCCGACAACAAACAAACTACCACTAACTGGTGCATTGGCCAAATTTTTGACAGTTACTATGGTTGAAGAACCGCCCGATGAAGCCATGGACAATTCTGTATCGCTTAAGGACAGTTCAACTATGCCTTCACTACCCCAGTTAGGCTCTATTGTGAAGAATTCAATCTCTTCCAAAACGTAGTTACTACGAGCATTACTTGTGACTCTAAATGTTAGGGATGAAAGACCAGCGCTTGCTCCCTCGTCAATGGTACAACTCCAAGAGAACGCTTGGGATGAAGAGCCAGCAGATAAAGTGAAAATTTCAGACAAATCGCAGCCATCACCTATCGTTGTCAGCAAGAATTGGTCCTCTCCTGAACCAGTATTGGTTACAACAACATCGCCACTGATGGTCTCTCCAGGCATGGCGCTGTCATCACTTGCCAATATCGTGATTTGAGCACTGGCTTGAATCGGAATAATCTTGAAGGCTACGGCGGAGGAAATAGTGTCATCATTTGATGATGTAACAATAACGCTGACATCACATCCATTTGAGGGCGCACCCGCTGCTCGTTCCCGAATTGAAATTGTTACCGCTTGCGTTGATGATGGTTCTAGGTTAATCGAAGAGGTAGAAAGCGTGGTATCGAACCAAATAGACGCATTGTTAGTTTCGTCATAGTCTAGAGCAACAAAGAAAGTGTCTGATGCAGAACCTAAATTGGTGACTTCAAAAGTGTAAATGACTTCAGAAATAGGGCCTGCTGCAATATTATTGTTGATAGAATTGACCGTCAATCCCACGCTGTCAGCGACTTGCAATTCTAAATTAATCGATTGTGAATAATCTTGCGAAGTATAGCTAACCGAAATCGGGTAGGAACCAGCCTGAGCAGTAGAAATCATGGTTACACTCATTGTTACACCGGCGGACGTGCTGGAATCTAGGTCTACTTCGGTATCTGAGAAAGTTACCTCAGCACCGGTTGGCAAACCTGAAACTGATGCGGTCAAATCAAGATCCATTGTTCCTGAATTAACCAGTTCTAACTGAACATCTACAGATTCACCGGGCTTAGTTGAAATCCTACCATCAAGCGGACCAGTCATGGTAAAATGAGCTACTGCTTGGACATCGAAAGCAACGGTTGTAGTGCTGGTGCTGGATTCATAACTAACACTAAAATCTTGGGAGTATGGTCCCACAACACCGTTTCCAACATCAGTAGCGATGCTCCAAATACCAACTGCGCCTGCAGAAACATTAACACTGCTGCCACTATCAATAGAAGTAATAAGCGGCGAATCGTCATTAACATCAAGGAAGAATTCGACTAATTCACTACCGTTATTGTAAATTCTAAGTTCATAATTCTCCGGAGATGACGGTGTCAAATCAATCACACCTTGTGTTGGTGAGTATAACTCAAACGCTACTAACTCATCGATACCTACAGTAAATTCATGTGGCTCTACATCATAAGAATAGTCACCATACATCCCTTCGCCGTCAAGTGCAATGATACACTCATCTGCTTTGGTCGCAGCATCATCAACTTCAACTGTCAGCCCGACATTTGATGATGAACTTGGGGTTAGGCCATCGGTCACTGAGTCAACAATTGTTACTATACACGGACCGCTAATGGTGTTTACTTGCCAAGTCATATCGAGTTCGGAATTACCGGTGTTGGTAACTTGAACCGAGGTAGTAGTTATTCCACCAGGAATGAAATTAGCGCCTTGGTCCAAGAATGAGAAACTCAGGTTGTTTTCTGCCAAAACCTCCACAACAAAGGTGTAACTATCGGAATTATTGCCGTTAGCAGAGGCGGAGAATAAGTTGAATCCATAGAATCCTGGAGATGCACTACTAGGTACAGAAACCTGTATTGTTGTTTGTGTAGTAGCTCCGGCAGGAACATTACTCAACTCTTGGTCAGCGAAAACCAAGTTCCAACCCGTAGGGATTGCTCTAGATTGACTCATTATTGATGGATTAGAGTTTTGTTGCCATGGATATTCAATGTGACTTGTTTGGTTGAAAACTGTGTCATCTGCCGCTTGCTGTAATTCTAATTTCAATGCCGCTGAAAGAGCCACACCATCGCTAACTCCAACAGATGTATTACCAGTCATCGATGCATACAGTACGCAAGCAGCCAAATATGAACCAGATAATGAGGGATGGCTTCCATCATTGTTATACAAGTCATAGAATGTGTTGCCTGGGAAAGTCGGGTTATCTCCATTTGCCATTACGCTGTAGTATACATTCTTGAAACCAAGTCCAACTGGGGCAATCCAGACATCTTTTGAGGGACTTGTCATGTTGTCATGGTAATCTATGTATCCCAATTCTAACCTGTCTTGCATGTTAGTATAATTTGAATATATCATTAGGTTTGTCGAGTCACCACTTCGATAGCCCCAAGTCATCATTAACATTACTTCCGAATTTTCATCATCAACCGCATCGCTAATTGCTACTGCAGAGTTTTTGCTGCTAACCCAATCTTGATTCGTTCGGGAAAAACCTGGTATCTGACTTTGGTCTTGAATAACTACATAGTCCCAAATGTGGCCCGAATTCCTTAGGCTTGTGTTCCAACTATTACCTGAAGTGTTTATTTTGTTCCAGTGGTCAGTTAAATCATGACCTCCAACAGTGTTGGCAACAGTCGAATTGTGGCCGCCGACTGAATTGAACATGCCAGCGAGTAAGGTGTCGATATTATTCGTGTAGATGTAGCTATTTCCATACATCAGCACATCACTTGGGACGTCAAAACTCGAGTTGGTATTATTGGTTTGATTGCTGGTACTGTTGGTGTGGTTTGCCCAGTAACTTGCTAAGTCCGGTTCAGCATCAACGTCTAGTAAAATCGTATCTGGTGCATTTCCATCATTGCTAACATCGATGGTAAAGTTAGCACTAGTACCCGCATACATTTGTTGAAGCGGCCCGTTTATGGAATTAAATCCAAGTGAGGATGAATAGGATGGTTCCACAGTGACAAAAGCGGTTGTAGTACTGTACAACTCACCATCTTGCTCAGTAACGTTAACCACAAATGAACCGCTATCGGACGGTAATGCTCCAACATCCAACACTACGATTATTCCAACTGTAGTGCTTTGGGTTGGAATAACTGAACTGGTGGTATTGTTCACTAAATTTACCTGCCAAACATTGCTTAATCCATCAGTTTCCAAGCTGATGTTGTAATTTTCAATGGAAGAGCCGTTATTCTCAATAGTTAATGTTAGATTAGCGGAATCGCCACCTTGTAATACAGTATGAGGTGAATCAAGAGACAACAATATCGTATCACTTGCGCTAACTGTTCCGACCATTGGAGTTACAGTTGCAGAGATCATTAGAATAATGAACAGCATTGCTTTTGATGTACTACGCGACATAAGACCGAGTTAACCCAGCAGTAACCCCCTCTTGAGTCAATCGGAGGTTTGGGCCATATTTACCGGATATAAACATCAAGTTTGTAACGCTGCGATTCTACTCTGGTCGATTATTTCCCATGGAAATTCGCCCTTTTCTGTTGGAACGCGCCCAAAGTGCCCGCCTGCTGCAGTGATAGAGTAAATCGGCACCTGTAAATTCAAATCTCTAGCGATTGCACCCGGTCTAAAATCAAAGACGCTTTTCACCTTTTGAGTAATTTCTGATTCACTTAGAGAAGAGGTCCCAAAAGTTTCGACACGAACACTTACTGGTTCAGCAACTCCAATTACATATGCCAGTTGAATCTCACACCTCGAGGCTAAGCCGGCTGCAACTACGTGCTTTGCGGCCCACCTTGATGCATAAGCTGCTGAGCGATCTACTTTGGATGGATCTTTACCCGAGAAAGCACCTCCGCCGTGACGCCCCATGCCACCATAAGTGTCGACAATGATTTTTCTGCCGGTTAATCCTGCATCAGCATAGGGCCCACCAGGGTCGGCAAATCGTCCCGTACCATTGACGACAAGTTTGTAACCTTGTGAGAGTAATTCACTGGGTATTGAATGTTCTACTACATGTTGTCTAATCTGTTGTTCCACATATGCTAGCTCTTCAACTTCAGAACCGCCAAATTGTTGTTTCAAATCGTTGTCATGTTGGATGGCAATTACAACAGTGTGGACCTTTTCGATATTATCTTCCGCATCGTACTGTACGGTTACCTGAGATTTGCCATCGGGCCTGGCCCACGGAAGAATACCTTGTTCTCGTACGGTAGTTAAGCGTCTTGAAAGACGCTGAGATAGTGCCGCCGCAAGTGGGAAATATCTGCCTTTTAAGCCTTCATAAGCTTCCGTTTCTAGACATGCATAGCCAAACATCATGCCTTGATCACCTGCACCTTGATCTAAACCATCTTTATTGACGCCCTGAGCAATATTTGCTGATTGGGTGGTGATGTGGACTTGAACTTCACACACTGCTGGATTTGTTGCATCCATACCAATCGAATGCGAGGTGTAGCCAATTTGCGCCCCTGCTTGTCGTGCTACTGCTTCATAATCGGGCGCAGCGCCATTAAGAGAAACTTCTCCCGCAAGTACAATAAGACCAATGTCTTCTTTACCCTTAACACATGTTTCAACAGCGACTCTAGCATTGCTATCAATAGCTAAACACGCATCAACGATTGCATCGGAAATTGCATCACACAACTTGTCAGGATGCCCACTGGTCACTGATTCGGAGGAAAATAGTACTTCTGTCATGGCCTCCCGCGGCAACAACCACTTTATGAATGAATCGTATAATGGCCACTATCATTATTCTTTTTAGTAATAATAAGCCGTAAAATTGCTTATTGATAATCACTTTATTTAGCGAACCTTTGATGACCTAGATGCAATCCCGTAGAACCATGAGCAACTATGTACCAACCCATTATCGTACCCACACATTAGGTGAAATACAAGCGAATGGTGCTGATTTAATCGATAAAGAAGTCACAGTGGCTGGCTTCATGGAAGCAAACCGAGGGAAAGGTGCAATCTGCTTTGTTGACCTAAGGGACGGAACTGGCAAAACACAGATTTTCCTAAAGTCTGATAATGTTGGAGATGAAGCACTTGATTTAGTTCAAAGGATGACTAGGGAATCTACCCTTCAATTTACTGGCAAGGTTAGTGAAAAGCGCCCACCGAAATTGAAAGACGGAGAAATACCGCCACCGCCTGCTTACGAAGTAGTGGCAACTTCCGTAGAAGTAATTGCCAAGGCTGAGGCACCCCTTCCATTGGGCGTTACCGATACCGTTCACGTTGAACTTGATACAAGATTAGATAATCGTTTTCTCGACTTGAGAAGGGCACACATCGCTGCAATGTTCCGACTGAGAGGTAAGGTTCTGCAATATGGTAGAGAAGCACTGATTAGCGAAGGTTTCTTTGAAACACACACCCCAAAAATAGTTGCAACCGCCACCGAGGGCGGCACTGACCTGTTCCCTATGCAGTATTTTGACACGCCTGCATTCCTAAACCAGTCGCCGCAACTTTTCAAACAACTGTGCATGTCTGGAGGTTTAGAAAGAGTATTCGAAATTGGCCCGGCCTTTAGAGCAGAAAAGCATGACACTTACCGGCACTTGAATGAATTTATTTCCTTTGATATCGAGTGTTCATGGTCTACCGATGACGATGTAATGGGAGTATTAGAAAGGATGATTCATCACATGTGGCAGTCTATTGCCAATGACGAAGAGTCTCAATCCTATATTGCTACAATAAATGAATTCAGGGCAAGTAAAGGCGAACCACCTGTTGAAGTAATTGTTCCGGAATTACCTTTCCCAAGAGTCTCATACTGTGATGCTATAAGAATCATCAAAGAAAAGGGCGGAGAAATCGAATGGGGAGACGATATCGATGCAGAAAATTCTGACCTACTTGCAGAGGATTTGCCTCAATTTTATTTCTTGCCGCGCTGGCCAATGGCACTGAAGCCGTTCTACATCCATCATGTTGAAGGTGAGAATGGCTCCACCGGCGATCAATTGAGTAGAGGTTTTGACCTCAACTTTGGTAGGGATGAGTTGACTTCTGGAGGGCAAAGAGAACACAGGATGGATGTTCTGATTGAGAACTTGAAGAAAATGGAACTTGACCCGGAAGAATTTGAATTCTATGTTGCTGGTTTCCGCCACGGAGTGCCACCACATGCGGGATGGGGTCTTGGAGTTGAAAGAATCCTGATGAAACTCACCGGTGCTAAAAACGTCAGAGAAACAGTATTATTTCCAAGGGATAGAAAGCGAGTCAGCCCTTAGTGCTCAGCGATGCTCAATCCACTTGGCACCATCCCAATAGTGATGGGAACCGTCACTCATCTTACGCCATGTATAACCCGAGTCGTCGGTCCATTGGTTAACAATTTGAAGTTGAACTGGTGTGGATGATGCTTGGCTAGCAGAAGCGTTACTATCGATGCTACTGACATATTCTTTAGATTCATCAGGGCTATTACGGCCCCTCATTTTTAGGAACATTCCAATGCCAATTATACCAATCAAGATTGATGCTATTACGATTATTATCTGATTTCTGCGCTTTTCATCTTCCGCTTTCTGCTGAGCTGCTTTTGCTTCAGCAATCGCTTGGGCATTATCACCTACACCGTCACCATCGCTGTCAAGGGTTTCACTAGCATCGTTAGGAAATGCATCAGCATTATCTCCAACACCATCGGAATCCGAATCTACAGTCTCTGTTGCGTCATTTGGCGCCCAATCTGCGTTATCTCCGACACCATCGCCATCTGAATCTGTAGTTTCTGTTGGGTCGTCATCGAATGCATCAGCATTATCTCCAAC
>DAHU01000079.1 GCA_002495945.1 Euryarchaeota archaeon UBA13
GTTGCCTATTCAAACGGCGCCGTACTGACAAATCACCCTGAGTTTTTACCGACAGTGCTGAAGCAACCAAATGATAGATCTGGACCGGGACCAAGGTTTGCGTCTACAATTCCTGCGCTGAATCCTACTTCTGATAGTACAGTTGGAGCTGGAGTTATGAATCTAGATATTGAATTAGCATATCGGGAGTCTCTAGCATCAGAAACTGCGTACGAAGTTAGGAGAGGTTGGTACAGCCCTTATGGCGAAGCGATTGCCAATTCAGCCGCTAGTGGTTTGGACCAAAGTTTAGACTGGACTATATATCCAGGAAGTCTTGAACTATTGACCGATTATGTTGGCTGGGTTCCAGACCCAAGTATAGGTACTTCGGAAGCGGTTTGGCACACCAATGGTGCAGCAATTCAATTTAGCCTACAGTTATCCTCTCTTGATGTCACAATGCTGGAGGCGGTAGAATGAGGAAAGACACACGACGAGTGAACGACACTTCAGGTGCAGCAACCGAGTTGGGATATATATTCACATTCCTGCTGGGAGTATTGCTACTTTCTGTATTCAGTTTATGGACTTATGACATTGAAACTGCAACGAGAGAGAGATGGAATGAGGAGGCTGTACAAATGAATCTAGATGACTTGGCAGCCGCTGTCGAGCGTGCTGATGAGGCTAGCCGTTTAGGAGATGTAGAATATACCGAATCTGTCTGGTGGCGAGCAACCGAAGCTGATGAAAACCTATTCTCTATTCAACTCACTGACAACTCATTGATTTTGATAGATGATGGAGGCTCCCTAGATACTCAAGTGTTTATTTCAGGCACTGGCTCGGGAAGCCACACCGGCACAGTGAATTTATCTGGTGCCCAGATGATTTGGGTAATTCACAAAGACGGAGTCACCTCAATTGAAGTGGATAGGCCGCAGTAATCAACGACCCATTACAGCGTTATGGACACGAGTTTGAACCTCTCGCATCCTAGACTTTGCCCCAAGTTCTCTAAACACAGATAGTGCCCGTTGTAAGTATTCCATTCTTCGTGATTTTTCAGGTGCAACACTACCCAAGCGAATAAGCAGTTCACCAATTTGCATGCGCAAATCATTCGCTTCTGCAATAACCAAAGCCTCTCTAAAGTGTTCCATAGCTTCATCGTTTTTACCAGAGTCTTGTAAGACCTCACCCAGCAGTATGGTAATGTCTACCATTGCTAATATGTCACCTTCCTCATTCATGGCTTCCAATGCTTGAGAGTAGTGATGTGATGCAACATCAGCATCACCTACCTTAGCATAATAGCGTCCGAGCACGGCCTGTGATCTTGCATGGAATTGTTTATCATTTAATTTGTCAGTTTTATCAAATGCCTCAAGTGCGTGGTCGCGAGCTCGTTCAATCTCGCCTAAGTCCATTAAAGAACGGGCAAGAATAAGTTGAGAACTTATCAATTCATTATCATCATTTTCTCTAAGTATGGTTTCAACTTCGCCGTATGACTCAAGGGCCTTTGAAGTGTCATTTTTCCTTCTTAAGATATAGCCCATATTGTTGTAACATCTCGCCGCACCAATTGCATCTTTTAATTTTATAAAAATCTCTAACGCGTCTCTGTGCATTGTTAATGATTCATCAAGATTACCCTGCTTTAGCGAAATATCTGCAAGGGCGCATAGTAATTCAGCCTGAGTGCTGACATCTTTAGTTTTCATCGAGGTGTCCTGAGCGATTCTAAAAGCATCTTTTGCTTCCTCAAATCTACCTAATAACGCTAAAATTTCACCCTTATGGTGATTTATTTTAGTGGAAATTTCACTAGATAATTCGGATTGGTCAAGTGATTCAATTAGACCAAGTAACTCCATATGTCCTTGAGAAATCAAACTACTACCATTCTGTACAATGATTTCTGCCGCTTCAGACATGTTATCAGAACTTACCAAATGAAATATCAGTTCGATTGTGAAGCCTGGCGTATCATTAGATTTCTGATACCAAGAACTGCATTTGTTATGTAATTCAAATTTCAGTTTCTCATCCAAACTTCTAAGCAAAAATTCCCTAATCAAGTCGTGTACATCATACACTTCACTGTCAACCTGCCTAGCCAAGCCTTGTTCAACCAAGGAATCTAAAACATCGATATCCAGTTTCTGTTCTGATAATGCTTCAATAGACACTGGTTCTCTGAATATCGACAGAACTGACAGCACCCGCTTCTGCTCTGCACTAAGTTTTGAGAAAATCTCCACGGTGACATAGTTTTCGAGGGTTTCATGGAAAGCAGTTGCTGAGGCACCTCGATTAATTAATTCAAGAACAAGCGGATGCCCACGTGAAATACCGTGAATGTACAACCACTGTTCATCTTCCATATTCTCAAAACTACTCAGAAGTTTGCGACCAGAGTCAGAATCTAAACCATCAAGTGGCAGTACCAAACTGGCAATTCTACCTTCGGCATCTTTGGATGGGACTACGGGCTTAAATGACCTCGAGAATAATACCAGACCAATCTTTTCTTCACTGCCAAGTAGCCCCAAAGCCATAGCTTGGAAGGTTTGATGTAATGTTGAATCAGCGACTTTGTGGAAATCATCTATAACGATTAGCGAAGGTGTTCCCTCAAGAGCATTGATTAGCAAATTTGCAGCTTCTGCTGGCTTAGGAACAGGAGTTGTAGCGATATAATCAGCAAATGTCGAATCACCTATATTTGCTAACCACTCACCAACTGACTCGAAGAATGAACGAGACCCCTCCCAATCCTGACATCGATGATACATCAAATTCCTACGATGCATAAATCGTTCAATCAATTTGCTTGCCATTGTGGTTTTACCAATACCTGCAATACCGGGCACGAGGAGTGTTGTTGCTCTGGCTTCTAACAAATTGAACATATTGTCTAGTTCCTTTTCACGCCCGTAAAAGTGTCTCAAGCGTGGTAAATCACCGAGCGCCGTAACCAGTTGTTTTTCGACGTGTTTTGACAAATCTCTTTCAATCAAATCGGCTGAAAGGGTCCTCGAGTCGAGGATACAATTGTCATCCATATAGCGAATTATGTCAACTGAACGCATCGTAAACGGCAGTATTGTGTTAATTTCACCCAATGTAGAAGACTCAATTTTTCCATCATTGAGAATACACCGAACTGGGAACGCTCGCAAATCATTCCAAGTTTCTTCAGCGAGATTTTTTCCTGAATCCGTTAAAAAATACGCTTTTCTCTTCCTAGATACTCCTTTAACATGGGCTTGTCGCTCGATAAGTAAGCCTTGATCTTTTAGTCCAGCAATGGCTCTTGGAACATTAGAACGCGCAATCGCAACAGCATTTGCAATACCCATCTGAGATAAAGAAAATGGCACTTCTACACTATTTTTGTAGTCAGAATAATCTAAAAGATGCAACAAGATTCTTTCTTGTACACCAGGTTTTGCATTAGCCATCAAATCACCGAATTACTGATTTTCTTGTGAGTAATTAGGGTCCGGAACCCATTGATTGTTCTGTGCGTCCCACAGCCATCCCGGGTGTTGGGAAGATTGCTGTACTGCTTGTTGAGCTGGTTGTTGTACCTGCTGTTGTACTTGCTGTTGTGGTACTGCGGGTTGTTGTGGGATGCTTGGTGTTTGTTTTGCTTTGGCCCACGCATACGGGTCTTCAGCAACCTGCTGAGCAACATTCATTTCTTCCTCATCATCATATTCTTCAAAAGTAAAGAAGAACATACCAACGCCAATTAAGACCGCGATTACTACTAAAGCAATAACGCTGTACAGTATCAAATTACTACTCTCTGACTCTGCTTTTGAAGATAGTTCAAACAGAGCATCATCGCCTTCTTCATTTGCATAGATTTGACCATCCATCTCGAACACTATTTCTCTTGAATCTTTTGAACCAAGCATACTGCCACTAATTTCCATGCTCCAAGTACCATCAGGTAGAACCCTTGTAGAGTTAAGCATTTGACCTGATTTAGAATCAAACCTTGCCTTAACAAGACTATCTGGAAGACCTTGTCCATAGAAATATGCAGGCTCTGAGTCACTGATGACTCCGGTGCCGTCTCTTATCACTTCAAACGAAACAGATTTTACAATAACGTTCACAGATCGAGAAATTTCCCATAAATCACTGCTATCAGTAGCGACAAATTTCAGCGTTGCCAACGACCACTGACTTATATCATCTGAACGGGTAGACGGCGGGTTGTAGGTTGCAACTCCCTCGGCAGATATTGAGATGTAATCATAGTACAAATCATCATTGATTAGGTTGGGATCGTTATACACGTCATATCGCAATAATCCTCCTTCTGGGTCATCGAAATATTCTGTCAAGTCAAATGTTGCTCCTGCACCACATCGGTCCAAACTTTTAGAGTTAGAATCACAATATACAACCACAGTATTTGGCCAGTTAGAAGGATCAAAGGTCGGTGGTGAATTATCCACTGAGTTATCAATGGTAATGAATCTAGTTTCTTCATCAGAGTATGATTCCCCATCGAATGAACGAACTACAATCTCATAGACTGAATTATGTGGAAGGTTATTGGTTTTCCAAATCGAATTTTGATTCCATGAGGTGTTGAATTCTCCTGCTTGAATCAGGTTTTGTGTAATAGTAATGGTATTGGCAGCAGAGCCGCTGTCTCGACCATTTTTGTAAATATCAATGTCAACTCTCGTAATGATGCCATCATTGTCCCAAACATAGCCCGATATTGCCGTAGATTCACTACCTCTGATTACTTCATTATTGAGCGGGTAATCCAATGCAATGTTTGGTTTAGCATTCTCATTAATTATCTCAAGGTTCAATGTGACTACGACACATGTTTCATCACTGGTATCATCTTTACAAAAATCGCTATCTGCGGCCCAAATTTTGAACGTGTAGTCTCCAGATGCATAGGTTCGATAGTTCCAGTCGTATTGCCAAGCAGAGAGTGTCTCACCACTTGCGGGAGTTATAGCGAATTTAGAGGTGAATTGAGGATTGGAATCCTCAGTAATTTCAAACCATATTTCTTTGATATCATTGCCATTAACACCGAAATACGGGTCACTCGCAGTTCCACTAAAAGAAATCACTGAACCTTTAGCAGAATTCGGATTATGCTGAGAGTTTTGAGCGGGCGTATTTACTACTATGCTAGGGGCTTCTAAGTTTAGCTTATACTTCTTAACGGCAATTGGAGAATAATCCAATCCATCAAATGACCTAACTCTGAATGTTACATCACCTTCGCCTTCCGAGTAATTTGACATATCATATTCAAACGCCCAAGTACTGAATGGATAACTTCCCTGAGTAATTTCTCCACCGGAATTGGAGGTATCTACAGCAGAAATCCACATGTTTGAACCTGGTGGCTGTACTTGAACATCTTCGACATAGCCAAACTGCTTCTGTTGAGCAATAATGTCACTAGCATAAGGTGGTGCTTCACCGTCCCAAGCAGTACCGGATAAAGCAACAACTCGAGCAAATGAGGTTAGTTCTGGCTGCTCAACAGTCACACTTGGTGCCATATTAACCAATGAGATGATGTCGTCAACTGGACCAGTTAACTCAAATTCATACTCGTAAATACCCTTGCCAAATTTGTATGCCTCTACTCTGTATTTTGGAATCTCTCGGTCATTCAAACAATCACTATCACTGTCATCAGTAAAGGTATCACCGTCGTTATCATATCCGTCTGAACATGTATTCTCATCGAGTGTTCTAACAATTGGTGGACCGCCCGAAGCGTTGGCCAATTGAACCTGAACATTATTCTCCCCTACAACGTGATTATTGTTACGATCCAAGTAGAAATTACTTGCCAAGGTCACTTCATCCGTGTATCCTTGCGCATCGGTTGTCATTGTGTAAAGTGGAGTGCCAACTGCATCCTTGATGATTACTGTTGCACCTTCCACATCGACATTTGCTGCCTTAACCCTAAATTTGACAAGTTCACCCTCTCTTACTTGATTGCCCCAAGCTGATTGCTGGTTGGTTACGTGAATCTTGCTGGTATCGAAGTTTTGTAAACCTGCGAAAGAGAATACGGTTGAATTGTTAACCAATTCTAATGCCATTGGCATATCAGCCGGCGGCATATTGGCGGTATTTGGTAGTTTTAGACATTCATTAGGCACATCGGGGCACTCTGCTCCAAGCCATTGTAAATTGATTGGATAAAGTTCATTGGGACCTGGAGCCGGTATGTTTTCTGATTGTATGGTGACCATAGATTCTGTTATGTTGTAAACTTGCTGTGCACCAACAAAGGTATTGCCGGAAAAATAACCGATAGAGCCGTACTTACTCCCATAATTGTCATCGTGATGAGATATATTGACAGCAAAACTATCGGTTTGCATATCGTTGTTTTGTACATTAACTATGCCACCCTTAATTCTAAGAGCGTCGCCGACATTATTTTTCACCACATTGTTGTATAGGGTCGCTGAGGCTCTAAAGATATGAATTGCTGGACATTGGAAATCACCGCCGTACATCTTCAGTGAATTACATGTTCCTGTGTTAGTATCAATCACGTTGTTTTCCATGTAAAGTCTTGATTCGGAGGGTTGGATAGATGGCCATCCGCTGTCTTGGTAATGGTACTCTCCGTGAACTACTGCTTCCTTGCCGGTGTTGGAGATGTTATTGCCGATTGCGGTAACTTCAGAAGTACCGTAAATCCACAACCCATTGAAACCACCAATCGGCCCAATTGTATTGTCGATTAATTCAGCAGTTGATGAACGAACTGCAATTCCAGAACCTTGCTCAGCGCCGGAAATGGTATTCCTTGATGCTGAAATTCTTGCTTGGTCATATGCGGTAATGCCTGCACCTTCCGCTGTTGTGAGCACATTGTCATTAATCAGCAGAGTGTGTTTGATGGTACCGGTTTGTTTGAATCCGTTTGTGTTAACCGCAGCGCAGTTAATATTGATGTCTGAATTGATAATTTCCCCAGATGACTGCTTGAAAAATACACCATATCCATTGTCACTTATGGTAATTCCATCGAGTGCGATGTAAGAGTTATCGGCATATATCATTTGAATACCATTTCCGTTGTTGCCGCACGAACCTTCCGCATCGCCGGTAAAGGTTGAACTTGACACGGTGAATGGATCGGAAATACCAGCACCTGCTCCTAGCGAATCAATCGCTGCTCGCTTACCAAGAGAATAAGCGTCTTGTCCCAATGTGAAAGTAGAGCTTGTTATCGATGGATTTGCTAGATTTGTCAAGAAGATATTTGATGCATTGGTGTTGGTAAAAGTAAGTCCGTTAGCAGTAGTCCTTGGGCCGTCAAAAACCAAGGCAGCATACTTTGCTTGCGGATTACCACCGACGAAATAGATGTATTCGTAACCAAATGCATTTTCAAACTCCGCAAAATTCAGGCCTGTTTTGGCTTCATCTATGGTATTTCTAATGATCATACCTGAACCGCAAGCAGCATCGACGCTACCATAGCAATCTCCTCTTTGGAGGTATTCTGTTGCAGAAGGAATACTCCACGAGAAGGTCACCAGATTGCCAGTAGAACCGTCTGATGGTGCACCACAAGCCTTTGATGCTACGCAAATTGCACCTCTTACATCAATGAATTTACCGTACGGGATATTGATTGTTGTTCCAGCGTTTACGATCAGCGAGGCACCCGGAGCGACCGTCACGTTGTCAGTTAGCGTGTGGGTCCCTGTCCAAGTTTCTTGACCATTAAGCAAGCCATTTGTAGTTTGATTTATTCCTGCTGCTGATGCAGTTGGAACAGAAATCATTGACAACATAACCGACATAAACATCAGCGCTATCATTGAAACACTTTTTTTCTTAAGATTTGAAGACATAACCACTCCTCTATAATGGGCTATTGATACTAACAATATAATACTGCGGTAACAATGCTTTTTTTTATAGTATCAAATGTGATTAATAGTATCAATATATCAAAGCGCAAAATAATATCATATCGTCGTCATTGACAGGTCGGCATGGTTCTTACCGTCAACAACCACTTACCGGCATTCAACTCGCCATATCCTGTTTTGTCACTGTGACCGTCACCGGTTGACTGAGCACTCAGTCTCAATGCATTTTTGACTGTATCAATACATGAACCGTTCGAATTTGCATTTGGTTTCAAGTTAGGCTGATCTTCTAGAATAAGTGCTAACGCCGCTGTAACGAATACTGTAGCATCTGAAGTACCGCTACTTGAGTACCATCTATCACCTCTTCCAGTACTAATAATCGACTCTCCAGGGGCAATTATCTCTGGTTTGAGGTTAGGATTGCTTCGCTGCTCCCCATTTAATTTTGTTTGAGTACCTAATGAACTGTTACCCCAAACCTCGCCACCTTTAGTTGATGCACCAACCGAAATCGCTCGTGCCACATTGCTGGGAACCGAAACTCTACCATCATCATCCATTCCACCATCATTACCTGCCGCAGCAACAACGAATATCCCCATATCGACAGCTTTTCTTGTTACTGATGCTGAGGGTCCCTCACGACTCATGCCGTTGCCTTGGTTGCCACCAAGCGATAATGATATTATGTCGGCCGAGAAAGTGTCAATACACCAATCAATCGCTTGGGAAACCGATGTTTCATCAGCGGTATTCTTGCCCGTGCCGTCATCACCCAAGGCGGCAACCATGCCTAACTGAATATTTGGCGCCATGCCTAATTGATGTGACTGTGCAATAAGTAGCCCAGCCATGAGTGTACCATGGGCCAAAGAACCATAGTCAACAGGTGTACCTGAATCCCCAATCATATCCTTGAAGGTGATGTCTACACCGTTGAATGCTGAATTTGTTAAATCTATTCCAGTATCCACCATGCACACCCTTACTCCTTCGCCAGTTAAACCATCAAGCGAAGGGTCTGAGAAGCCTGCCTGTTCCGCTGCCCATTCAGATTTCGGAGGTGGTAAATCAATCAGGAAATATCCTGATTGCCAAATCCACAGCATCAACACTGCCAAGATGGAAAATAATATTCCATTTGTCACTAAAAATCTCCTGCCACGCACCCGTTTTATCGGCTGGGGCATTACTGGTGCCCAACCAGTGACCTCGGCACGCCATTCGTCTTGAAAACCAACTGCAGAGGGGTCGATTGCCGATAATATGCGGCTGTCATCCGGTTCTGGCAGCAATTCAACAGAGTCAAGACTACCCATACAACCAGATTTGTGTCACCGGTTGGACATTTAATCTATTGTCTTCAATCAGAATCTTGTCGAGCTCTTGTTACGTGCAACCTTGAGGCCACCATATCCGACTAATATCGTTAGCAGAATTATCACAACCATGAACCATGCTGAGGTTGGTTCTGCGGTATCAAGTATGGTTTCTTCAGAGTAGTCAAACGGTTCAACTGTATCTTCTGTGAAATTGACATCCTCGCCCAGGACATCGACACTTATGGCAAATCTGTTGAACTTCTTACTGGACTCATCCAAGGTGAAGGTTGCGTTAATGGTCTGTCCAGCAGGGATTGATATGGTCTGGTTACCAATATTACTCACAACTTCGTTACCTGCATCGTTCGTCAAATTAACAGATACCAAAACTGTGCTTGCGGTTCGGTAACCACTGTTAGTTATTGGTACGATTAATTGTCCTGGCTGACTTTCGTATACTTTAGTGAGTTCTTGGGATAGTGTTTCATCAACATCTAGGTTAATCCTAGCAGATTTTATCGCCACAGTTATTGTTTCTGAGGTTAGGCCATCCTCGCTTGTGATAGTCACCGTTGCTTCAATCTCACCCGAGGTAAATGATTCAGGAGCAAATATCGAGAATTGTTGTGTTCTTTGATCATCCTTAGAGATGGTAAGAGTACTCGTTGTTGGTGTTATTTGCCATCCTTCGAGGAGATTGTCAGCTAGTTCAATGCTAAAGGAGTCATCGCCATTACCGGTGTTAGTCAAAGTAAACGAGAATGTACCTGTGCCACCTGGTGAAACACCTGTTTCAGTAACTGCGTTAGTAATCTCCATGCCGTAGTATTGTGGCACCTTGACGCGCAATTCACTTTCACTGGAGATGCCCAACTCGCTTGAAACCTCTATACGTAGTAGATGGCCATTATCCAAACTTACTGATGATGATACATTAGGCAGTAGTACCCTCATCCTGACTGTTGTTGAGTTGGTTACTGAATCATCTTCTAGTGATTCACCAATACCCAATGTTACTTCCGCTCCACTGGTCCATTCCGTTCCATTGAAAACTTCAACAGCCCAATTCTCTGAATCGATTGAATTACTGATTTTACCGGTTACTGATAACTTATCACTGGTTTCAGTACCCTGATATTCAATGTCAACATCGAATTCAATTGCGTCATAATCATCACCATCAACAACTGGTGATAGCATCGTTGTCTCAATAAATGTTGCATTAACTATCGACTGATTATCGATGGTTATTGATGAAGCAGAGTTTAGTGTACGTGTGTAAGTCATCTCAACATCAATTATTCCTTGCTCGACAATACCTGATGAGTAACCAGTATAATCCATTTCCAGCATTCTGTCGTGTTGAATTGTGGTAAATTCGGATGACAAGTCAAACGCACCAACTGGTAGCAGTAATTCTAAGTCACCGGTACTGGCAACGCTGTAGTTCCATGTAGATTCCAATCCGGTGTCTATGGTAATTTCAACTGGACCGGTTATCATAGAATAGCCGGAACTATCTGAACCAGCGTGATAATCATCGAGTTCGATATCTTGCCACGCCGTATCAAGATGTAAGTAGCCGCCTGATGCCATAACCATTTCCAATTCACCGCCATCTTCAATTCCTGCATTTAGGAATCCAATAGCAATTCCACCAGTATTCTCATCCTTAATTGTGGATTCTACAACAACTATCCAATTACCCGGCTCAACACTAGTCGACCAGGACAATTCTCCGTTAGCATAGGTTCCAGATACCGTTACTGGAGATACATCCCTACCAGATTCTGGATAGAGTGTAATGGAAGAACCAGTCAAACTTGCTGCTTCGTCTTGCATTACCGAAGTTACAATTCCGCTAACAATCACGTTATCTGCAATGATTGAAAGGTCTTCAGAAATTGCGTCACTTTCAACAACAATGCCTTGTGATTCATTGGTTGTGTAATATGCAGATGAATATCCCGCTTTCTCAACTGTTACGTTGTATGTATCCATTATAGGAACCATCTGAGACCAAATTCCTAATTCATCTGTCGTGACATCAAAGGTCATCGATGAATCAGATGAGGTTAGCGTAACATTAGCATCAGTGACAATTTCTGTCAAATCAGCAACTCCGTTTTCGTTGAAATCCCAATATATTTTACCACCAATCAAGACTTCGAGATCAACAGTAACATTTCCTAACTCAACGTCACCTAGTGCTGTTGCATCGAAAGTGTATGCGTCTTCTTCAATAGTCCAACGCTTGTCGTTAGAATCCTTAAGCAGACTTAGGGTCCAACTTCCCGGCATTATTTTGTCGCTAACATCGCCGTTATCGTCACTAGCTGTAAGCGTGACGTTACCGTAGCCATCGTTACTGACTGCCAAGACTCTTGCATCAACAACGTATTCATCAGTCAAGGCTTCGACTAAAGTTAAATTAACATTCACTGCTTCAACTAACTGCATATCGATGTTGGTTCTTAGTTGACTATTATCGTCGATAGTTATTGGATGCCTTAGTGTGTAAGTTGTATTTTCTATCAATTGAGGTGAAATTATGATTACCCAATCTCCCGAAGGTATGTATTCAGCGAAATGACCGGTATCATTTGTCGTTGCAGATAGCCATTGATTATTTGATTCATTATACAGCAAGAATTGTACATTGGAGAAGTTTTCATCACCTGCAACAGCCTTACCAGTGAATAAGCGTTCATCTTGCAGTTCGATGAATAATTCTTCGTTATCTTCGTCAAACATACTTACAAACACTTCATGACTTGTGTAAAACATGTTGAAGTCAGTAGCATTTTCCTCATCTGCATTAGTGTATTGGGTTCTGAGGGTATAGGTACCCGGCATTATTTCGGCAGTGGTTTGTCCAGAGATGTCGAAGTCTGACTCACCAAATGTGTAAGTCAGATTGTCATCAAATGCTGATACTAACTCAAAATCAGCAAAGGCTGGGGAGCCGTCAGTACAATCTTCTGTGGGTTCAGCAACTAGACAAACAGTCATATCGATGGTTACCGGTTGTAGATCTGCTGTTAGAATAACGTTACTGGTTTGGATAAAGTTATTCACCTCCCAATCATTCAAGCCTTCGATATTGTATTCTGAATCTGCCCCTGAGAAATCGTAAATTCCGTCCGCTAAGTTTAGGTTAAAGATCCCTGAAGAGGACACTTGTGCATCCCACTCAATTCCATCCTCATCTGTAGCAATGATGGTTGGTGTGAGTGAATTGTAATTCTGTGCGTTCCAAGATTCATTAGTTGAGGATACAGTTAATGTCCCGGTTACGGCATTCAACTGCTTTAGGTAAATATCTCCCAAATCAATTTCGCTTACTTCATTCGGTTCTACTGATTGACCGACGCCATAAGAGTTGGTTGTTGTAATGGCCTTTAGCACATATGATAAATCACCAGGAACAACAATCGAGAAGTTTCCATTTGTGTCGGTGACCGTATCAAATGATACATCGTCTGAAATTAACGAAACTACCAGTGCAGTTGCTGCAGTAGTGTTTGCCGCAATATCTGCTTCGGTCCAATTATCATCAAAGTTAACAGTATATGCCAAAATTGTTCCTGTGAGCGTTGACGCTGGTGAGTAATTCAAGTCTAGTGTGATATCTTCATCAGTTATTGAGAATGCAGAGTATAGATAATAATCCTCTAAGCCTATCTGCTCAATGACATAATCACCTACATTGAGTTCCATCGTAATTATGCCGTCAGCGTTTGACTCGTAAGTCTCGGTAGTTCCCAATATTTGGTTGGTTAGTGTGAAGTTTTTCTCACCAACTTCGATTACTGCATCGCCGTTATCATCAACTGGTGATAGCAAATTGACGGTGACATCATAGGTATCAGGTATGACCTTCAATGGTTCGTAAATTTCGGTTTCGTCACCGACCGAAATTACTCCTGATAGTTCATAGAAGCCATCATCATCTATGTCTATTCTGTATTCATATTCACCAGATGATATCGGTCCGTAGGTGTAGCCTCCCGATTCGTTAGATGTGATAACTACCGGACTTGCGCCCTCAATTAACTGGTCAACAATCTCGAATGACACATTGTCCAGAACACCGCCAGTTGCGTTAGTCAGGTTACCTTTTATCAAGGAACCCGGCATACTTAGGGATAGACCAAATTCAGGATTAATTCCTACCATGACAGTTTCCGGAAGTTGTACTTCCCTTCCGTTGGAAAGGCTGGCAAATGCCTCGTATTCACCCGGTACGATGCCGGTTTGATAGAACGATCCAGGACTTACCATTTCTCCGGAGAAATCACCAGAACCAACAAATCTACCGGTTCCGTTGAATGTTCCCGTTCCCTCGAAGAATCCGATTCCTTCGAACGACGAGCCTTCATGCTCTTGAACAAGAATAGTGTCGCCAACAGAAGTGAATCTGCCGTTTGCAACTACTTCGCCTTCTATGAGATAGACTGGCAGGTCACCAGTTCCGTCCTTGAGACAGACGGTTTCATTGGTTGGCATTGTGATATTATCGGTATTATTGACATCAACATCACAATCTACACTGAAATCCTCGGCCAATTCAATCCACGATGCCTTGATTTCACCAGTACCATTCCAAGTTCCGTTAGCAACATAGGTTCTGCCATCATCAATGGTTCTGGTAAAGGTTCCATGGAAATCGAAAACTGAGGCAAGTCCTTCGCTTTCGAAGGTACCATTTTCGGTAAAGGTTGCTTGTCCAGTACCCTGAATGATTCTAGTATCCTCGGTACTAAATGACCCGTTTGTAGTAATCATAACTACGTCATCGGAGGTATCATGCATGTTACGAAGCACCAGTGTTGTATCAACAATCGGTTCTCCGTTGAATGAATCATCGCCAAACCAAGTAAGTTGGCCGGAAATTCCACTGCTGTCTACTGCGATGTCCATTGTCTCGGTTACCACTGAAGTTCTGTTAGCCTGCTCACCTGTGACATTGTACTGGGTCTCACCCAACCATGTCATGTTTGCAACATTGCCTAGAACGGCAGTGATGGCGTTTATTTGTCGATCAGTATTTTCTTCAGTCAACAAGTCATTGATTCCTTGTGCATAGCTACCGTCTCTGATAGTGTCTCGTGCCGGCTCAGCGTCAAATGTACCAACAAAGGCTGAAACTCTGATTTTTCCTGCAGGTGCGAGGAATGACCATTCGCCATTTTCATCTGCATCTGTGAAACCGATTGGAATCCAGTAAGTGTCCTCGTCCAAATCTACAGCATCCTCACCTGAGAACGCATCGCGCTCAATGAGCAATCTAACGCCAGGTAGCGGCTCTCCATTATCGCTCATTGTTACTGAGCCTGAGATTTCAGCACCTGAATAGTACTTCATAATCTTGACAAGCGTATTCGCTGAACCTATGGAGAAGTTCTCATCTTCATCATACCAGTTTGAGATGACAAAGTGATTCATCATGGCGCCAGGAAGTGGGACAGCTTGTTGTAGGATTGACCCCGGACTTCCTGACTGTCCAAAGTGTTGTGCTGGCT
Organism: Euryarchaeota archaeon UBA13; assembly: GCA_002495945.1. Taxonomy (GTDB): domain Archaea; phylum Thermoplasmatota; class Poseidoniia; order Poseidoniales; family Poseidoniaceae; genus MGIIa-L1. The sequence goes on from DAHU01000079.1 coordinate 14,749, forward strand.
GCGGATTAGAGAATCCCGAATCAACGCCAAGGGAAGATGCACCGTAGCCCACGTATGTTCTTGCGAGCATGGTTTCAAAGAACTCAGGGTTGTGGTCAACTCTGACATCCTGTACCTGGAGCGGGTCAATATCCAAACCAGCCTGCTGGTCAAGGAAATCGTTGGTCATCGCATCGTCGACCTCTGCACGAGTCATCTCGAAGTTCCTGGTTCCCCTTGATGTTTCGTAAACTTCATCCATAAAGGTCGAAATATCTTGGCCACTCAATATGGTTGGTGCACCAAAAATACCCATTGGCTGACCTTGGTTGTAGTTGTAATCGGCGGTATACTTCCCAGCCCTTGGATAAAGTCTGTTATCGATAGCAAAGTAACGAATTTCGTGATCTCTTGAGATGGTCTTGCCGGGAAGATTTTCATAATCCTGAACATGGTAATAACCGTCCATTCCAATCAATTCATCGTACAAGTCTATGGTCTGTGATTCAGAAAGTGCATCGCTGATTAATTGTACAGTCATAGCCAATCTTGTGTTTGCTCGGTGAATGTGGGTTGATACGGAACCAAATTCATCGCGCAGATCGTTAGTGTACCAATAATCACCAAAGATATAGTGTGTAGTTTCGTATTTGGTTTCTTGTCCTGATCTAACATTATTGTTGAATGTCACGTTTGCATCATCGAAATCAGACCAATCGCCATCGACACAAGAAGTAGATGTTTCTGAGTCACATATTACTCGCTGTCCATCTTGATACAAGCGATAGTAAAGTGTACTGGTATCCGCGATTCCGTCTATTCTATGGTAACCGCTGGCCATTACATTCTTGCTGTTTTCTTGAACTTGAGAAGCTTCATTTGTTTGGATTACAGTGAATGAATAATCATCGATATATTGTTTCATTTTGTCAAAGTCTTGCTCTTCCTGGATATTGACAAACAATTCGTGTTGTTCAGCACTCATGTGATTATCCAGTATATCGTTAAAGCCGTTGGTAATTACGTAATCACCGTTGTTTATCTGATTGTATCTCACATCTCCTGTCGCTAATTGCCAAACAAACATAGAGACTAAGTCGGTTTGGGAGCGAGCAAGTAGCATATTTCCACTTGCAGGGATACCTGACTGGAAGTTATCTGAAACCGATGGATGTTCACCAGTGTCCAATGCTTGGAAACCGTAATCCCACCAAGATACAAACGCTGGTCTTTGTGAGAATGGCATCTGAGCATCTTGTTCAGTCATCCAATCATAGGCACTATTCCAACCTTGGTCATTAAATCCGGAACCGAATGAACCGAGATACCAGTTGCCAGCGTATGCACTACTGTCAAGTATCGAGAATCCAGCAAGTTCCCATCTAAGGGCGTCGGGAATTATGTTGTAAATATCCTCATCTAGTTCATCTTCAAACGGATCTGAGCCTGGAATTGCCGAGTCTAGTCCATATGTGAACTGCTGTCCACCTAGTAATAGAACGATAAGCAAAATAGCCGAGAAGGAAGGAGTACGCCAAACTGCTCTTCGAGCACCAGCGATTCTGTCAGCAGGTGTCCTAACACCGAACTTCTTCCATGTCCTAACTAATCCTTGCCAGTTGGCTTTGTTCCATAATGCAACTATTCCCCAAGCACCAAGAACGGCGACAGCAGGTGTTGCGTTGAACATAAATCTTGCCGCAGTCCAAGACATGTATGTTGCGGTAAAAATCCACACACCAAAGAACAGGTGTGATTGGTTTTTGTTCCTGAATGTTGAGTATAGCGAGTAGAATCCCATTACCAATGCAAGAACCAAAACAATCGGTCCAAGCTGGGCAAACAGCTGTCCTCTATCAGGCGCATTTGCCTCAGCAACAGTACCGAAAATCTTGGTCTTGGTGAAATAACCGCTTCCGGTAAACAGTACATCCCATGCGTTGCTGTACTCCAGTTGCTTCAAGACAAATAGTATTGTAAAGAAGACTATTGCTGCAGCAAACAAGGTTCCGAGCACTAACAACCACGGTTTATCGCGGAAACCGCTGGTGATGTATGATATTGCCAGCGTGAATCCAAGGATGAACAGGAATGGTTGCAGACCTGTTCCATCCAATACCAGTGATAGTTGTGGATGTCCGTAAAATGGTAAGGCCATTATCAGGTTAGAGAATAGCATTGCAAGGAATAATGCGTTGATGGTAGTAGAATCCTTTCGCCTAAACATGTTCAGTGCTACTTGAGCAAAGTACGCTAAGAACAGAATGCTCGGACCAACCACGAAACCTTTCCATGCTAGAGATGTCACTCCAAAGGAAACGCCAGCAAGGACTGCGTATGCCATTGAACGTCGCTTTTC
>DAHU01000050.1:0-2263 GCA_002495945.1 Euryarchaeota archaeon UBA13
GGACGAAAGTGCAACATGGAATGACAGCACTACGGGTACTCAGTGGAATAATTCGGGCGCATTGCGTGGTGTTGATTCCGAATTACCGGATTCCCTTGTTAGTGTAACTACCACTGGCGAGCATACTTGGAATGTTACAAGAATAATGCAACTGTCAATCGAGGCTGGTAATCCACAAATTTCAATCCTGCTGCAACCAGAAATTTTCAATTCTCCCGGAGGGGTTGTCGATGGAAATTACATTTTCGGAGATAGTGAAAATATAACTCAATCAATTAGGCCAAAATTGACTTTTGAATATCGAACGACCGAACAGTGGTTGGCGCCATCCCCTACGCCGATCTCACCAGCAAATTCTGCTACGCTGTGGAATACCTCATCGTACGAATTGGTCGGACCAGAATCAGTATCATTTTCTTTTAACACCCAAACAACGAATGTCACTGATTGGCATATTTGTCACGGGCAAGAACTAAGGTGGCTAGATTGTGAATCATCACAAGATGCAAGTTCGTTGTTCGGTTATGACTCTGCCACGAATAGTTTTGACCTAGATGACCTAGCAACCGTTCAATCATTCTATGGTGACCAGTGGCAATACTGGCGCCTTCGTGGAGACCAAGACCATAGAATTGGCCACTATTCTCCAGTCTACGAATATCGAATGTCTGGTTCTCAAGTTTACGCAGACGGTGCTGGAAATTATCTGCTTAATCTCTCACGAGGCTCGCTGTTTGAGTCTACCGGAGACTTGCCAGAGGTTATCGATGCTACGACAAACAATGCAAATCAATTGGTCAATACTGGCGCAGACCAAGTTCTAAAACTAGGGTATGAGCCATCGTCAGGCGGAACCAGCCAAGCATATTTTTCATATGACTTGTCAGGTATACATTTTGATTCACTTGCCACACCTATCTCTGCAATCTTTGAACTACAATTAGCTTCGAGTACCCAAAATATCAATCCGTTCGACGTTTCGGTATTTGCCTGTGATCAATTTGATGAAGCATTAATTTCCCATGCTAATAGTCCTGCGTGTTCTGCGACTGAAATGACTAAAACAACAATTTCAAGTTACTCTGGCAGTAAAGCACAATGGGATATTACAAATCTGCTCCAAAGCAATTTTCAAACGAATAATGATTCTGTTACCTTCACTTTGCTGCCAGAAATCGGGGTAACTAATTTTGTTGATTTTTACAGTTCGGAAAATGTAGATTCATTGAAACCAAAACTTATGCTGACATACATAGAAAATATTGGAGGATTAACACCGCCATCTCAACCAGTACTAAGTAATCCAGCCAATGGTGAAATAATCTACGACACTTCTGATGTAATAATCGCTGCACCGCAATCTGTCCAACTAAACTGGATGGCAAGCCCTGACGCAACAGATTACATTCTTTACATCAACAATCAAAACAATGTACTAAGTTATGATTCTCGTGTTGACTCATCAATTCAAGGCAATACTTACACTTCAAATCAATTTACACCTGGAGAGGTCTATGAGTGGTGGGTTCAAGGCTTGAATCAGTCGATTCCGGGACCAGCATCACAACGTTGGTCGTTTGGTATTGGTAATCCCGACCATTCTTACATGGATGATGGAACTTATGTCTACTCTGTCTCAGATTCATCTGAAGTTGCTGGTTATTCACACATTAACATTCGAGACAACACCATTACCGATGCATTGCCATTAGCGAATTTTGGTTTTTCCCAGGATTTGATGGTTGGTGAGGGATGTTATGACACAGTCGGTTCCATCTGCGATACAATAATTTCACTCGACACATCTCAGATACCGGTAAGTTCACTTCAATCAATTCACAGCGTTGAGTTAACTTTGTATGTAGATCAGTGGGATTTTACTGGCGGCGCTTATGCTTTGGATTTATCAGTTCATCAATTCTTAATCAGTAACTGGAATGAGGTGGGAATCACTTGGAATTCTACCGGTTCAACTCCGGGCCCTGTCGCCGGTGTCGATTATATCTCTATGCCACTTGATCAAGAAACATTCTATGGGTCAAGTCCGAAAGTAAGTTTCGAGATTGCCACCGATTCCTTGGTACTTGGTGACGATATTCTGCTGTTAGTTCGAGGGTCGCCACAAAGTGTCAACAACAATGATGGTTTTGTCGTCCTCCATTCTTCGGAAGACCCAATCCAAAACCTGAGACCTAAATTCAAGGTTTCCCACACCAATGTTTCGAGTTTGAACATCACCACATCTGCAACCTCATTCAATGCA
>DAHU01000050.1:2576-11542 GCA_002495945.1 Euryarchaeota archaeon UBA13
ATTCAATGCAGATGATACATATGTGTTCGAAGTACAAGGTTTCGATTACAATGGAGTTACGATTGCGGGTGGAATGCCAATTGGAGCCCAAATCGAGTGGAGTTCTAGCACTGGAACAATTACTGGAACTGGACTGACAACCGCTGAATTGTCACCAACGTCTAATGGGCAACAGACTATTACAGCCTGTTTTGGCGTCATATGTACAGATTATGTAATCAACCTTGATTCTGGTTTGCCGGTGCAATTATTTGCCTCGTTAGACCAATCTACTGATGTTAACGAAGCGACAATTACGGCCGATGAAACAATAACTGTTTCAGCCTTTGCTATAGACCAACACGGTAACTTAGTGACCAATGAAGTTATTTCATTCTTACCGAGTAATGGCAGTATTGACGCAAATGGTGTATTTTCGCCTTATACCGCTAGTGAACAAACAATTACTGTTGAGTGGGTTGGAACCGCTTCAACCCTACAAGAAGTGCTTACTGTTGATGTACAACCGGGCGTGCCAGTTACCGTTACTATGTCCGGTTGCACTGAAACTATTGCCGCTAACACAAGTTGCGACTTGTTTGGCTCAGCCTACGATCAGTATGACAATCCAGTTTGGTTTGACGATGTCGTATCATATAGTCTGAGCGCAGAAGATGGAGAGACAACCAAAATTATCACTCCAACACCACACAGCGTACCTCCCGTTCTAAACGTCCTCATTGGAGAGTATACTGGTAATGCTGTTGGTCAGTGGACTGTTTCATTGACGACAGATCTTGGAATCGGTAATACCATCACTGCCGATGTTACACATGGTGTCCTTGACTCGTTCACCCTGACCAGTTCTGCTGCAACCATAACAGCAGATGATGTCCTCTACATCAATGCTACAAGAATAGATGTGAGAGGCAATGAGTTGCCGATAACTCTGCCGATAGAAAATTGGACAAATACAGCGGACGGTGTAATTACTCCGGGTCAAATTGCTATCTGGTCGCCAAATTCTCAAGGAACTAAGACAATTGCGGCATCCTATCAGGGTCTTACAGACTCAATTGACGTCTTCGTTGTAAGAGGCGTCATAAGCGAGCTGCAATTAATAATTGGTGATGAGGTGTCTAATGGCGGAGTGTTTAGCATAACTGCTGATGAAACAATAACAGCATCTATCATGGCACTTGACGCAAAAGGCAACCAGTGGTTGGTCGACGGTAACTGGACCTACTTCCATCCGGATTTTGCCGAAGAGTCTGCACTTAGCAGCAACTACTCGCAAGAGGTTACCTTCACTCCTACACTTGCATCAAGCACACCTTATGCTATCAGCGTGGAACATCAAGAGGGTGACTTGGTCAAGAGTGCAAACTTCGTTGTTTATGTTTCAGTCGGTGACATTGAAAACTTCATAGTTGGTGCAACAGATAGCAACGGTATTTCATCGACAGAGGTCGAGAACTTTGATATTACTGCAGATGATTTCATCGAATTCGATGTGGCAACAAGTGATACAGATTTGAATAATATCGATAATGCACAAGTTACTTGGTTGATGGAACAAAAGAGTACTGGTGAAGTTGAAGATATTACTGGTTACATGGCAAGCAATGCATTGGTATGGAATGCTGTTATTGTTGGTGAGTGGGAAATTACAGCCTACATAGTGAACGAACGAGGTTTCAATTTGACCTCACAATTCGACATATCTGTGAGTCATGGAGTGCCAGTCATACTCACACTTCAGCAATCGGTTACCACACAAGATGCTGGTAACTTTGTTGACTTGCAGGTGACTGGAACTGATGCTGACGGTAATCAATTCCCGCAACCTGTTGTTTGGTTCGAGAACAACGGACCAGCATACAATACCAACTCAACTAACACTGAAGGAATTTACCAATTTAATGGACGCTCTGCCGGAAATTACACTCTAACTGCAGAATATCTGACACTATCCTCCTCAGTAAGTGTTGAGGTATTCCCGCTTAGTACAGTCAAGAATATCAAGACTAATGTTAGCACAACTGAATTGGAACAATTAGAATCAATAATCGTTGAAATCAAAGCCTATGATGAATATTGGAATATCATTCCTGTACCAGAATCAGCAAGAATCGACTCTACCGATAGAGGCGACATAAAATACCAAGGCAATGGTGTTTGGAAATTGGAAACACTTGATGAAGGGGAGCACTCAGCAACGGTTGTGATTGGTTCAATAACAGAAACTTTCACTTACAATGTTGAAGGTAATCTCGCAGGTTTCTTTGCCGCTGGTGGTCCGTTGTATTATGTTGGCGCGGTATTAATTGCTTTAATTGTCGTGGCATTACTGATTTTCTTGATACGGTTAGTTAGAGGCGACGATGATTATTACGATGACGATGATGAAGATTATGACGATGACCAACCTGAACCTCAAGTTAAGGACTTCTCACAGCCAAGAATCAGTCAAGCACCAACAGTACCTACTCCTCCGCCGCAGCCACCAAGCACTGAACCGGAAATCGTAGAAGAGGAACCAGACGTAGAGGAAGACAACAGTTGGATGGCAGATTATCGAGTGGAAGATGATGGAACCGAATGGGGTCAAACTGAGGATGGAGTTTGGTATTATCGAGAGGCGGGTTCAGACGACTGGATTGAATGGACTGAATAATTAGTTAGGTGATAGTTGTGAAAAAAATTGTACCAATAATCATCATCACATTGATGTTGTTAGGTGCATTACCTATCGGCGTAGAACAGCAGGTTCTAAACGATGAGAGTGAAGGAGCATCGTTTAGTAGTTCTGCAGTCAGAGTACAAATCACTTCACCTGCATTCATCATGAGTGCTGATGAGGTGGTAACTTTCCAAGCAAAACTCTACGATTCGGTGAACAGTGAAGTTGCTGGTGATATCATATGGTCATCCACGAATGGAACAATTACTGAAGAAGGAACATTCTATCCGTGGAATTCTGGAGTAATTACCATTCAAGCGAGGCACACTAACCTTACTGATGAATTTAACATCACTGTAACTCCGGGAATCGGTCAATCACTGGAAATTTCGATAACTACTGGGCAAGTCTTGCAAAATAACATATTAACTGCAAATTTAATTGATGCACGAGGTAACCAAAACCCTACTGATCAAGCAGCATGGAGCATTGACGGAGTATATTTCGGTCAGGGCAATCCAGTTTGGATTCCACTTGATATCGGTGATTATGAGTTGACTGCCCGGCTATATCAAATGGAAGTGACATCTATTGTTACGGTTGCTGCTGGTTCACCTCATGAGTTCGTGTTTGCTAATGACATCACCGTCCGAAGCGGTTCACCGTTACAACTTGAGGCTGAGTTGGTTGACATAAATGGATATACAATGAACACTAATTTGGCTGGTCCACAACTGTGGTTTGTAGAAAATGGCAGTGTTAACAATACTGGTTTTTACTATGCCTCACACCCTGGAGATTGGAATGTAACAGTTTCAGCCGGTCCTATATCCGGTACTGGGACAATAAGAGTAGTTCCAGCAGATGCTACAGCTTCCTCACTGGCAATTATCCCAAATCAGGAAGTCTACATGGCCGGCGAAATGTATGAATTGTCATCATATCGAACCGACAATCTTGGATTCTCTGGTTTCATAACCCCGCCAATCACGAATTTTACAGTCAGTTCTGGGACTTTAAGCCAAGAAGACGGTCGAGTCTATTGGACTCCAATGACTATGGGTCAACACACAATTACCGTTGATGACTCAGGAATAATTTCCACAGTTGCGGTTACTGTTGAGCATGGTTTAGCCATCGATACTAGGGTGTCGATGACCCCACAAAACTTGGCTGTTGGTCAGCAATCAACAGTTGTAGTACAGGCTTTTGACTTGGCTGGTAATACTTGGAATGTCAACGGAACCATTGAGGTATTAATCGGAAATGAATCAGTATTAACTCGACAAGGAGATTTCTACACGCTAATTCCGAATGAACCTGGCGCATATGCAGTAAATGGTTTGTGGTTTGACAACATTTCTGGAATTTTGTTCGAATCCCAAATAATTGAGCAAGTTGGCTTTGGTGCTTTAGCTAAAATCGAATTGAATGGTCAAGGTCAGAAAATTCCGATTGACCAACCATTTGATCTAGATCCAAAATTCTTTGATGCTTATGGTAATCAGTTACCTAACATTTTTGTTAATTGGACAATCGATGGTGAAGATGAAACCCTCAGTATGTCATTATTGGACTACAATTGGATTCCTAATTCCATTGGCAGTCACGAGATTCAAGCCAATGCTGCGGGTGTATTCTCGGTTGTTTCATTAACTGTGTCTGCTGGTGAGGCACGTACTATTATCACCAATCAAGATACAGGATTTATTGTTGAATCCGGTGTTGAATCAGATATCTTCATTCAAATTTCTGATTCACGAGGTAATCTTGCTCCTGCAGAAACCGTGTCAACCAATCTTAACTCAAGCATAGGTGAGTTATTGCCCTCTATTGCGGGTAGAGGTTTTTGGACATTTACCGGCAATGTTGCAGGAGAGTATAGTCTAACGTTTTTCCAAGATGATGCCGAACACACTATTCAATTAACAATAGAACCCGGCAGCGCAGTGCAAATTTTCGGAGAAATCGAGAGTAGAAATTACAAACAAGGTGAAATCGCATTACTGAAAATATATGGTGTCGACGTTAATAACAATAGAGTTGCTGTGGAACCTGAAAATACTACTATCAGTTGTACCTCCGGTTCAGACAAATTCGTCACTTCTGATACATGGGAATTGGATATTAGTAAGTCTGGATTAGACAGGTCTTGCAGCATAACCTGGAATGGGCTAGTAACCCAAGCATTCTTTGACGTAGAATCTGTTTTGCTTGGTGGAGCAATTGGTTCAACCAATACAGCAATGACGATTGCCGCCATTTTACTCGGGTTAATTCTAACGACTATGGTTGTCTTAGTTCGTAGAGCAAATTATGAGCCAGATGATAGTGATTGGCTTGACGATGATGATTATTATGATGATGACGATTACTACGACGATGATGATGAGCCAGTCGAGTCAAATCCAATAGCAAACGAAGAACCTATTGTTGCTCCTCAACCAGAAGCGCCTACCCCAGAAAACAACCGGCCTAGCCTGAATCAAGAGGATATAACTCGCTTAGCAACTGAAGCAGGTAGGTTAGGTGTTATGCAGGCAGTTGATTCCGCATTACAAGGAAGCAGTGGCTGGTATGTTGATGTTAGCGGAGAAATACAATATTGGAATGTCGGGGCAGACGGCGCTTGGTCAAGGGTTTCTTGACGGATTCGCCACATCATTCGGCTTCGGTTTGCTTACTTGCATTGTAGTGTTTTTCTCCGTAAATTTTGTATGATGAGAAACCAAGAATTAATGCTGCTACAGCGCCTATTAGCGCTTTTGTTCCCATCAAAAATACCAACGCAGCACCAGCTAATATGCCGAAAATTTGGATTGCAGGGAATAGCGGTGATTTGAAAGTTGGTTGATACCAAGCGTGCTTTGGGTCCTCTCTTCGAAGTATTATCACGCAAGCATTCAATGCGACAATTACCATGATCTGGAATCCCGATGCTAATTTGGCAACATCTTTGACTGGTAGGGTTAGTATGCATATGCCCATTGCCACGCCAGTCAGTATTATCGACCAGTGTGGTGTTCCAAATCTTTCATTGGTTTCGCTCATGCTGTCGGGCAGTAGGCAGTCTTTGGCCATCGCAAATAAGAATCGTGAGGCTGCAAGCAATCCCGATAACGCTCCTGAAATCATTGTCAAAAACGCCAACAGTGCCATAGCAATGCCAACTTTGGTTGATGCTACTGCGTCAACGAAAGCAAATATTGGATCTTCTCTAGGGCTTCCATCCGCATTAGTCCACCATTCTTGTTCGATGGAACCCATCATGATGAAGGTCACGATTACGTATAGTAGAGTAATGAGTAATAATGAAATTAACATGCCATAAGGTAAATTCTTCTCAGGGTCTTTGACTTCTCCACCTAACGCACCCGCCTTGTATATCCCCGCATAAGCTACGAATACCAATGCTGCGGCTTCAGCCACAAGTACCGGGTCATTTGTTGTGACATCTATTGCACCATCCATTGGGCGACTAAAATCGAAAGTTGATTCGAATAACTGGCCAAAACAAATCAGCAGAATTAATATTGTAGTGAGGGCTAATATTGGGGTTTGGAACGCCTTTACTTTCTTGATGCCATATATGTTTAGAACGGTTATCAGAGCAAGGGCTGACATAATGACAAGAGTCGAGTTGGTAGTGATTTCAAAGTAATTGGTTACTGCGTACATGTAAGCAGAGAAACCAATCAGCGCAAACGCTGATTTCAGCAAAAATGATGCCCATAGGCCCAGACCACTTATGGTCCCAATCAGCGGTCCAAACGAGCGTTCGAGGTAGACATATGCACCACCATTGACCGGCATAGCAGAGGACAATTCAGACTTGGACAATGCGCCCGGTAAAAATACGATTCCGGCAAGTAAGAAAGCCAACCATATACCGGGACCCATTACCGCTGCGGCGAATGAAGGCAGGACAAATAATCCTGAACCTATACTTGCGGCAACAGTGACAATAATCACTCCTACGAGGCTCAAAGATCGTTTTATTGTAGATTTGACATCAGAAACTACGCCTGAGATGTCACCCTTCAGCAACTTGTCGGTGGTTGATTTTATGTCCATAACAAACAGTCCTGTTCTTGCATTACCGGTTTCCTACCAATATGTAGTCAATAAAGGCCGGTAAACACCGCAAGTAGTTATTGATTACTAAACAATAAATGAAATTATGTCCGATTTCCGGTAATTCATATGCTTGCGATAACTTTCATCTCCACTGCTATTGGTGTTGGTAAGGCCCTAATTGCAAGTGTGGTTCTTGTCGGTCCTACTTTACCGAGTGTTTCAGCCCATACCTCATTATAGCCTTGAAAATCACGCTTCATATCAACCAAGAAAGAGGTTACGTCAAGCACTTTGTCAATTGATGAACCTGCTTCCTCAAGAATTCTGGCAATGTTATTTACTACTGCGTGAGTTTGTGCCTTGATGTCGTAATCGAGTGGTTTGCCATCCTCGTCATGAATTGGGCCGCCGGGAATCTCGTTGGTTCCGGGTTGACGTGGACCAACTCCGGATAAGTAGAGCAAGTCACCAACCTTGCGGGCGTGTGGATAAGCACCAACAGGTTTGGGTGCGGAATCTGTATTTACCGAACCATCGGCATCAGTAGGTTCCCATAAAGCCGGTCCAGTATTTGGTTGCTCCAATGTTTTGGGCTTGGTAACGGTATCTAGGACACCCCTCTCGCCGGTATAAACTTCAACATCATCCTCATCATATTCCTTATCGCCAAAGCCGGACGGAGTTGGATTTAGGTTTACTACTGCACAACCCGCACCATGGATTGCTTCGTATGCCAGGATTTTACCAGTTAGGTCATTGCGATTACCATTAATCGCAGAAAGCCACCACATGGGTTTGAAATTGACTACCTTTTGCACCCTGATTTGTTGCTGGATAGTTCGGGATAATTGACCAACATCTTCTAATCTTCCTTCACCTAAGAATTCCAAGATTTTCTGATTCCATTCATCGTCTTTGAGGGAATGAATTCGGTCATCTTTAGCCTCAATGTGTTCGGTAAACATACGGTTGGATAGTGACATAGCGGTAATTGCTACTGCTTTACGGCCGGTTTTGTTTACCAAATCTCGACATGCTTTTGCCAAAACTGTAGTTTCACTACGATCTGCATAGACGTTTGAAGACACTATAACAGATGGGATTTTATTGTCCGGATTGAGCAATGTGAGTGCTACGACAGAGCCAACATCAATTGGAAATCCATGGTAATTTACACAGCGACTTTGTAAGCCGCGGCTTTTATTTTCTTGATTCCACAACTCAGCGAATTCTGCGTCGATATTGAATGAGTAGTGTATCGAACCAAGGTCGTGAAAATCATGGTCAACCATCACCCATTCAGGATTGGGGTCAGAGATTAACTGATGCCCAATTATACTAGGCCAAGTAGTGGAATAAATAATCAATAAATCAGCATCACTTTCACTGATTATCTTTGCTGCCTCGTCGTAAGCTTGTCTAAGGCGACTCCAACCTTCATTGGCGTCTGGGGCAAGTGCTGTGTGCGGATGAACCGGTACAACGAACGATTCGACAATTCCTCCGTTTGACAACTTCATTCCTCCTTGTGTTTGTAAACCGGCCATTCCACGATAGCATTTCCAGTCCCGATTATAGTCCCGTAACCGTGAAGGATTGCAGGATACTCCGGTACTTCTAGAGTAGACAGTAGCCAAGTAAATGCACCACCGTCTGTTTCAGCAATTGCCTGTTCAGTAAATTCTGGCATTTCATCGATAATTCTTTGACACTGTCCAGATTTCATATAATCAATTATTTTCATGTCCCACAGGTGCATTGCGTGGCTGGTAATGTGTTCTTTACTCATATCCTCTGGAATCTCTGATTCAGTGGTAAAATGTCGATGAGATAACGAATTACTGGCAAGAACAACGACTTTTTTACCGCTTTCGAGAATTGCTTCGCGTGTTGCTTTACCGAGTTCTATCATCATTTCCTGCATAACTTCAACCGAGTAATAAGCGGATGAGCGGTTGCTCGATATTACCACAATTGGTTTGTCCCAATCTGGCCTAAACATGTGTCCGGTCGTAATGGTTCCATAATCAACTCTAAAGTCGGGGTTAGTCATCATTTTGACGGATAGTCCGGCATTTTGTGCCTTGTCGTGAATTTGTTGCGCAAGTTCAACATCTACATCCATATCATAATGGTAGCGGAATAGGTTTGGGAAAATCGGATCTACCGACAAACTCTTGAAATTGTCAAGCCCAAGGAAGTGGGTCCCGATATAGGTTTGCCAATG
>DAHU01000027.1:0-6284 GCA_002495945.1 Euryarchaeota archaeon UBA13
TGGGATAGTGAAATAAAATGGTAAAGATAGAGTATCTTGATAATCCACAAGATACCGAAGGTCTTCTCGCAATGCTATGCCCTCCGGTAAGGAACTGGTTCAAAGATAAATTTCCGGACTTCACTAGACCGCAAAAATTAGCTATTCCTGCTATCATGGATCGCAAGCACCTGTTGTTGTGTTCTCCAACGGGTTCTGGTAAAACACTTACCGCATTTTTAACGGTAATCGATAAACTGGTTAGAATGGCTCTGGATGGAAAGCTGCAAAAGAAAGTTCATTGCGTATATATCTCTCCTATCAAGGCATTAGCCAACGATATTCAGCGGAACTTGATTGGCCCACTTACGGAAATATCTGAAAGATACTTGCCCGATAGAGCGCAAGAAATCAAGGTTGGGTTGAGGACTGGAGATACGCCGCAGTCTGAACGACAAAGAATGTTGAAACATCCACCACACATCCTAATAACTACCCCAGAGAGTCTCGCTATTGCAATAACTTCGCCAAAGTTCCAACCAATTGTAAGTGAATTAGAGTATATGATTGTCGATGAATTACATTCACTCGTACCTACCAAGCGAGGTGTCCACCTCGGTCTTACATTATCGTACCTTGATACTTTGTTGCAAACTCCAGTGCAGCGTATTGGAATCTCTGCAACGATGGAACCTTTGGAAAAAGTGGCTCAATACCTCGTATCGAGTGATGATCGAGAAAGCCGTGGAGAAGAGAGCCATGTATGCATAGCCAAGGTCTCGGGTTCAAGAGAACTCGATATGGACATCATAATTCCAGATAATAGATTCAGCGACCTTTCTGTTATGAAAGTGCTTGAGAAAAATATTGAGGTCATTGCTGACTTAATTGCTGCACACACCACCACTCTTGTGTTTGCTAATACGAGGAAAATGACTGAAACTTTGGTGCAAAGATTGCGCCCCCATTTGGGAGAACTAATTGCGGGCCATCATGGTTCAATGGATAAAAAGATTAGATTGGATGTCGAAAAACGGCTAAAACATGGCCATTTGAGGGCAGTAGTCACCTCATCATCACTTGAAATGGGTATTGACATCGGTTCAGTCGATTTGGTGATTCAAGTTGGAAGTCCGGGTGATATTGCAACAGCACTTCAGCGCATAGGTAGAGCAGGCCACCATGTTGGTGGGATACCAAGAGCACGGTTTTTACCAACTAGTGTTGACGACCTAATCGAATTAGCAGCTTTGCAGTCAGCAATTCAAAAAGGTGACATGGACATCTTGAATTTCCCAGAGAATTGCTTAGATGTAGTGGCTCAGTTTATGATTGGTCTGGTAATTATTAATCAAATTGACATTGATGAAGCATATGAAGTAATAGTAAATGCTTGGTCGTATAGAAATTTCGAGTACGATGATTTTATTGAAGTACTCGACATGTTGGAAGAGGAACGCCGCGTTTGGGTAGACTGGGAAGAAAATATCTACGGCAAACGAGGATATTCAAGAATGATTTACTATACGAATATAGGAACCATTGCACCAGATAATTCATATTTGGTGTTTAATGCTGAAGGCTCAGTTTTAGGTCAACTAAGTGGCTCATTTGTATCTAACCTTAGAAGCGGAGACGTAATTCTATTAGGTGGTTCAACATATCGAGTCACTAATATTCAGGGGACAAGAGTAAACGTAACTGCAGTGACTGGTTACCGTCCAACTGTACCATCTTGGTCTGGTGAAGCGCGCTCGAGGTCGAGAGAGCTATCTAGTGCGCTTCTGGAATTAATTGGACATTGCATCGTTGCGCTACGCAAAGAAATGGACCCAAGAATGATACTTTGTGACGCATACGGATTATCGAACATAGTAGCAAATTCAATAGCGAGACACTTAGAAGAACACTCAATCGACTCCTTCCAAGTTCCAGACCCAAATCGAATTTTAGTAGAACAAATTATCAGCGGCGGTCATCCAACTTACATGATTACCACATGTCGAGGTAGAGGTTTCAACACTGCGTTAGGTTATTTCCTCGCTGGTTTAGCAGAGTCGAATGGCATTAGCGTCATCGAAATGTCATTTGATGAAAATGGCTTGCTTCTTCGTACATCGCAAGAAATTGAACCGAGAGAAATGTATGATTCATTTAGCAGTCAGAATCACATCGAAGTTATTGAAAGATATATCATTAATACTCAGATTTTTGCCAAGCGATTCAAAGAGGTAGCGGGAAGGTCACTGATTATCCCAAAGCGAATTGGGGCCGACGAAATTAGTCCGCAAGTGTTTCAGCAAAAAGCGGATGCTTTACTGAATAAACATCGTACTATTGAAGATAGTTTATTGATGAGGGAAGCTAAGAATGAAATTATGTTTGGCGATATCGACCTAAACAGTTTGAATGATTTCCTAAATTTGTGTATGGAAGGTCAAGCAAGAATCGTTCATCAAAAAATGACTATACCTTCAAGACTTGGTATGTCGCTATTTATGTCGGCATTTGAAGATTTGATGTCAATGAAAACAAGGGCCTTCTTGGTAAAGGATATCGATCCTACAATTTTACAAAGATTACTTGGAACTAGAAGCCTAGCCACAGAATTATCAGAAGAAGAACTTAACGAATATTACCTAAACAAAGCCCCAATACCTGAAAATTCAGATGGATTACTAAATTTGATGTCGCATGGTGGAGGTTTAGAAAAATCCTTCAACAATCCGCTGTACAAAGAAAAATTACAGGGCATAGATATTGAAATATTACGCGGATGGGTACAGGATTTGTGTCAACGTGGTGAAATAGTCAAGATTAGAAACACTGGCTCACCAGAATTGGACGAAAAATGGTTTACTCCATACATGGCTGAGATTCATGGCACGTTAGGATGTCTTGCAACAAATGGTGGTAAAGATGTTAAAGATCTCCGTGAATTACACACAGAAGGAATGGAATATGAGATTGCCGTCGAATATGATGGATTAAAACCAACTCAGTGGAAAACCATGAAAATAAGTGATCCACACGTAGCCATGCGTGTCAAGATAATCGAAATGCTTGGCAGTGAAGGCCCTAAAATGGCCGACCAAATTGAAGACAGGTTGCCATTTTCTAAGCAACTTGTCGATCGACTTTTACACGAGTTGGAATCTAGAAACGTCATTTCAGTTGGCTTTTACAAACAAACTGATGAGGCTGAATATATCCTGAAAATCGATGAACACCGCTTGACTGGTGGCGAAGAGGAAGTTGTCGAATATCGGTGGGTACAAAACATGGTATTTGACAAATCATTCGCAAAATATGAGGATGGTTTCTCAGCATTTGATTCTCACGTAATCTTTCAAAAACAACAAGAACTTCTCTACCGCGTCGACCAATTTAGATTCAAAGATTGGAAAGACTTGCAGATGGACTCCGATGTAATCATGGGTCGATTACTTCACAATCGAATCGGCTACACTACTAAGAAAAACATCCCCATGCTTCTTGGACTCAAGCCTGAACCTTGGATTGGACCGATGGAAGAGCAAATTCTTGAAAAAATCCCACCTGGAATAAATGTCACAAGGCAAGAAATTATGCAAGATTTCCCTAAGGGAGACGAATTCAAATCATTGCAGCGAGACTTGAAGCGTGCTTTGGACAACTTAGAAAGACAAATGTTGGTAGTTAAACAATTTGAAGATGTAGTTGGTAGAAGAAGAAAATTATCCCTATTTCACCGAGTACACGGTGTTTACACCCCGACAAGCTTCGAAGATTCCTTGGTAGATGTAGTAAAACGCTTAGGCCCAATTAAGTCTCACACGCTCCGATTTTTTGTAACAAAATCATACGAAGAATTGACTATTGCTCTGATGAATTTAGAAAAATCTGGTAAAATTGCCAAGGTTGTCTCACTGGTACCCGAACCTGAGGCTTTTTACTGTATGCCAGAGGAAGTTGAACAATTAAAGAGGCCGAGCAGAGAGGATGGAAAATTACGTATCCTAACCCAATCTGACCCCTATGTTTCCCGATTTATTTGGGAAGTTAGAAGCATTCTTGACCGTGGATGGTACCTACCAGTGTTCAAAGGTGTAGACCCTATTGGTAAGGTTTTGATGTTCAAGGTTAATGATTATCTTGAGGTAAAAGACTTACACATACCTAATGCATACATAGAAGAGTTCTGTGACGCATTTGCTGTACTACTTGACAACCATTCGGACCAACTTGTTGATGTGGCTGTGTTGACAAATTTCAACAGCGAGCCAGTTTCTCAATTAGACCCGGAAACGCGAAAATATCTCGAAAATATCGGCTTCAAACTGACGGGGGAGCGAATGATTAGAGGGGGTATTGTTGACCCTCAGCCAAGGGAGATTGCGGAACGAGCACTTTTCCACAGACACTTCCTTCATCAATCTACACGATTAGAAAACGAAGTTATCGCAATGAGAAAAATCCCCGAAGTAAGAGATGATTTTGCGTTGCGAGGCCGATGCGAGGTATATCGTGCTGACCTCAAAAGTATGGCCAGCGCAAACCGGCTGCATCAAGGAGTCAATCTACGTGGTCACCAAGTCTGGGCGACGTACGAGCATTTCCAAGATTTACTCATCATTCGTGGAATTCCCGCTGATGAGGATTTACTAGACATAGTTGATTTCTTTTCAACAAATTCAGACCCAAATATATTCAAAGAAAGACATGCATTATCACAATCTGAGTTCCGCAAACTTATCCAACCCCTAATTCGAACTGGCCACATTGTCCAAGACTTTAGAGGCGGGTTTAGGACTGTGGCTCCGAAATCGTCGATAGACCCAATAGAGTTGCGTAAAGAATACCTCCGCAAAATGGTCAAAGAGTATCCAATAATTACTCTTAAGCAATTCATGAGATTGGCTGGAACCCCATTCAAACCCGAGGAAATAAAATCCGTTTTGAATTCATTTGAGCAGGACGGGACACTGATTAAAGGATTCCTTATTGAAGACTTACATGAGGTTTGTTGGGGTCGAAAAGAACTACTTGAAGAAGCCAAAGACATTCGACCAATCCGAGATTTTGTTTTGCCGCCAAGCGATCCGATTTCACCATACTTCGCTGATGTACTCAAAGAGAAATTTGGGTTTGGTTCAGCATATTTAGTTTTCAAGAATGCTGAACCTGTGGCTGCATTTAAGGCGAATACCAGAAACAAGATAATTGAAGTCAAAGATTATGAAGGCTCTGAAAAGGGTTGGAGGATAGTCAAGGAGTTTGCATGGGAACATCAAATGCCACTTGAGACCGAGTTAAGAATCGGTGGAAAAAAGATGACTCGATGAAAAATACATCGGGCGCAATAGTTTTAATATCAACTCCAATTATTCAAACACAATGACAAGACCGTTCACCTTGGTAACGTTGATGATACTTACCGCTCTCCTTACACCATTCGTAACCACGAGTGCTGTTGCCGAGGAAAGTACAGACATAGAAATTCTGCACACTGCGGTTAATCCAGCAAATAACAAGACTTACCACCTACTGAGTGAAGGTTCTTGGTCAGAGTCAGCGCAGGTTGCTCGAGCATTGGATGGTTTTCTAACAACTGTCAATGATGCTAATGAAAACCAGTGGATAGTCGATACGTTTGCCAACTATGATGAACAAGCACGACATCTATGGATTGGCCTATCCGATTATCAAAATGAAGGTGACTATCGATGGCATGACGGCACCCCGTTTCATTACAGGAATTGGGGCGCTGACCAACCCTCAGAAATTGACTCGGAAAATTATGTCCACATTGCTGGAACGAATATGGGCAACATCATGCCAGGAACTTGGAATGATTTAGACAATGACCCGCAGTATTTTCCAGTTTATGGCGTTGTTGAGGTGGGAGAAGCTGTGGATTATGCACTGAGATTTAATGGCAATGACAACTACGTAATAATCGACGAAGATTTGCCGATTTTTACCAGTAACATCACAATTACAGCACGCATTAACTTGCCTGACACTACCGGAATAAACTTTATTTCTATGCTCGGCGATTACGGATGGGGGCTTTATGTCAACGATGGCCAGATTGGTTACTCCAACCAATATTCAATCGCTCGTCACCCAACATCAAACCTCACTATTAACGAAAATGTGTGGACCGAAGTCTCCGTGCAAATTGAAGAAAATGTTGGAGGAACATTCCTAATCGATGGTCAAATTGCTGGAACAATAAGTGCTGAAGACTCGATTATTCCACAAGGTGATTTTGGTTCGAATGATTGCTATCAATCAACCGAAGACTGTGATGAGTTATTCAT
>DAHU01000027.1:6705-21001 GCA_002495945.1 Euryarchaeota archaeon UBA13
AGTTGGCACTTCTTGGAAGGAGAAGGACCTCTAACTAATGATAATTCAGACGCATATCAAGGTGAAATTGTCGGAGCAGCGTGGGTGATGCCAGACGGAACTATAGTGGCTCAAGCAATTCAGTTATTCTCCGACCAACCTGTTTTTGACATCAGTGGGCAAGCCGGCGACCAGTTATTATTCTTCATTGAAATCGAGCCATATACAAAAGAACTCTACTTCAATGTATACAAAGAATACATTGATTGGGGAGATTACGAAGACCATCGATACGATGTTTACTTTGCTCACGACTACATACCAAGCATGTGGGAAAATGATGATTATATTTTAGATAATTACGACTACATGTGGAATGAATTCTACTGGCCTGAGGAAGGCATATTTTGGATGGTTATAGTACCATTAACTGACATTGAAGATTTGACAATTTACAGTTACGTTGAGATTGCTGACCCGCCGCCCTCACTTGACGAGATGACTGAATTGGTCAATGAGATCCCTATAACGGGGCAGAAAATTAATGCGGGCAGAGGCGCTCCTGATGAAGACAGAGTGTTATATTATTACGTCAATGTTACTGAAAATCTTTCAGCATTGAATGTGAAGACCTACGGCGGAACGGGAAATATTGATTTAGCAATATCCGCGGTAACAGTACCCGACCCATTTGATTCCTTTTTCGGTTGGGAAGAACCGTGGTTTGACGATTGGGATGACTTTGGAGTCATTGGTGGAATCTTTGGTGGGGGATTCGACTCTGATTGGTCATCTGGTCCGGGCAACGAACATCAAGTAAATCTGTATAACTTGGAACCTGCCATTTACTTTGTTACCGCCTACACATATGGCAAAGCAAATGATTTCACTATTTCCGCTTCAATGTCTTTTGAACCACAGAACATAGAGCCAGAAGACGCAATTGAACTGAGCCCGGGAATTTCTTATGGTCCGCTAAGCGGTTATAATGGACTTAGTCAATACTTCAAAATCAATGTTCCTGATGGAGTAGAAAGGCTAGAAGTTGACCTCAACAATGGCTTCGGAGAGGCCTCACTGTTCATGAAACTCTCAGACTCTCCAACTACAAGCGATTTCACTCACAGCAGTAACAGTCCAGGAGCGGGTGATAAAATCGGTTTCAATGACCCTACTCCCGGAATGTGGTACATATTAATCGAGACGGAGTTTGTATTTGGTGATGTGGATATTACTGCATCATTTGAAGACAGATATGTTTGGCAGTATGACGGAAACCCGATTCAGTTATTCAATCAAGAGGAACTATCTGGTATTGAAGCTCCCGCTGGTGAGACGCTGAGGTTCTTCGTTGAACTTGAAAAGCCCGGCAATTACCTAATCATCCAAACCTATGGCGGTAATGGCGACCTAACTATGACTGCAACGGGCACTGTGATGACATTTGTTTTCGATGATTTCTTTGATTTCTTCGAAGAAAGTGGCAGACAGAGACCCGGAGATGATTTACAAGCCCAAACAGTGGTAGTGGATTCTGACGGATTTGACACATACCAAGAAATTTACCTCGACCTTCCTGCTAACGGAGTATTTGACATTGTGCTCAACACTAATGACGGATTTAGTGATGTGAATATAGTAGCCAGTTGGGAATACTCCGACTTTATAGATCCAATTGACGACTCTGATGATGACGATATAGAATCGAAGGTCACGCAAGATTGTCGCAAGAGGGCCGAAACTGAAATGATGAGCAAAGATACAAACAGTGATGGGGTTTTAGATAAAAACGAATTTTCTTCGTTACTTATTGGTGATGAAAAATTAGACTTCAATAAAGCTGACTTGAATCGAGACGGTGAAATCGAGTTCGCAGAAGTACTCCAAATATCGTGCTCTTGTGGTAACGAATTAGCATTAATTTTCGATCAACTATCACCAAATGGCAATGAAGTAGGAATTGAAAAATTATCATCCCAAGCGTTCGAAAATAACTACGAATTTTTTGAAATTGATGCTAATTCAAATTTACAAATATCGCAGTCAGAAATTGATATACTAATCTTACTTTGTGAAACATCATTCGATGCTTTCGATGGAGACGGTGATGGTGTACCTGACAAAGATGACGCATTCCCAAACGACCCGGATGAATCTAAGGATACAGACGGTGACGGTGTTGGTGATAATGCTGACCTAGCCCCTTCTTTGTCAAATGACCTGATATATTCTGCAGGCGCGATACTAGCTATAGGGTTGCTAGCCATGTTAGTATTAGTTTCTAGGGGTTCGCGCAGTCGAGCAGAAAATGATACATGGAATTCCACAAAACAGTATAACATAGCTGAACAAATGTTGGGCATGCAAGACGGAACTGATAACATTGATGCCGTTGGAGTCTCAGTAAATGAGCAGCCATCTGCAATAACGAATTCTCAAGATGTAACTGCCATCCAACAACCACTGGTAGAGAACAATTTCTTTGATGAATTACTCAATGATTCTAATTCGCCACCTTCACAGTTGCTAGGGAATATCGACCATAGAGGTGTCGAAGTTATCGAATACCCCATGGGCTCGGGTGAGAAATGGCAAAGAAATAATCACGCTGAGCCTTGGAAACGCCGCTAGTCATATTTTCTTCTTAGGCTGCATCAAACCAAGTGGTTTTAGTAAACGTACGATATGTCGGTGAAGTTCTGGTAGAATTTCGAACATGATTAATGCCATAAAGAACATGGCAAACAGTGACACGAAACGTGCCGCATAATTATGTCCAAACTCAAAAACACTCATCCCATAAAACGACCATGTTGTATATGTCTGATGCATCCATATTAGACCAACATTCCTGAAAACATTGAGGATATGAATAACAGGAATAGTAAACAAAATGGCTCTGATTCGACGTCGCCAGTCAAGATCTAAAACTGCTATAGCACCAATAAAAATCACCATCGATTGAAGAGCAGTGCATGCTAAAACAAAGTTAATGCCAATAAATGAACCATCTGCCATTACTAATTCAGTTTGAAATGGGAATTCACCTATTGTCTCGCTACTAAACCATCTATTTCCATCCCAGTCATCCCATGTTACTTTACCAGCCGAAGTTTCGACCCAAGTCTCACCAAGATGGATATCACCTGTACCTGAAATTCGATAGAATAGCGCAACCTGAGAAGCAACAAACCATATTGCGATAACGTTTAACCAAGGAACATGTGAAATTAGCAGATATGGTCCACCTGCATAAGCCATAGCACCTCTTGCCCAATTTAGAGCGTTTCTTGTACGATTGTCCTTCGCATTATTCTCCCATATCGCTATTCCCAGTGTTATTGGTAAGGCGAGTAAGCTCATCACTGTCAAAACTAGGTCGCCTTTTTCTTGGTAATCCCAAGCACTGGAAAAGAAATACAAACCAACGAGAATCCATCCAAACTGTGCTAATTTAGCCGAGTTTCCTGCCCGTCGATGCCAAGACAAAGCCAAGGAAACTAAACCAACAGCGCCAATGATGGGCACTATAGAATCAGCCTCCATGAATGCCCCAAACAGCGGCCAAACTTCAAAACTTGCATAGAATGCAAAAAAACTTGAACGGTTGATATTTCCCTTAACTATGGAGGGAGCGGTAGTAGAGGTTTTGACAACCACTCCACAAGGTGGTTTTAATCCCAAACCTATTGCATTTCTCGACCGCGATGGCGTCATCAATATCGGTAGTCCAAATTACATCAATTCTCCTGATGAATTAGTACTGTTAGAAGGTGCTGCTGCGGCAATTGGAGAATTGAAGCGTAATGGATATCATATCTGTATCGTGACTAATCAATCGGCAATAAGTAGGGGGCTTTGGGGGCCAAAACAGATAGAGAAAATCCACCAAAAAATGCAGGAAATGATACTTGAAATTGATAACGATGCGGTAATTGATTTGATTATAACCTGTCCTCACAGGCAAATGGACCGATGTAACTGCAGGAAACCAATGCCGGGCATGCTATACCTCGGAGAATCTTACTTCCGGCATAATTTAGTGCTAAATAAAGGATTAAATATTGATGTTAAAATCCCCAACGAGGCAGTCAAAGTAAATTGGTGGAAAGATAAACCGCAGGCGAGCAACGAGCATGATTTGATTGTCGGGGATAGAAAAAGTGATCTTGGAGCAGGTTGGGCAAGAGGTATTAGATTGTTCAAAGTAAATCCAAATCTCGGACTGGCTCAGGTTGTTAGTCGAGCAATCAATCAACAAGATAAAGGAGATAACTTTCAACCTGTTAGGTGAACAATATGGGTTGGTTAGCACTGGATGATACCGACCATTTAGGTGGCGGTTGCACAACCTACTCTATGTTTGAACTGGTTAGAAATCTGCCGAGTGGATACACCATTGAAGAATATAGATTGGTAAGATTGTATCCCTTTGCCAGTCGGCGAACTAGAGGAAATGCAGCCGTGGCGGTAAAAATAGTTGGTAATGATTATGCCGAGTTACTTGGTTTCCTTGAACAATGGTGGATTGATAAACTTCTGCCATTGCAGGGAGAAATTACGGAATCAGAACAATATAACCGACCACAAAGCCCCACTGACCCGGGAATGGTTTGGTTTCATGACCGCCCAGATGAAGAATTTTACTGGCAGTGCGTTCGGAATGAGGTTTCTGTGGAAAAGATTCCTACAGCCGATAAATCATGGGGTGGACACGGAAGAATTGGAGCCACTGCTGCTATTGCTTGGCCTGCAAGCTCTTACACTTTTGAAGCCATAAGTTGGAGAAAGCAAGATTCTGTAAATAAATCATCAAAAAGGCAGGTTGATTTGAACCTACTTGCAATCATAGATGAACATCCAGATAATTTTATGTCCCGTGATTTGAGGTCAAACTCCGTTTTGATTTCACCACGCGGCAACTGTCCGGTGTTATTTGGTCTAAGGTCGAGAACTTATGAATCCGCAAAAACCAGTTGTGAACAACTTTTACAATCACCAAACACTGAAGCAATAGAAGGTTATGTTGTGTTTAAAACAAACCAAGCTACTGACGATCACCTAAACGACGATATGGATGGAACTGTCGATGAAATCCAGATAAAAAAAAGAGGTACCGTAAAAATAACATGCACAAATGGTCAAGACTTAATGGCATTTAGTGAATCAGGCGATATTAAGAATTTAGCACAATGGCTAAAGCCAGGAGATAAAATCCAGTTCAATGGTTTGACTAATGACGATGGCGCAATCCATTTGGAAAAATTACGAGTCATAAAATCAACACCCAACCAACGACGCCCGAAGTGTATTCCTTGTAATGTGACATTGAAATCAATGGGGAAAAATCAACCCCTTAGATGTCCACAGTGTCGAGAGAAATTTACCCAACGTTGGGAATATGTCAAGCGTGAGCCACCTTTTGAAGACTGGGTTCAGCCACCTGCAGACTCAAGGCGCCATCTGTCTATGCCCTTGACATGGTAAAGAGGATATTTGTTTTGATTGTTGGACAATTTACAAAAGCAAAATCAATTTAGCATTATCATGGTTGATGAGTCCACAACAAAAAACATCGCTTATGCAATATTTGCCCTTTCGTTTTTGGTAATGGTTTACTTTATTGCTAAGCAGGCACGCCAAAACAGAATCTCGGCTGTTGATAGTCACGCGCCAAAAATTGCTGGTTCAGATACTATCGGAGGATCGGCAAAAAACCCTCAACAATTCGATGAACCTGATGATGAGGCACTTGAAGAAATGGCAGACTTATTGGGTGAGAATGAAGATTAATCAATAATCTCTAAGCCGGATTCTACAATCTTTAATGTGTAAGAATCACCCGAGTAAGTTAGGTTTCGACGATTGCCATCTTGGTGGCGACAAAGAGTCCACACCTCATAACCATCGTCAACAAAATGCTGTTCTGACCGAGCAAAGATATTACCTTCTCGAGCCCCACTAGCATCAATCGTGCCTTTGCTAATCAGAAGCAAACGAATGTTTGAGTCGATAGATTTCCCCAGTTTACTCATCAATTCTAATTGTGATTTAGGTATCTTTCCACTCTTATCACACCAATCATCGAGGACAACTAACTTAACAGACGGTAGCGTATTTGCCGCAGATATTATTGTATTGACGGCTTTGTCCAATGCCCCAGCAATCATCATTGCGTGAAACCTAGACGATGCAACTGGTGATAGATGGCTGAATAATTGTGGAAATCTTTCCGGGTTGGGCATGTCTAACCCAATCCATAACACCCTTCCACCTTCATCGATTATATCAGCAGACATATGCAGACCCAAAGTCGTACCGCCAACACTACCTTCGACAGCCAAGTGAACTCTGGTTGATTCAGACCGGTCGCGCCATCGCATGTTGTTAGTGGGATAACGATAGTGAATGACTATTTTGGTAAACAATAGTAACATTATTTGACCTATCGACTCTACGAACTGACATGGCTGAGGCGAAAAAGTCCGATGACGAGCCCGTGAATTTTACTGTACGGAAAGGAGAAAGGATACCCCGTAAACCACTTGGCCAATATGCTGAGGCCGACAGTTTCGCCCATGCGGTCTCAAGAGATGGATTTTGGAAAACTGCAATGAACGATGTTAACCAATTCGGCCCTATCTCGATGATGATATTATTGCTAATTATTGCCTCGGTAACTGGAACAATTCTACTATTATTGAGTTAATCACCTTTGAATTCTGATTCTATCGGTGCCATGGCAATCCTGATGAACAAAACTGCCAATATTGTGGAAACCAAGAAAAATATTCCAACATAATTCGAAATATTATACCACATCATACCAACTCCAATTAGTGAAAGATAAGCGACCAACTGGCACACTGCAGAAGCTCTGTCAAGACGATTTGTCATTTCCATGCTCAGTTTGCCATTATTTTCTAGCATGTAGGTGTAAATCAAAAAATAAATCCCTTGGAATGGCAACGTTGCCGCTATAATTGAAAGGGCGATTTCTCTAATTTGTTTAGGATCTGCCTCCTGTTCTATCCCTTGGAAGAGCATGACTGCTGTATTTGTGCCAAGCAAGGCTGCCATAATTGTCCAACGCTTATCTTGAGAAGAGGTTCGGCTTTCGACATTCACAGATTTATCGGACATGATGGGAGTTTAGCAAAATAGGGTTTCAAATTTTTGTGTGTTGTGGAAATAATATCTTGATTTGTACTCTATTGTTTCGCTACCGAAAGGTCATCTAAATAATCGAAATGTTATAGGAGGTTGTCGAAGACCACTGAACATGGCCTTTTGCCCCCTTGATTACCGATATGGCTGTGAAGACTTCAAACATATTTGGTCTGAACTCGGAAGACACGAAAGACAACTCGAGGTAGAACGAGCGCTAATATGGGCTCACATGCAACTTGGCAAGGTCAACAAAGAAGACTATGAAGCAGTCGCAGCAATTGCCAATTCCACTGCTGTAACAAAAGAACGGGTTTCGGAAATTGAAGCGGAGACAAAACACGACATAATGGCACTAACCAAAGCAATGGCGGAAGCCGCTGGTGATGCGGGCTGGTGTATACATTTAGGTGCAACTTCAAATGATATTGTCGACACTGCAGTTGCGTTGCAATTGAGAGATAGTATCGTATTATTACGCAAGCAATTATGCTTACTAATCGAGGTATGTGCTGATGTTGCTGAACGGGAAAGAGATACTGTCATGCTTGGTAGAACCCACGGGCAAGCAGCAGTTCCAATCACTTTTGGACTAAAGGCAGCCGTATGGTTAGATGAGCTTAGACGTCAACTTATTCGTTTAGATGAAGCGTCACCAAGAATTGCTGTAGGTAAGTTTCTAGGTGCAGTTGGAACCGGTGCAGCACAAGGTGAAAACGCAAGAGAATTACAGCGTCTAATAATGACGCATTTGGACCTTGGCGTCCCATTGGCAACAACTCAAGTAGTGGGTCGCGACAGGTACATCGAATATGTTTCTTGGCTGGCTAATGTTGCTGCATCATGCGAGAAAATCTTGCAGGAAATACGTAATCTACAACGCTCAGAGATACAAGAAGCAGGAGAGGGTTTTGATATCAAAAAGCAAGTTGGCTCCTCAACTATGGCCCACAAAAAGAACCCAATAAAATCTGAAAACGCTTCAGGATTAGCAAGAATCGTTAGATCGATGATAATACCGACATATGAAAATGCTTTGCTGTGGCATGAAAGAGACCTCGCCAACTCCAGCAGTGAGAGGTTCACATTATCGCACGGGTCTGCCTTGTGTGAGGATGTCATTACAAAAACCCGGCAAGTATTAACCAATATGTGGGTTGATGCAGATAGATGCTTGGAAAATATAAAGTCGCAGCGTGGTCTTGTTATGGCTGAGAAAGTAATGATAGAACTCGTCGAACACGGTATTCCAAGGGATGAGGCACACGAAATTTTACGTTCTGCATCATTTGAAGCAGTAGATAAAAAGATTGAGTTAATTGATGTTTGTAGCAGAACGCCCGAAATTGCGGCAGCATTTTCTGCGGCTGAGTTAGAAGCAATGTTTGATCCGATGAACCATATCGGAGTTTCAGGTGAAATTGTCGATGAGGCAGTAGCACTTGCGCGTTTAGCCATCAAGTGAGACTGACATCTTGTCAATTATTAGTTCGCCTCGACGGCCATGCCATTTAACATTACCAACTATGTCTATCTTGCCATCGAAGTGAGGGCCTCGAACCACGAGAGTTTCATACTCTCCCCCCTCGCCGTCAACGTTAAATCGGTATTTTTCGGATAATTGTATAAGCTCTTGCAACGAATCTTGGTCAAGTATTTTACCTATCCAAGATTCATCCAAACCATCGCATGCCACACTGGTAATCATTACTCCAAAACCATTGTCAACCAATCCGGTTATGTGACTTAATGCGGATTGATGCCACAGTGGAGTGTAACTAATTATTCCTATGCGAGAACACATACGCTCAAGTCTACTCTTCTGGTAATCCGAGCGCAGCGCACCACAAACTAATGCATCGATGTTTATTCTGGCTAATTCCTGCTCAAGGTCGTAAATTTCTAAATCCTCGACACCTTCTGTATTAATTGGAATCCAATTTACTTTGGCAAGTTTTGCCTGATGTTCAACGATATCAGTTCCTGGGACTTGAAACATCATTGAGTCT
The DNA here is from genome assembly GCA_002495945.1 of Euryarchaeota archaeon UBA13. Lineage (GTDB taxonomy): Archaea > Thermoplasmatota > Poseidoniia > Poseidoniales > Poseidoniaceae > MGIIa-L1. The sequence goes on from DAHU01000027.1 coordinate 15,861, forward strand.
CCAGAAGTTACTCGCATCGTTATTAGAGCGGTAACATCCCATCCCTTGCAGATTGCCCACCACCATGCTGCGGCTGAATCCTTGCCACCCGAAGACAGTATTGCGACTCGCATGTTTGACTGTAGAAAGTAATTAGTCAATAATTTGATTATCTGTTCGTAGGGATTATAATGGTCGCAAATCGTGCACAATATACCGAAGCAACACAATTGATGTGACCCTTACACTCATAAAGTGTCGGCTAAAGGAACTAACAGGTGAGATAATGCAACCAAGCGGAAGAGGATATGACCACGGAATCACAACTTTCAGCCCAGACGGAAGATTATTCCAAGTTGAGTATGCAAGAGAGTCGGTAAAACGAGGTACAACAACAGCAGGTCTAAAATTCAAGGATGGCGTTGTGTTAGTTTGTGACAAGCGAATTATTAGCAGGCTAATTATTCCAGAATCAATCGAGAAGATGTTCAAAATCGACAATCATGTTGGTGTAGCAACATCAGGTTTGATGGCTGACGCTCGACAACTAGTTGCTCGTTCAAGGGTTGAAGCCCAAATCAATCGTATCACATACGGAGCAACCGTACCCATCGATGTCCTAGTGAAGAAAATTTGCGACTTCAAGCAATCGTTTACTCAGTACGGTGGTTCAAGACCATTCGGTACTGCTCTGCTAATCGGTGGAGTTGACGACAATGGTATACATCTGTATGAAACCGACCCGAGTGGCGCATACCAATCATACCACGCCGGTGCAATAGGCAGTGGCAGAAATACGGTAATAGAGTACTTTGAGAAGAATTGGAAACAAAACTTGACGCTAAATGCTGCCATGAAACTAGGACTCGAGGCTCTTAGAAACGCCAACGATGCTGAACTAAACCGAGATGCTGTTGAAGTTGCAGTTGTCGATTCTAACGGCTACCGATTCCTCGACCGAGAAGATGTCAATAAGCAAATCGACAGACTCAAGCCTCTAGAAGAGTGACCGTCAATATCAATAATTGCCACAGTCAAGGTCTCTATGAGGCAACGATATGGTAAGTCTAGACAATGCTGTTCTCGCAAGAATGGAGAAAGGTGGAAAACGGTATGAAATTCTGGTCGACCCAGATTTAGTTGATGCTTTCAAAACTGACCCCACCAGCGTTAAAGTGGATGACTTCTTTGCCATGGACGAAGTATTTCATGATGCAAGAGGTGGTGAAAGGCCCACAGAAGACGCTATTGAAAATACATTCCAAACTCAGGACATAGTAGAAATTGGTAAAATAATACTTGAGAAAGGTAGCATACAACTTACAACAAACCAACGCAAGGCTATGGTTGAAAGAATGCGCCAAAAGATTGTCCATCATATTCAAAGTCAAGCCGTGGACCCAAAAACCAAGAGCCCACACCCAACTACCAGGATAGAATTAGCTCTTGAAGAATCAAGGTACTCAGTAGACCCATTCAAGAATCTTGACCAGCAAATCAAGGATGCGATAGACAAACTAAAACCACTAATTCCACTTTCTTTTGAGACAATCAGACTCGCATTCAAAGTCCCCGGATCAGGTTATGGTGGAGCAATGCGAATCTTACGCCCATTTCAGGTGAAGGAGGGTTGGTTGGAAGACGGTTCATGGGCATGTGTGGTGGACATTCCTGCAGGAATGAAAGGCGAATTGATTGGACAAATAATGAGAGTTTCATCTCAAACAGAAGTAAAAGAAATGTGATATTACTCGTGATTGCCTAAGGGTTGAGTTTATCATGGGTTGGCTAGTCGGTGGGTCGGAGAGAAAGAAATGTCCCAAGGTCGAAGCGGCGCCGAGCAGCGCCTAGTGACCCCGGGAATGGCCATTGGGCCATTGGCCGGGATGCGTGTCGGAAGTGGCGCAATCAGCCAAAACGACGAAATTATAGCAACCAAACTCGGTTGGGTAAGAGAACTAAACGGCACCATATCGGTAGACCCCATCAACAGCCCCTACCTACCAAGGTCAGGAGACTTAGTCATCGGCACTGTTGCAGAGGTAAGAAACAACTTATGGTTTATGAACATAAACGGCTCATTTCAAGGTCTCCTACCAATGTCATTAGCTCCTTGGAAGGTTGAATTTGGACAAGCCAGACAACACATGGATGTTGGCGACTCCGCCCTAGCAAGGGTGCAAGAAGTTGACGAGTGCCACAATGTCGTCCTCACTATGAAAGGCGTTGGTCTTAGAAGACTATCACAAGGAGCAGTAGTCGAGGTACCAGTTAACCACCTTGACCGAATTCGTGGCGTTGACAATGCTAATTTAGACCGCATGAAAAACATCAGTGATTGTCGTATCATTGTCGGCGAAAATGGCCGAGTTTGGATTGACGGTGACGCTGATGGAATTTCTTGGACAAGAGAAGCACTGTCATTGGCAAAACAAAGCGGACATAAAGATAATTTTGATTCAATAATGAAGAAACATGAAGCAGTATTCAATAAACAAGGTGATGCATAATGGGCGGATATGGAGATGTACAGTTATTACGAGATGACGGACTGAGATTAGACGGAAGAAAATTGGATGAATCGAGACCGGTATCCATACAGGCAGGAATTCTGCCTGCGGCTGACGGCTCAGCAATGGTTACTCATGGACTAAACGTTGCTGTAGCAGCAGTTTATGGCCCAATGGAAGCCCACCCAAGAAAGATTCAACGCCAAGACAGAGCGGTAATTGATGTAAGATACAACATGGCACCGTTTTCTACCAGCGATAGAATCCGACCGGGTTTTAATCGACGTTCTCGAGAAATTTCCAAAGTCACCGCAGAGGCCCTAGAATCAGTGGTGCTGGTTGAGAGGTTCCCAAGATCGAAAATTCGTGTAGAAATTGAAATTCTAGCAGCAGAAGCTGGTACTCGATGTGCTGGTATCACTGCAGCATCTGTAGCACTGGCAGATGCGGGAATTCCAATGCGCGACATGATTGTCGGTGTAGCATCTGGAAAGATTGAGGACACAGTTGTCTTAGATTTGGATAAAGCAGAGGACAACTATGGTCAGGCTGACCTGCCTGCTGGAATACTTCCCAACACCGGTGAAATCGCATTCTTGCAAATGGATGGCGATCTATCTCCAGAAGAATTTGATTTGGCAATGGAATACAACTTCAAAGCCGCTAAAGAAATTCACGAAATAATGGTAGATGCATTGAAATCTCGTTACGAGGAAGGTGACAACTGATGGTTGAATTAGTACCAAATTTACTTCGCCAAGAAATGGCTAGATTAGCAGAACAAGATGCGAGAATCGATGGCAGAGGTCAATTCGAAGGCAGAGAAATAACACTAGAAACCGATTGTCTGTACAATGCTGAAGGTTCAGCAAAGGTCACAATGGGCAAAACCGTTGTCTATGCCGGAGTCAAGTTCGAAATAAGAACACCATGGCCTGACAGACCTTCTGAAGGTTCCTTGATGTGTGGTGCAGAACTTAGGCCAGTTGCCCATCGGAAATATGAACCAGGGCCTCCATCACCAGAATCTATCGAACTTGGAAGAGTCGTTGATCGTGGTATTAGAGAATCTGGTTGTATCGACATGAACAGCCTGTGCATCATCCCTGGCGAAAAAGTATGGGGGGTAATGATCGATATTCACGTGCTATCTGATGGTGGAAATATCTTCGATGCCTGTGGACTTGCCGCTATCGCTGCATTGAGAACTGCAATAGTCCCCGCTGAGCGATTTGATGTGGGCGATGACTACACCCTTTCTGTGAATGGTACGCCAATTATGGCATCGTTTACCAGAGTCGGTGGCAGATATGTTTACGACCCTTGTGAAGAGGAAGAATTGGGCGGTGACGAGCGAATTCATATCACAATCGGAGATGAAGGACATCTTCACTCACTACAAAAGGGGTTAAGAGGGGTATTCACGCCGCAAGAATTCGCAGAGATATTCTCGGTAGCCCAGAACAAGTGTGCAGAACTAAGAAAAATCGTTGCAAAAAAGGAGGCGAACTGATTGGCAAAAAGAACCCAAAAAGCAGGAGCAACCGCTAGATTCGGTGCAAGATATGGTGTTTCAGTAAGAAGAAATTCTGCGTCAGCACTGGCGAAGAAAAGCAGAAAATACACCTGTCCGGTTTGTCAATATCAAAAAGTAACTCGTAAGTCAGTAGGTATTTGGCACTGTAACAAGTGTGACTACACATTTGCTGGCGGTGCTTGGGAACCTTTCACTAGAGCATCTGACGCTAACAGCAGAATCATGCGTAGATCTGTAGAAGGTGCAACAACTGCCGATATGGCATATATTGCACAACAAGCTGCACTTGACTACGAGAGAAGTTTGTCTGAATCAGAAGAAGAGTGAGATTCCAGAGGGACCGAAATGTCCACTGAATGGAAATTAACCTTAGAAGTACAATCCAACACTAAGGATAATACTGAATCGCTAGCTGCCGCCTTAATCACAGATTGCGAGATAAGTTATCACGATGGGTCTTTTTCCATTGAGATTATCGAATCGAAAGCTAAAGATTTACGAGCAATGTGGAACACAAGAGTTCGTGGTCTAATCGCTGTTGATTCACTGGTATCTATGATCGACAATTTGCCTGCAGGCGAGGATTCATCAACTAGGAATGATTGAAAAAAAGTGGTGAGAAGTAATGAGTGATGTGGAACAGTTCCAAATTGTAGTCTCGGAAATCCAATCTGTAAGGCAGCAAATGGCTAGCCTCAATGCCCAAATTCTAGAATTAAAGGCAACCTCAGATGCTGTCGCTAAACAACCTTCAGAATTAGCGCTACATCAGCAACTCGGGGGTGTGTTGATTGAAGTGGCAGATAGAAAAGCCTTGGCAGATGTTCTAGATAACGATGTCAAAACCCTATCAGAGCATTTGACTAGGTTACAATCTCGTGAAACCGACTTACTGAATTCCTATGAAGAATTGAAGAAGGTTCTAGAGGGATCTAATTGATTACTGGACAGGGTTCAACCAACCCAAGAATGGAAGAATTACACACTTGGATTGAGAACGCATGTTCCAATGGTGCTGTGCCGGTAATTACCGGTATGAATGGTGATATGGATACTGTTGGTTCGGCCATATCTCTTGCTGCATCAAACCCAAACATGATGGCTTGTGGACTGCA
>DAHU01000027.1:21382-29460 GCA_002495945.1 Euryarchaeota archaeon UBA13
ACTGTACTGAATTACCAAAAAACTTGGGCGGAATTATCATTGTTGATGCGGCATCACCATCTCAAATTGGTTTTGAACTACCAAAGAATATCCCAAAATGCATCATAGACCATCATGTTTCAGACGATTGGGACATGCATGAACATGATTTGTCGGTAAAGATGTCAGTCTCTGCAACCACCGAAATCGTGACCACATATCTTGCACAGTACTCGAAAGATAGTTTAACTGAACCTGTAAGAAAGTTGTTATTAGCAGGGCTACTAACAGACAGTGGTAGGTTCAGGCACAATTCCAAAGAAGCGTTCAAGACAGCCAACTTATTACTCAAAGAATCGAAAATCGATTATGCCCAATTTGTTGAGTGGTTAGAATCTAGCGAAATAAATGCCAGTGAAAGGGGCAGTTTGCTCCGTGGCCTGCAAAGAGCAAAGGCTACAGAATCAGGTGATTGGTCAATCATTCACTCTTATTGCGGAACACTTGAAGGAAAATTAGCCGGTTTGCTCTTAGGTTCAGGACACGACATTGCTTTGGTTAGTAGAAGCAGGGATGGAGAAACTAGGTTGACTGCACGTGCTACCAAAAATGCTACATCAAAGGGAATATCTTTAGCCAATATTATGAATCAAATTAGCGAAAGTCTAGGCGGCAGCGGTGGAGGCCATGATGGAGCCGCTGGATGGACAGGCACTGTTGATAGAATAACTGCGGAAAGTTCGTTCATTTCTCAGGTTGCCAAAATTACGCCACGAGGTGATTCATAATGTCAGAAATAGAAGTGCCAAATTCACCCGGGAAATTTATTTCAAAATGGCGAAGTGAGGGGCCTGTTGACAATTCCACTCTAGCCACTTGGAAGGATGAGATGAATATCGAATCATGGTTAATGATAGCAGAGGCAGCGTTGTTTCTTGATGCCGCTGAGTTATTTGAAATTATAAAGTCTAATTTATCAGCGGCAGAACACGCAACAATCGGACTTGTTAGAAGACGAATGTTGGGCGACAATAAACTGGAACATGCTATTGATGAAGCGATAAAAATTGCAAAGAATCCTGAAACTAGAGACTTAAAATTAGAGGGAAGGCTACGCATGGAGAGGGGTTTAGCGAGATTTGAAAGTGGCGACGTCGAGGGTGCTAAAGAGGACCTTGAGTGGGCTGAACTGAGGCTGAAATCTGTTGCAAAAGCCAGTCGTGACCACGATTTATCATTGCTAAATAGGGCAGCTCTGTTGATGGCTACCAATGCGCCGTTGATGGCACTAAATGTCTATTCCGAAATAACCCGAGATGGCGATCATGCTCACGAAACAATTGCGATTTCAAGGCTCGGTGCTTCGCGAATTAGAGCATCAATGGGACACATGTTTGACGCTGCGAGACACGCATGGAATGCGCATTCTCACGCAATTCAAGCATACCAAACAAATATGGCTATTGAGGCAGGAACACTGTTCTTAGAATTATCACTCGCTAATATCGATACCGATGCTGAAAGAATGCAAGTTCAAGTCGAAAATGCCAAGCCAAGAAGGGTGGAAGACCCTGAACCTATGCTTGTGGTTAATCCTCTTGATATCGATGGTGTTTTTGACTGGTGCTTCAATAATTTGCCCAAATCAAATGCTGGTGAGCATCGTCCTGATTTGAGAGCCATGGTTAGCATCGCCAAAAATTTAGCAAAAATTGACTACTTTGATGATTTATTTTCGGAGCCGGATGGAGTTGAAGACGCGACATTGGCCGCAATGATACAGGTTTGTTCAGATGACGAAGAGCACAATAGAATATGGGGTGAGAGACTGTCGGTTCTAACTTTAATTTGAATTCTGACACCATTCATCCAAATCAATGAATTCCTGTTTAGTCCACATAATTACGGGAGGGACTTCGCTCCACCAGCCAATTTCCTCTACCTTACTGTCATCAACCTCCCACCGTTGACTTGATGGTTTTGCATCGGTCACCACGCTAGCCACCCATCCCTCGGGATAGTAGGTTTTGTTCCAAGTTTTTATTGTGACTTGGAGACCAGTCTCTTCCAGTATTTCGCGGCGTAATGCAGTTTCTGGTGATTCTCCATCATTCAAATGGCCGCCTGGAATCTCCCAGCCTCGCTCAGGGTGCCTGACAAAGACTACGTGACCGCCATCTTGCAGACTAGCACCATGTTCATCCGAGGATGTAATCCAAGCAAGTACAAATTTTGGCATCATCTAATCAAATCCTGCGCGTGCTTGTTCCATATACTCATGTGCCCAATCCTCGCCTGCAGCAACTAATCGCCTCGCAACAAAGAATGCCTCTGAATAATTCTGTTGCTGTAAGAGGTGAACTAAATTTTGCTCTTCTTTATTGGAAACCAATGGACTGACCTCCTCAACGAAATCATCATCTTGTGTTGAATTAGAAACCCGACTTGCTAATGATACCATCTGATCTAAAAATTCCTTACGCTTAGACACCGGTGGTTTAGTCCAAGCATTGCTAGTACTGCCATCCATTTTTGCAGTTAATCTAGTCATATATTCATCCCGAACATTGCTATGTGAACGTAATGTTTGGACATGGTCATAACAAATCCATGCTTCTTCCGTTTGATTGGTTCGTTCATATAATCGTCCAAGTTCAAGCCACAATTCATGATTTTGAGGTCGATGTGCCAATAAATTCCTCGCTAAATCAACAAATAGTTCAGTTTGTCCTGAGTCTCGAATCCTCTCTATCCTTCTACCAAAGATTATGTTCGCTCTCTGGTCGCTAAAATCTAATCTTTTGCATCGGTCTACGAATTGGTCCAAAGTTTCAATTTGGTGTTCGGGTGAATTCAATTGTTGCCACCAAACATCGGGATTTAGTGGGTCTCTAGCAAAGGCTGCTTCCAATAATTCGATACCAAACTGTAGAAAATCAATGTTGCTTAGTTGCTCTACTTGTTCCGGATCACGACCTAATATCGAAAATAAATCCTCCAGCACGGCGCTTAGACCTTCTGCGTCTCCGACTATTACCTTGATGTCTGCTAAACATCGCCAGTTATTTTCTTCAGTGAAGTCATACAGTATAGCTTGACGTGCATTCTGCTCCGCCCATGCAATATTATCGGTAAATCGTGACTCATCCATAACGGCTAATTTTGCAAACTTTTTGGCTTGCGACCGGTATCTATTACCAAGGTTTCTTCTTGGATGTTGTAAGAGGTCCTTACTGTCCTCTCCCACTCCAACACCTCATTGTACAGACATGAATCCCGATTTGTCAGCATCAAAAGCAATGGTGGCATCGAAACCGACTTTGGCAGTGGTGCCATCAGCATTTCTTGATGGGTCGAGTGAACTGCCCTTTTGGTTTGACAGGATTATTGTATCACGGTCTGGTTGCCATCTAGTAACCATTGCCCATTCAACTCTAACTGGGTCTGCGATGTCAATATCTTCGTCCACAATGGTTACCATCTTCATGCTTTTATGGCCAGCGAGTGCCGCTTCGATTGCTTTCCTACCATCGTCGTGGTGCTTTTTGCGTATCTTTACCACCGCAGCCAACCATCCACAACCACCTTCTGTCATATGAACATCTAAGCACTCGCAAACTTTTGACACGGCATCCTTGATTGTTGGTGAACGTGGCAATCCCATGAGAGTCTTGTGTTCGGCCTCACCAGGAATTAGTGCGTGGAAAATAGGGTTATTCCTGTGCACTAAACCGTCAAATTCGATTACAGGTTCTTGTCTGACATCATCTAAAGTACCAGTGATATCAACATACGGCCCTTCATCATCATTGTCAAGAGTTATCTTACCCCAAAAGACATATTCTGCTGATGCTGGTACATCAATACCATTAGGCATTTTTGTCAGTCTCAATGGCTTATTGTATAGTTTCTCGTGTAAGGCTGCGGCAATAGTTAACTCGTCTATATTTTCATCAAAAGACATTGCTGCTGCAAGCAATACTACGGGGTCGGGGGCGTTTACAACTGCAACATCAACGGTTTCACCATTTTCTCTAGCCGTTGTCATCATAGTACGCAAATGACGTGGCACCAATCTTACAACTGTGTGATTTTTATCGCGTAAAAATTGACGGTGAAAGGACATGTTTCTGATACCATTGTATTGGGCTATTATCACACTGGCCGATGAATAACGCCCTCTGTCTTGCGGCCAGTGGTGTGGAATAGGAATTTTTTGTAAATCTACCTCCTCTTGAGTGTTCTCATAGCATTCTGCCTGAGAAGGGTCAACAATTTGTGGAGTTGCTGGGTTTTCCATTGCCCATGCAAGGGTGTCAATGTATTCTTCTGGAGTAATTCCTATTGCTGCACATAATCTCTCTCTAGTTAGTAGGTTAACTGCAGCCCGGTGGCCCGGAATTTCGCTGATATTATCAAATACTAACAGTGGATGATTGTTTTTCCTCGAAAAGTCCCACATTCCTTGAATTATGCTGACAGGTTGTGAGATTATATCTGCGGCACCGAGATGGTCTCTAAAGGCCATACCACCGCCACTTGAGTCAATGGCTTAACCTTTCATATCAAATGGTTCCATTTTTATCTCAAAATTACTACAAATTCATTTATTCAGTCGTCACTTTTTACCTCTTCAAGGGTCGTTGTTAAATAGGGGCTTCAAGTCGGCGAAGTGCTTCAATGAGGTGTATCACATGGGTAGAGGGCTATTCGCAGGTGCAAAGATGGCAAAAGACCGACAAAAATTTCGTTGGTCAGATCGAAGATACAAGAAGCGTATGCTAAAATCAAGAGCAAAGCATGACCCTCTTGCAGGTTCAACTCAAGCGAAGGGTATTGTCGTTGAAAAGGTTGGCATTGAAGCTAAACAACCAAATTCCGGAATTCGTAAAGCCGTCAAAATTTCTTTGATAAAAAACGGAAATAAACTCACCGCTTTCGCTCCCGGTGATGGCGCTATCAACTTTATTGATGAACACGATGAAGTGATGGTGGAAGGTATCGGTGGCCGTATGGGTCGTTCATATGGTGACATACCTGGTGTAAGATACAAAGTCATTCAGGTCAACGGTGTATCCCTTGACGAAATGGTAAGAGGCCGTAAGGAGAAGCCTGTTAGATGAGGTGTTTTTATGAGTGAAGTTGAGATGGAACAAGAGACAACACCACAACAAGAAGAAGTCAAGCCAATCGCTGGGATTGGCACCCTAGTATTTGGTAAATGGGATGCCTCTGAGGTAACCTGCAAAGACCCTGGATTGGCTCCATACATCAACTTGACAACTGTCGGTGTCCCACACACCGGCGGCAGACACGCTAATGCCTGGTTCGGCAAGTCAAAACTTTCAGTAGTTGAGAGATATATCAACAAACTGATGAGAACTGGCCCTTACACAGGAAAGAAGCAAGGGGCAATGAAAGCCTTCGAAACCGCTCTAGATAGCATCGCTGACAAATCTGGAGAGAATCCACTGCAAACCTTTGTTGATGCCATTTGCAATGGTGCGCCAATGGAAGAAATTACCAGAATCAAGTTTGGTGCTGTTTCACAACCAAAAGCCGTGGATTCATCTCCCTCAAGAAGACTTGACGTTGCTTTGAGAAACCTTGCCAAGGGTGCACAACAAGGCACACACAAGTCAAAGAGAACTTTGACAAGCTGCATAATCAACGAATTGACAAAAGCCGCAAATGGCGATGTCACATCTTTTGCAGTGTCAAAGAAAGAAGAACTTGAGAGAATCGCAGCATCTGCAAGATGATTCTGATTCCTCGACCGCTTAGATTTAAGTAATGGTCTGAGGGTTGCAAACTATGCGTTTGTATTTCGGTTACGGATCAAATCTAGATTTTGATGATTGGTCCAAATGGTGCAGAAAAAATAATGCCAGTCCTGATGGCTTATCAGAACTAAAACGTGCATTCTTACCCGGATACTCAATCAACTACAGTCACTATTCCAGCGGGAGAAAGGGTGGTGCTGCTAACATAATAGCGACTGGAAATTTATCAGTCGGTGTTTATGGTGTGCTGTTTGAGGTCAATCAAGAAAGTCAATCATCACTTGATGATAAGGAAGGTCACCCAAATCATTACCATCAAATTGAGGTTTCCGTGATTGGTGAAACCGGTGAAACAATCAGTGCTGTAACCTACATTTCAACGAAATATGAATTAGGTAGTTTCTTTCCACCAACTGACAATTATCATCAATTAGTCGACAGCGGTTTGCATAGGCGACATATGCCTACTAGATTCATACAAGCTGCAAGAGAAAATTTTGACACGAGTGATTCCGGATACATCATCGCATATGGAACTCTAAAACGAGGCCAATCAAGAGAGCAAATAATGCCAGGTGAATATGTATGCGACGGCATAGTGAACGGTAAATTGTATGACCTCGGGCCGTTTCCTGGATTGGTGGCAGGAGACATGGCAGTTACTTGCGAAGTCTATTTTTGTGATACAATGAACTCCAGCATAGAATACTTAGACCAAATCGAGGGCGCAAATTTAGTACCCCCGCTTTATGAGAAAAAAATCATACCGGTTAAATGTGATGACGGTAAATTGAGGTTCGGTATTTGCTATTTTTACTGTGGTGACACAGCTGAACAAGACATCATTGAAAATGGTGTTTGGCAATGATATAGACCAACGCAGTAGTATCATTACATGCGAGTTGCTTAAGAACCCCTTTTTAGTGGCCAACAACATCGAGAAGTGGTGAACACATGGGCCGAAAAGAAGACAATATCAAGAAAGCAACAGAAGTAATGCACGTATTACCACAGATTCGTAATCTGTGTATCGCTGCACACATTGACCATGGAAAGACAACTCTATCAGATAATCTAATTGCTGGCGCAGGAATGATGTCTAGTGATTTGGCCGGTGCTGCACGTGTTCTTGACTTCGACGAGCAAGAATCCGCACGTGGAATTACCATCAACGCTGCATCTGCATCCATGGTTCACCAAGTCGATGGAACTGACTATCTGATTAACCTAATCGATACACCGGGTCACGTCGACTTTGGGGGCGACGTAACAAGAGCAATGCGTGCCGTAGATGGTTGTTTCATCTTGGCTTGTGCTGTAGAAGGACCTATGCCACAAACTGAAACTGTTGTGAGGCAAGCACTGAAAGAGAAAGTTAAGCCAGTTTTGTTCATCAATAAAGTTGACCGACTAATCAACGAACTTCAAGTCACACCAGAGGACATGATGGAGAGATTCAAAGGAACTATTACCAAAGTAAACAAATTGATTAAACAATTCGCTCCTGAAGAATTCAAGAAGAGCTGGCAAGTTAGTGTTGGCGATGGAACTGTGGCATTTGGTTCAGCCTATCACAACTGGGGAATCACTGTTCCATACATGCAGAAGTCTGGAATTTCGTTCAAAGATATCTTTGAATACTGTAACAATGAACAACAGAAAGAACTTGCACAGAAGGCGCCAGTACACGAAGTTCTGCTCGACATGTCCGTAACCAAACTACCGAGTCCTGTAGAGGCTCAGCCATACCGTATTCCTAACATTTGGACTGGTGACTTAGACTCAGCGATTGGAAAATCAATGATTGGTTGTGACCCAGAGGCAGAATTAGCCATGATGATTACCAAGATTTGGATGGATCCTCACGCTGGTGAGGTTGCCGTTGGACGAATTTATTCCGGTGCAGTAAGTCAAGGTGAATCTGTATTTGCCATTGGTGCTGCTAAACCTGAGCGTGTTCAACAAGTAAGTATGATGGTTGGAGGTGACAGAATTACCGTGCCAAAGGTAGTTGCAGGTAACATCGCTGCTCTAACAGGTATTCGATCTGCTGCTGCGGGTGTAACACTATCTAAGGACAAAGATTTCACACCTTTCGAAGCAATTAGACACTACTCTGAACCTGTTGTCACTGTTGCTGTTGAACCTAAGAGTATGAAGGATTTGCCGAAATTTATCGATGCCCTGAGAGCATTAGCAAAATCAGACGCATCTCTTCAAGTAACCACAAATCAAGAAACGGGTGAGGCTCTACTGGCTGGGATGGGTGAACTTCATTTAGAAATCACAGTCTATCGTATTGAAGAAGAACAAAAC
>DAHU01000062.1 GCA_002495945.1 Euryarchaeota archaeon UBA13
ATTTCAGCGATTCGGGCCATGTTGTGGAGTTCCGGTATTGGTATATTAATCCTCTCTAAATATACTTTTTAGGGCTTTTTTAGGAACGAAACTCCCTAATTACGGTAAATTATGCAGAATTACTGTGTTTTGGGAGAAATCCGCTTTATTCAAATGACGAGTTCAAGTGGCAAGCATGAGGCAAACCAATGTCTAACGAAATCTCCGGATTAAACGCAAGAATGGTACTTGACAGTCGTGGTAATCCAACTGTCGAAGTTGATTGCTATGTTGGCGGCTTACTAATGGGGCGTGCTGCAGTGCCTTCAGGAGCCTCTACTGGAGCCTACGAGGCGCTTGAAATGCGTGATGGCGATGCATCAAAGTATCTTGGCAAAGGCGTTACTCAAGCCGTAGAAAATGTCACTCAGCGTATCGAAGAAGCCTTGGTTGGCTTACCAGTTGATGAGCAGAAAATCATTGATGAGGTAATGATCGAACTCGATGGCACACCAAACAAAGCAAATCTAGGTGCTAATGCTATGCTTGGAGCATCTCTTGCTTGCTTGCACGCTGGGGCAGCGGTTCACGAACTACCTCTGTGGAAGTACATAGGTGGCGTATCTGGTGGACTAATGCCGGTGCCTATGCTCAACATTCTCAACGGTGGCGCTCATGCAGCAAGCAATGTTGACGTACAGGAATTCATGGTTATGCCACACGGTTTTGACACTTTTGAAGAGGGGCTCAGAGCCGGTGTTGAAACATATCACTCACTAAAGAAGGAGTTGAAGGCCGATGGCTTACTTGGTGGAGTCGGTGATGAAGGCGGCTTTGCACCCAATCTTCCAGCCAATGAAGAGGGTCTGAAGTACATGGTAAGAGCCATTGAAGGCGCAGGGTACTCAGTTGAAGAAATGGGAATTGCACTTGATGTTGCAGCAACAGAATTCTACCGTGATGATAAGTATCACATGGATGGTAAGGCAATTTCTAGCGAGGAATTGGCAGACATTTACTCAGGATGGTTGGACGATTATCCAATCCTATCCATCGAAGACGGTTTTGCTGAAGATGATTGGCGCGGTTGGTCAAATTTCACCAAAGCCGAGGGCAATAGAGTGCAAATTGTCGGAGATGATCTATTTGTTACCCAAGCTGAGAGGTTAGCCCAAGGCATTGAACTCAAGGCGGCTAATGCTATGCTGGTAAAAGTAAATCAGGTCGGTACAGTAACCGAGACGCTTGAATCGATGGCGTTGGCATCTTCTCATGGCTTTAACAACGTTATTTCTCATCGTAGTGGAGAGACAGAAGACGTAACCATTGCCGACTTAGCAGTCGGGACAAGAGCAGGTCAAATCAAGACCGGAGCGCCGGCTCGCTCTGACCGCGTTGCCAAGTACAACCAACTGCTGCGAATTGCCGAAGATGTCAAAGAATATCGCTCACCTTTCTGATACGGATTGATTGAAATGCGTTGGTGGCGACACATTCTTCCAATTTTCATGGTCATTTTATTGATGTTATTTGCGCGCCAAATTTTCCCTTACACCACTCCACTAAACCGTGTTCATCTTGATGGTTTTGAGGTTGAAAAAGTGGCTTCTGGACTTGGTGGGCCAACTTGTTTGGAGTGGGTAAGTGCTGACGAGCTTTTGATTTGTGACCGAGATGGTGACCGGATAATGCTGATGAATACTTCGAATAATTTTGATTATGAAACAATCCTTTCCGGTCTTGATAGGCCACATGGAGTTCACTTTGATGGCGCGTCATTATTTGTCTCTGAGGCTGGAAAACTGTCGAGATATTCAGTGGGCGAGAATTGGTCTTTAGGTGAGCAGGTTGTTTTGATTGACGATATTCCAATTGGCAATCATCAAACTAATGCGATTAATGTCTTACCAAATGGCACCTTAATTTGGCATTCAGGCTCAACGTGCAATATTTGTGATGAAGACGATTCTCGCAATGCTGCGTTGCTATGGGTTGACGGAGCGACTGGCGACCACGGCATCATAGCCTCCGGTGTTCGCAATTCTTTCGATGGAGTATATGTTGAATCAATGGGCTATTTATTCACTGATAATGGCAGAGATTGGGAGGGTGACCATCCGCCTGAAGAAGTGAATTTATTGATTGAAGGCGAGGATTACGGCTGGCCGGATGACGATCCGGAGAATCCTGTGCCGGAAGGAACCATTGGCCCAATTGCCAAATGGACACCACACACTTCAATGAACGGTATCGATGTAAGGCCGAGTAATGCTGCCCTTCCGGGTTTATCTGATAATGGTGGGCATACTGTTTACGCATCCGTTTATGGCTCTTGGAATACTCTGTTACCCAAAGGCCATGAAATTGTACGGATAGACTTCACACCGCAATACAACGAAACCGGGGTGTTTGTTGGCTGGGATTCTGACGCAACTAGCATTGCTACTCAGCTTGGAACGCCGTTACCATTGAGATTCTCGCCGGATGGTGACTTGTATTATGCAACATTTGGTAGTGGTGGAACCCTTAACCGAATCATTGAATCCTAACTAAGACGGACTGCTGCTTCTAGCAGATTCTCATCATCATTTACTAGACTTCGAATATAGCGAGCAATAGTGTGCTCAGACTGTTCTAAGTCCTCCAAATCGCCAACCCACTCTAATTCGGTTGAGAAATCATGGCCCTCACTAAGTGGTTCAAAGGCCTGCCAAACCGAACAACCACTACCGTCCTCATCGCTAATTTGTCTAAACCATGGATTATCTTCAACAGCAGGTTTCCTGTACATCTCATTTCTAGTGATATATTCGACTATGCAATCATTCTTGACGTGCTTTAGACCACTGTCCTCGAGCATCTCACTGAGTTCATCGCTTTCCGCACCACGTTGCAACCAAATCAATGGCATGTCGCTTGAGCCGTACTGCATTATCATGGCTAATATTGCCGCCTTAGCACGTTCTGGCGCAAGGAAAAATACCACTATGTCGGGAATAATGCCATCTTCAATCTCTCGACGAATTACTCGGCCCAAAATCGTTCGACCAGCGTCTCTTGGATGCACTGGAACGAGTCTCCATCCACGTTCATCAAGGTCGTGAATGGCCCTATGAGCAGGCCTTTCAGCATTCAAGCCAGCGCCGAGAATATGAATTGATTTTGCTTGGTGAATATGTTCATCTATCCACTCAAAGCGTTGGTTCACCATGCACTAAATTAGACCCTTGGGGTTATCAAAGCATGTTTAGTCAAAGATTGCTGAGCCATTCGCTGAGCCGTCTGACTCCTTCGCGGATATTTTCCATGGATGTAGCGTATGAAATTCTCACAAAACCTTCTCCGCCCTCCATTAGCGAGCCCGGTATCAGTTGGACCTGCGCTTCCTCAAGAGCTCTATTGGCGAACTCAATATCGGTCATTCCAGTTGCTGTAATGTCACAAAGAGCGTAGAATGCACCTTCAGGTTTGGGAACTGTTATGCCTGGTAAGTCATCAAGCAGTTGATAGATTACCTCACAGCGTTCTTTGAATGAATCAGCCATCATTTGGGTTTCTGCTTCCAAAGATAGTGCGGTTATCGCGGCAGGCATCAAAAATGTCGCAACATGTGTAGCAGCACTTGCATTAACCTTCTTCACCGCATTGGCTACTGCTTCACTACCGCCAATCCAACCTAAGCGCCAACCGGTCATTGCCCAGCCTTTTGACCATCCTCCAACGGTGATGGTTCGCTCTTTACCACCTGCGAATTGAGTCGGAGAAGTATAGCCGTAATCTGCCCAAACAAGGGTTGCGTAAATCATATCATCGATAATCCATAGATCGTGTTTAACAGCTAATGCAACCAATCTTTCGATTTCTTCAGGGCGATAAACTGCCCCAGTTGGATTATTGGGTGAATTCAACATTATTGCCTTAGTTTTCGATGTTATGGCAGCTTCCAATGCGGCAAAATCAGGGTGATAATCGTCACGTTTTACCGGGACATGAATCGGAACCGCACCGATTAATTTCAGCATTCCATCATAAGATGGCCAAGCCGGTGCCAAGAGTAATACTTCGTCGTCAGGGTTGAGCGTTGCCATCATCGCATACAGGACTGCTTGTTTACAACCCGGAGCAACAACGATGTTATTTGAATCGATTTCGATACTGTGTTTTGCTAAGTGAGTGGATACCGCATCACAAAGTTCAGGCGAGCCCTGTGTCCTTGTATATGCAGTTTCACCCCGGTCAAGAGCAGCCTTAGCAGAATCAACGACCTTTGTCGGTGTAGCAAAATCAGGCTGACCTACAGTAAAGCGGATAACTTCTGGTCCGGGAGGGGATAGAAAGGCGGCGAACCCGGTGCCGACTTTGTTGATATTGTCGTTAAGTTCCGGCATTGTCAAGGCTCCAAGTGATTACTCGCTGGTGCCTCATCGCATTTGATTATTTGTGCAATAATCAAGTGATGGAGCACGGACTGGGATTTGAACCCAGGTAAGAGGATTTGCAATCCCCGACGTAGCCGCTCCGACATCCGTGCAGTAATTGAGCGGATTAGCAAGTTATATTTCAACGCGTCTTATCAAAAATGAGATTTGTTTAAGTCATAATCGGCCTCGTCAAAGAATGTACAAGGTTGGTTATGATGCTATCAATTTCTTTGCCCGGCAAGACGCCTTCTTTGGCGTATTACGATTGTCGATATGCTGTACTGCGTCAACCACTGGGTTTTGAAAGAGGTGCCGAACTTCTTGATGATGACGATAACGCGCTTCATGCATGGGTCGAACAAGACAACAAGGTGGTAGCAGTTGGTAGGGCGCATTTGATACCGGAAGGTGTTGATGGCTCTGGTGCTGACCATGCTGGACCCGGTGCAGCGAAGATTCCCGGTTTTGGTCCACTCAGTGAGTCAAGTAATCGTCCCGCGATTCAGATACGTCAAATGGGGACATTGGATGAATATCGTCGCAAAGGGCTTGCAGCAACCGTCCTTGCCGGTCTTGAAGAAGCGGCAAAGACTCATCTGTCAGCAAAGATAGGTTTGCTACAAGCTAGGGAACACGCCATTGAATTTTATCAATCACAAGGGTGGAAAATTATCGATCAGCCGTATGATATTTCAGGAATTGGACCACACAGGTCGATGATGAAAATATTGTGATAGGGAGCGCGCCCATTATATCGCGCCATTCATATAGTGGAAGACCGGTGTATTTGGTAGAGGGAACACTGGGTTCCCTAAGACAGACCCGTGAAAAGCGATGAATTTGGAGAACAATAATCAATCAAACAAAAATAGACAAAACAGGCAACTACAAGCCTATTATGCGCAAGAATGTGCGCTAGCATCAGTCTATTTTGAGCTTGATTCCATTTGCAATCTCAGCTGCGCATCGCGTCAATCCCATATCTTGGCCCAGAATTTATCTGCACCAAGAATGGAAAGAGAGAACAGCGGGTTCTCTATGTAAAAACTTAGGAAGTAATAATATGAACAGAAAATTAATGAGTATGCTATTGGCTTTGTTTCTAGCACTATCTGCAATTTCAGCAGTAAGCGGTGACGGATCTGACCCTAACGACCCATCTGATGGTGGAGCCGATTGGGATGGTGATGGTCTAACCAATGCAGAGGAACAAAACCAAGGCACTAATATGAACAATGCAGATAGCGATGGCGACGGATTACCTGACGGCTGGGAAGTCAATAATGGAATGAATCCCACTAACGGTGGCGATGGCAATGCAGATCCTGACGGGGATGGTTTAACCAACTCTCAAGAGTATGCAACGGGCACCAATCCAAATAATGCCGACACTGATGGTGACGGAAAGCCAGACAGCTCTGAGGCATATCCAACAGATCCAAACGATGGAGAGTACTCTGACTCAGATGGCGATGGTATTCCGGATGCCTATGATCCAGACTTTACTGAATCAGGTCAAGGGTCAGGAAACGGTGGTACCAACGGCGGTGGAGAATCCGATGCTGGAGGTCAAGCCGAACAAGGCGAAGGACAAGGTCAAGGTCAAGGCCAAGG
>DAHU01000084.1:0-13401 GCA_002495945.1 Euryarchaeota archaeon UBA13
ATACATGGCACAACCTTTCAAACAGTGTTGATAATTTGATTGGTCAAACCTTTGACAATCCGCTGCCCGGAACGTGGGAAGTCCACGTAATTGGCACCAATGTACCGGTTGGCCCTCAAATGTTTGCTTTGGCACTGAGTGATGATTATGCTTTAGTTAACCTAACACAAGATGCAGACCTTGACGGCGTGGAAGATTCTGATGATGATTGCTTACTGGTGCCCGGAACCTCGAGCGTCGATCGTCAGGGTTGCCCTGATACAGATTCTGATGGTTACTCGGATCCAGACACTGGATGGACAATAGCCAATGGAGCAGATGCGTTCGTGAATGAACCTACGCAATGGGCTGACCAAGATGGCGATAGTTACGGCGACAATCCCACAGGCATACAACCCGACGCCTGCCCCATTGCACCGGGTACATCGACATTGGACCGATTTGGCTGTCCCGATGCGGATACAGATGGTTACTCAGACCCTGATGGTACATGGCAAATCGCCAACGGCGCCGATGGCTGCCCAGCGGTAATCGGAACTTCGGACCAAGATCGTTCAGGGTGCCCGGATGGTGACGGTGATGGATACAGTGACCCGGACCCATCGGGCATCAATGGACCAATTTGGGATATTAGCGACGGAGCAGACGCATTCCCAAACAATTCGACTCAATGGGTAGATGGCGATTCTGATACTTTCGGTGACAATACCAGCGGAACATTTGGTGATGCTTGTGTAGGCACGCCTGGTTCATCATACCAAGACCGATACGGATGTGTTGACACCGACGGAGACGGCTATTCTGACCCTGATGGAGGGTGGACTACTACTAATGGAGCAGATGCTTTTGTCAGTGAACCGACACAATGGGTAGATTCTGATGGTGATGGTTACGGTGACAACCCAAGCGGGGTTAATGCCGATGTATGTCCCACCGTGCCCGGCTCGTCAAATCAATTAGGCACCTTAGGTTGCCCAGATTCAGACGGTGATGGTTATGCTGATACCGATGATTTATTCCCGGTTGATTCAACTCAGTGGTTTGACGATGACGCTGACGGATACGGGGATAATCCAAGTGGCAACAATCCAGATGGCTGTATAGGAACTCAAGGATTTTCCAGTCAAGACAGACTTGGTTGCCCGGACACTGACGGTGATGGCTGGTCAGACCCTGATGCGAGCTGGACCACCGCTAATAATGCAGATATGTGGCCAAATGATGCAACCCAATGGAAGGATACTGATGGCGACGGTTACGGTGACAATTCAGCCGGAACTAACGGCGACCAATGTCCGGGTAACTACGGCGAGTCCATCAATGACAGATTAGGGTGTCCTGACACCGACGGCGATGGTTGGTCGGACCCCAGCGGAAGCTGGACAGAAGCCCTTGGAGCTGACGCATTCCCTAATGACCCTACTCGTTGGGCAGACACGGACGGTGACGGAGTAGAGGATATTACGGATGATGCTTGTCCAAACATCGAAGGCTATTCCATTCACGACCGCCAAGGATGTCCAGATTCTGACGGCGACGGTTATTCCAACGGTGACGCATCATGGACCTCCACCAACGGCGCTGACGTATTTCCAAATGACCCTACTCAGTGGAATGATAGTGATTTTGATGGCTATGGCGATGAACTATCGGGAAATAATCCGGACCGCTGCCCGTTTACTTGGGGAGATTCATGGCGAAATGGAACACTTGGTTGTCCTGATGCGGACCAAGACGGTTGGGCTGACACAGAGGATGCTCAACCCAATGAACCTACTCAGTGGTCCGACATAGATGGGGATGGCTATGGTGATAACTTAGCTGGAGTAAATCCTGATGCTTGTCCAAATCAGGCTGGCAATTCTACCCAAGGCAACAGATTGGGTTGTGTCGATGATGATGGTGATGGATGGGATAACGCAATCGATGAATTACCTCTAACCCCTACTCAATGGCTAGATCAGGATGGTGATGGTTACGGCGATAACGCAACCGGAATCGAGGCAGATTCTTGTCCAGGAGAAGCAGGGACTTCGACTATTGACCGATTTGGTTGCCCCGATGATGATAGTGATGGCGTCTCAAATCTAAGCGATGCCTTCCCCAATGACCCGACACGCACTCAAGATTCTGACGGAGATGGCTATGACGATTTAGAGGACAATTGTATCTTTGTAGCAGGAAATTCAACTGCAGATAGAACAGGATGTATAGATACTGATGGCGACGGATATTCCGATGTAACTGTACCAACCAATACCACTGTTGGATGGAACATTAGCGATGGTGCTGACGCATTCCCAATCGAGGTCAGTCAGTGGGCTGACCAAGATGGTGACGGCTATGGTGACAATGCGAGTGGATTTGAAGCGGATGATTGTCCCGCAGAAGAGGGTTACTCAAACATCGGATTGTTTGGTTGCCCAGATGACGATAATGACGGCACTGCTCAATCAAGCGATGCTTTCCCTAACGACTCAACTCAATGGTCGGATATCGATGGCGATGGATTCGGCGACAATCCTAACGGAACAACACCTGATGCTTGTCCAAACGTAGTAGGAACTTCGACAATAGACCGCTATGGCTGTCCAGATGAGGATTCTGATGGTGCAAGTGATGACAACGATTTGTGGCTTGGCGATAATACTCAGTGGTTCGATACTGACGGAGATTCCTATGGTGATAACGAGGCTGGCACCCGAGGCGATAGTTGCCCGATGGAAAGTGGCACCTCAAATCAAGGAACGAAATTCGGTTGTCCAGACGGTGACAGTGACGGCTGGGCAGACATAGAGGATGCATTCCCTAACGAAGATTCTCAATGGTTAGATTCTGATGGAGATGGATGGGGTGATAACCAAACTGCTGGCGCATTCAAACTTGACCACTGGCCGAGCGACCCAACAAGAAATGCCGGAGAGGCAGACCTAAGCTGCAGCCAATCCACTGTAGAATTAGACTTAGCTGGCGGCGACTGGTTCTCTTTTACCTGCACTGTTAGCACTGAGATGGTCAATGCAGGCATCAGGGTTGAATGGCAGGCCATGAGCGGTATCGCCGCAGATACGACAGTGCAGTTGTTGATTTTCACGCCAGAAACTGGAGGTACACAGACTATCGTCTTCTCGGGTGAAGTTTTAGAAAACGGCGAATATCAACTGATATTAGTCGCTAAGGAACCGGGTTCTGAACTAGCAATGGATACAGTTACTGTAACTTTAGACGCTCAAGATTCAAGACTAAAAACCAGTATTATTGATGACCAAACAGACGCAATCAACAAGCTCCTAAAAGAGCCGTTGGTCCAATTTGCACTTGCAGGATTTGTCTTGTTTACCCTGATGGGAACCCTATATTTGAGAGGGAAATCTAATTCGGCTCGTCGTAACAAACAACGTCGAGAACATGCAGAAAATGTGCTCAAAGCTAGATTAGCTGCCAAACACACTGCACCAGAAAACCGCCGTGCTGAGTTCGGTTTAAATCGTCAGATACCGCCACCACCGCCCGGCTTCGAGTGAAGTTACGACCGATTGACTCAAAGAGGGAATACTACTCGCAACCAATATCGCGGATATGGTGAAGTGGTTATCATCTGAGGTTTCCAACCTTATGTCGTGGGTTCGACTCCCGCTATCCGCACCACAATTACGCCGCTATTACAGAGGTGCTTGGTGCTAAAATTAACAAAGTCTATGAGGAACCGGTACAAGGTCAAAACATGCAGGGTTCATCTTTGAAAAGCCTGTTACTTGTGTCGGTTTTGTTAAGCGCATCGATGTCTGGTTGCTTCGGAGAAGATTCTGACGAAAACGACAACGCAATCGCAGGTTTTCAAATTGATTTCACCGATGCTAGCGATGCTGAATTGCGCGGTGGAGAGTGGCACACATTCTTCCTTACAGGTAACGGTAGATCGATATCAGTTCCAAATAATGTCATGATGTTTATTGATGACGTCATTATTCCAAACGGCTATGCCATGGTCGATGGTGAACAAATAAACGGCAAATTACTGCCGATTCCATACGCTGAACAAGTTAGTATTACCATAGTTGAAGCCAATGGCAAAGGAAAGTCATTTGAATACACAATTAACGAAGGTGAGCCAATCGTGAGTGGTGAGGAATGGTTCGACAAAATGGACTTCATTACCAGTGTTTGTGCTGATTCTACCAAATGTGGCGGCTACATCAATCGCTGGATGGGTTCACCAAATCCAGCCTTTGAGAGAGCAGCGTCTTTCTTCCATGGCCACTTTGAGGGGCTGGGATATGAAACTCACTTGATGAGAGTTACTGATACCTTTAGTTTGACTCAACCCGAGAGCCTCAATGTAATTGCCTGGAAACGCGGTTATGACGACTCATGTGTGCAAGGAATCGGGGCTCACATGGACATTGCTCCTCCCGCCGGACCACCGGGAGGTGGTACATACGAAGGTGCTTATGACAATACCGCAGGAACTGTTGCAGTTATGTTGTACGCCAAGGCATTACTCGATATCGAAGTTCGATGTGATACTTTTCTTGCCCTATGGTCGAGTGAAGAAGCCGGTCTGAGAGGCTCCAATGCTTTCGCAAACAATGATTGTGATTATTGTCTACCACAAGACAAAGAATTACGGTTTTACATCAATATGGACATGATGGGAATTTCTTATCCGGCCAAGAAATCAAATGGCGATTACTTTCCTTACCATGCATGGTCCGGGCCTGACTTTGACCCAGAAGTGCAAGATGTTGCTATCACAACAATCCTCGATTATGTCCATAGAGATGTTCTTGAAGCACCGATGGATTTGCGAATTGAAGGTTCGTATGGTGCTGGTTGCGACCAACATTGGGATGACCACTATAATTTAGTAATGGACGTCCATGAAGACACTTTTGGCCGCTCAGACCACGTTACTTTTAGAAATCTTGGAGCCCAGACAATTTTTCATTTGGGTGCCTACGATGAGGATTACAGCGCTTATCATTCACCAACGGACACCTTTGACAATATGATTGCTGAAGTAGGTGGACCTGATGAATTGAAGGCTAGCATTCAGTATGTCTTATGGGCTGCATTTTTGGAATTCATGTTGGCAGATCAAACACCCGAAGTACGTAATGTCGATGTTTGAGAACACTTACAACCTTTAATTTACTCAACATCTAATCCTAAGCCATGGAAAAGGCCACGGTAAATCATAATCGCCTTTCCAAAATTACTCAAAATAACCTCTTCCCGTTGGCATTATTTACATTAGGAGTAATTATCTCATTAATCGAGACAATATATCTGCTAATTCTTGGTAATTCTATCGATAACGCAGTTTGGCCACTGGCAATTAGAACTCTCGAACTTACGCTCTTGCTCAGACAAAGTGTCCCAAGTGTCGCTGTTTTATGCGCCCTAATCCTAGGCTTAGGCTTATGGTTGATGATTAGAAGACAACGTGAAAGATTTATTCCACATTGGATTGGTTATGCTTGCGTATTTATTTCAGGTATCGTAGTGGGTACCTATGCCGTTTTTGTGATAATGGATTTGCGTTATCTAAGGGGGGCATTCCTTTTGCTTCCTACCATGTATGGGTTCATCCTTTTTGCTTGTTCAATCGGTTCTCGTGGAGTACCTAAGTTACCCAAAACAAGCTACGGAAAGATGGAGAACTTCTATGCAATCAGTCACCTATTTGCTGTGTTTATGGCGGCGTGGCTAATGATGCCTGGTATTCCCGCACTAGTCGGTATGGCTCCTTCACCACCTGACAAACCCGTTTTCGGCTACGGCGCCGATCCGGGACCATTTCAAGAAGTGCTGGAGATCTATCCTTACCCACTACCGGATAACGTCACCGCTATTCAAGGCGGTACCGAAGATGATATAACATTCTCAATCTATCTGTCTCTGCCAGTTTTACCTAATAATCCGGGCATTGAAGGTGTTCCATTAGCGATTATATTCCATGCATTCAACAATCCCGATAGAGATTCTTACACAGATTGGATTGAACGATTGGTTGGCAAAGGAATGGTTGTAGCCTATATTCAGTACCCTACCGATGTTAGACCGGAGGGCGGTTCAAACTGGGATGATACCGTGGTAGAGGGCATGTCCGATTGGCCGCATCACGTTCCAAGATTGTACTCAATATACTCCGCTTTGCAGCTATTAAACTCCATCATCGACGATGAAAACAGAGGTCAGGAAATTGACGAAGTGCTGGGGAACCTAAGCATCATGCCTGAACACTTGTACATCGGCGGACACAGTTTAGGTGGTGCTTATTCACTGAATGCATTGCAGATGGCGCAGGAATTTGGCTGGGGTAGTGAAACCTTAGTTGTTAATACCGAAATGGCGTCGTCAAGACCGATTCAAGACCTCTGGCAGCCAGATTTCTCTAATCTTCCAGCAGCAACTGTTGTTCATCTGGCTGTTGGAGAAGATGACATGACTGTGGGCCAATGTGACAGCGTTTATCATCAGCAATTATTCGATTTGATAGAAGAAAACAATTCACTGTTAATATACATACCAAGTGACAAGTATGGATTTCCAAGATTAGTGGCCTCTCATTACATCCCTGCCAACGAGGCACACGATACACTTGCTGACTGGGCGTTTTACCGCCGTGTTGATGCACAAGCAGATTGGGTAGTGGCAAGGAGTCGAGGTGATTACAATACCGAAGATTTTGCTTATTTTCATCTCATAGATGGCCCTCAATTAAGAGATATGGGGGAGTGGTCAGATGGAACGCCCGTACTACAACTACAACCATACAGTAATGCTATAGAAGAGAAGCAATTCATTCATTGTTAGAGGTGATAGATTGACAGAAGAGGTTGGTGAGAAAAAATCTCTCGTTAAACTCATTGCCGGCTCCGCTTTAATCGGATCAATGTGTTGTCTTCCCAGTGTAGTCTTGGTGCTGTTCGGGTTAGCATCGGTGAGTTCTGCAGCAGCCCTATCAGACACGTTGTACTGGGGTGGCGATGGTTATGGATGGTTTAGGCCGTTGATGCTTAGTTTAGCTCTAGCATTTGTTATCATTGGACTGGTGATTCATTTTAGAAGCAAAGGCATCTGTACCATCGACCAAGCAAAGCGTGAGCGAAGGAAGATAATCAACACCTCATTACTGGTAATTATCATAAGTTATGTTTCCTACTTGTTACTGAACTATGTAATCTTAACCGAAATTGGTATTTTGCTTGACCTACCATGGGAAGAAAGTCGAGATAGTTACATGTTTTGGAAATAATCAAAGGTTAAGACGAGTAGTATTACATCCAATTGACCATTCTGGATTCACACTCATCGCTTCGAGTGTCTGTTCGAGCAAGTCATCTTCAGCAATTGCATCATAACCCGTTCCCGGCGCAATTGCAATGCTTATATTGTAGCCATCAAATAGGTAATTTTCCAATTGAAAATTTAAATTTCCAATTGAGATTTTAGTTTCGGTATTTCCAATTGGAATTTTAATTTCCCGAGGATTAAGATGCATACCCCTTCTTGCCGCTTTTTGTATGGCTTCTTTACCCGTCCACATTGTTACACTATGTTGAGGATTATCTTGCAAATAGGCTAATTCTTCACCTTTAGCCATCATATCATAAACCCCGGAGGAGATTTCGAGTTTTGTAGGTTCACCATCTATCCCTACAGTCCATGAGGGTTCTACTAATGCGACAAAAGCCATTCCGTTAGAGTGGCCTATCGATATTGACGGCAGTGGATTTCTTAGCCAGGTTCCGGGCATGTAAGCAATACTTGGGGCGCGATATTCATTTCTTCTGACCTCCAGCAATGAGGCGTCAATGCCCCACGCCTCCAAAGCCTGTTCTAGCAACAAACGTCCACCAAGATATTCTCGTTTACGCTTTTCAGTTACAAACGTCGCATACTCATCAACATCAGCCAACTGCACATCCGATAATGATAAATTGTCAATAGGTGCAACGACGCAGAGTAACCTCGGACTATCAGAACCGAAATCTACTGGTATTGTGCGCATTAGTTCCACCATTAGCGTTCAAGAATGAATCGCTGTTCATCTGGGACTGGAGCCATACTCTTCAATCTCAAACCTTTCAGTGCAAGTACTGGTGCGTCATCGTCGCCAACAATTATCACATCATGCACCGTAACTCCACCATCTTCAACTGCAACCCTTAAACTCCTCATCCTCAATACTTCATAACGTTCTGGCACGCGTAGATTGGTTGACCATTCAATGCCGATTGGCAGTGACGAAAAACCCTCAGACTCCATTGCCACAAATCCTGCGTTTTGAAATCCTGCCTCGATCAACATCGGCAGTGCTTCAAGTAACACCTCATCACCGCTTGATTCAACTTCAAATTGTTCTCTTATGGGCAGTTGGTTGCGCATTAATGCGATACTGTCTGCGCCCGGTGATTCATCATCGCCAACACCTCTAATGACGCCACCGTGAGATTGGAATCTCGGCCCGTGGAAATACCTTTGATAGATGAATGAAGGCAATAGCACCAAATCATCTAAGCGTGGAATTCCAATATCTGGCATCTTTGATACCTCTGAGTGTAAAAATCCGGATAGGTCATCACTCTTTTCTATCAGCCTAACCGTCGCAGAATGGTGTTCGCGTTCCCCGAATACCTCGCCCTTTGAATTACTCAAGTCGGAAACCAATTGGCAATTAATCCAATGAACACCATTTTCAGACTTAGTGTGAGTAGCCACCACCCTTACTTTCATCTGAGACTTTAGCAATTTAACTGGTAATCCAAAAGTAACATTTTCAAAGCCTGCTAAACACGTAGAAGGCTTAAGCAATAGGGCATTTTCTGCAAACATCTCTAGTGCCATTACGCCGGGATGATAGGGCACTCCATCTATGGCGTGATCGTTAAGGAATGGGTGTATATCAGTTGAAAGTGTGGTTTCAGTTGTTAATGTTGTTTCACCATCGAATGAGATTACTTTGTCAAGCAGCGGGAATCGTGAGGGGTCGGAAATTACAGCAGCCATTTCTGAAGGTAACCTCAACGGAGGCTCTCTAAAGCTGTCAAACCTGTCCATAAGTCCCAGTGAGCCGCAGCCAAGTACTCTACGCTTACCGCCTGCTAGTGCTTCATCAACAAATATCTCTACACCAGTATCGACATCAAGGGTTTCTATTCCGGCGGCAGCAAAGACGGCTTCAATCGAGCCCCTAGTTGCCATTCCAACATCTTTCCACCCGGTCCAACCGATTGCTACAGCACGACATCTTCCTGTTGCTGTTAATCTAGCCATCTCGGCATCTAAGACGCTGTTTGCAGCAGCATAATCGGTTTGGCCACCGTTACCAAAACGGCCGGCTACGCTGGTAAAACACGCAGCAAATTTTAGCGACTTAGTACCTGATGCGTCAACTGCAGACATAAGAGATTTCCAACCATCTAGTTTGACTCTCACAACGCGGTCAAAGACAGCATAATCCTTGTCAGCTACAAGTTTTGAATCTTCTAATCCCGCACCGTGTACAACTCCAGTAATTTTACGATTAATCGATTTACCAAGTTCAATCAATCCGGCTCTATCCATCACGTCTACTGAATGATATTTTGCCTTATTACCGGTTTTTTCGATGCGGTCTAATGTGATGTAAACGTCTCTGCTACGAGTATACTTTTGCCATTCTCGATTCCAATCAACCATTGTGACTTTACCAGCCTCACTAGCTTCAACCATTGATTCACGTAATGCAAGTTTTCGCTCTGATAGTTGGGCTTCGGACCAGTCTATCCAAGATTGAGTTTCTTCGATCAAAGTTGAACGCCCGAGTAGAATAAAGTGCGCATTTGCGTCGGTACTGGCTTGTGCAACACCTATTACCGATGCAGCGGTTACTCCAGAGCCTCCACCTGAAACCAACCAAGTGTCGCTATTATCTAACGGCTGACGTTCTCCCTCAAGTGCTTCATCAAACGCAACCAAAGACCATCTTCGTTCATCTCTATCGATACCAATCTCAACCTCTCCACCAATATTGAAAATATCATCAACGATAAGTTGGGCTGCATGTGGTGCATCAAGAACGATTTCTGGATGCAAATCTAATGCTCTTGCTCGCAAATGAGTTTGTTCAAATGAATACGACTTAGTGACGCCGCTGGCCGAACATTGGATTGCATTGAACAAATCCCCAATATTACCGTGCCTGCCGTCAAGTGTGGTAACCGATGCAACTAAGCCGCTACTCAATTGGCTCAAGCTGTGGTCTAGGCCTTTCAACAATGAAAACCAGCCGTGAGCAGCAAGGGCAATTTGTGAGGATGGGTATGTGTCTTCATCCCACTCAACACCGGCCAACTTCAGTGCAGCCAAATGTATAACACCACATATGTCGGATTTATTCAATTCATCACAAACTTGCTCCATGTGTTCGGTATTGGCAGGGTCTGCGCGCAAGACTACTCTGGTTCCTTCCTTTTGCATTGACATATCGCGTATCTCTGACTCAAAGCCAACTCTTACCGCCTCAAGACCGCGATTTTCGAGGTGCAGACAAATTTCCTCTGCGATTCCCCAACCATCATCGGTCACTACAACCGTGCCCGACAACTCAAGTTTTTCTTGTGTGCCAAGACATTCCTCTATTTCGACTTGCCAGCGGCGACATCCTGTAGCGGGAATGCTTTGCGCTTGCGTGTCACTCGAAGTTGTATCAATTGGTTCATTGGTTAACTCGGCAGCAGTGCCTTCGATAGAAGATGTTACAGGTGCCTCTTGTTCGGTTTC
Organism: Euryarchaeota archaeon UBA13; assembly: GCA_002495945.1. Classification (GTDB taxonomy): domain Archaea; phylum Thermoplasmatota; class Poseidoniia; order Poseidoniales; family Poseidoniaceae; genus MGIIa-L1. The sequence continues at coordinate 10,771 of DAHU01000084.1, forward strand.
AGCAGGCCCACCACTCATTTTGACAATATATGCGGTAAAGTGATTGAGAGTAGGGTGGTCACTGAGCACAAAATCCTCATCGACAGGAAGTGCGAAAATGTCTCTAACCTCTGCCATAATTTCCGCTTGTTTGACCGTATCGATGCCTAACTCTCCTTCTAAGTCTTGATCCATTTCAATGAAATCTGCTGGGTAACCGGTGTGTTTTACTACAACTTCAATCAATTTAGACTCAATTTCAGAATTTGCGCCTGCTGATGGCACACTGGGCAATTCAATTGGCACTTCTGGAGTTGTTATGGTTGATTCATGAATAGGCTGTACCTCTTCAAGCACAACATTACTAATTTCTGAACCAGTCATTTTTTGGATGTAAACTATCATGTGGTTTAGTGTTGGATAATCTGCTAAAACAAAATCTTCGTCAACTGGAAGTCCAAATTTTGTCCTAATGTCTGCCATTATTTCCGCTTGTTTGACGGTATCTATGCCTAACTCACCCTCTAAGTCTTGATCTAATTCTATGAAATCTGCAGGATAGCCTGTGTGCTGTACTACAACCTCGATTACGGTTTCAACAAGATTTGCATCGTCGGCAGATACAGATTGAGCTGGTGCACTCTTAGCTTCGACTGGTTCAGAGACTGCTTTTTCTACAGGCACGGCTTGTTCAATTATTTCCTTGGCTACCACCGCTGGAGTTGCAACCGCTGGTAAAGCGGCCCCGGCGCCTCCAGTCATCTTACCGATATAGCCAATCATGTGATTCAATGTGGGATAATCGGCCAAGACGAAATCTTCGTCAACTGGTAAGTTGAATTTACTGCGTATGTCGGCCATAATCTCGGCCTGTTTGACCGTATCTATGCCTAATTCACCCTCTAAGTCTTGGTCCAATTCCACAAAGTCAGCCGGATAGCCTGTATGTTCCACAACTACCTCAATTACTGTTCCAACCACATCGGTATTATCGGAGCCCAATGCAGGCGTAACGACTGGTTCAGATGGCGTTATTGGCGCAGCAACTTCCACTTGCTCCACTGCTGGTTGTGATTCTACAATCTGTGGCACATCATCAACTGCACCGTGATAATTTCCGCCTTCAAATTCTTTAGTCACCGACCAATCAGAACCTTGAATCCCTCCGTGAAGATTTTCATTGCCCTCTACATATGAGACTAACTTACCGTCCAATATTCGTAAAACAACATCATTGGAATTGGCTAGACCACATATCCAACTCATGAATTTCCTACCGTCAATTCTGGCCCCATTTATCTCGCATTTGCGAACCAGAGATAAGGCGATTTGTGAACCAAAGCCAGCACCAAAACGCAAACCATACTGAAGATTAGGGTAATCTCCGCCCTTCGATAAATTCAAGTTTCCAAGTTCAGGATCTTTTTCTCGATAATTGGCAATTGGTGGAATTCTGCCTGTAAGCATTCCGTATAGCATGCTGGCATCTTCAATCCCAACCGCCATTGGGTGACCTGTGAAACCCTTGGTATTGGCAATTACCAAACTATCAGCACTATCTCCGAAAGTACTGCGTAGAGCCTTCACTTCTGATTGAGCAGAACCTCCACGTGCAGGGGTATAGGTTTCGTGGGAGAAAAATACCGTGTTAGGCGCCATTTGGTGCCTGTTAAGGCCCCATTTTACTTCCATCCTAGAAATGAAATTGTCAACGGTTTGTGCAACGTGCTCAACATCAAGCCTCGTGCCGTGATATGCGGAATTGGCAATTGTGGTACCGAGTAACTCCGCTATTGGTTGAACTCCACGCTCAGTTGCCTGTGAATTTCTTTCCAGAACAAATGCTGCTGCGCCCATGCCAAGAATTAATCCATTTCTTCGGCGGTCAAATGGCAGTGCTGTATCCTCGACTACATTGTGTGTCGATGCTGCTCCAGAGGCGGCGAATCCTCCACCAATCCATTCCCACAAATCATCTCCTGTAACGTCATCCGCAGAAATAATCACCACTCGGTCTGCTCGATTGGTTTCAATCCAATCCTGAGCCACACCGAAAGCGGCAGTTGCTGAGGCACAGGCTAAGTTAATCGTACTATTTGGTCCTCTAATGCCGGTATATTGGGCAAATTGAGAGTGTCCCATATTGAGTGTTTGGAATAAAAATCGGCGGTCGAAGCGGCCTTCTCCATCATCCCCGTTGTTTTTTGCATGTTTCATTGCCATCTGTAATCCTGGGAAACAAGATGCGAAAACAATACCGGTTCTATCCCTTTGCACTTGAGGGACTTGCCAATTAGTGATTAATCGTAATCCCCCCTTTCCGACCTGTTCAACCGGTGTGAGTGGAATTCCCGCATCCCTCAAGGCCAACAGACCTGCAGCGACGGCTAACTGGGTTGTTATATCCCAAGCCATGACCACCTTGGCATCAATGCCAAATTCTTCGGCCAAATCGAAAGCACCCTTTACTCCCGCTAACTGCGGTATATCAGCAAACTGTGTGGCTTTTTCCATATTTACTGAGCCATCTCGACCCTTGATTAATCGAACAATATTTTTGTCAAGCAAGCGCTGCTTATACTCGTTGCTTACCTCGGAAATGCAGGTTTCACCACGAACCAGTCTCTCGAACACATCGTCAGAAAATACCTT
>DAHU01000084.1:13816-14276 GCA_002495945.1 Euryarchaeota archaeon UBA13
TTGTCGTTGACTGCTTTGATTTGCTTAGGTATGCCTGTGGTGGCTTTCTAATCCATCGCGCCAAATCGGCGACAACTTGGACTTTGGTTACATCGTATTCTGGGTCTGTTTCGCACTCCGAAGAAATCTTCGATATGACCTGATTGATATCACCATCTGAAAGACCGAGTAGAGTGCGCAGATTTACCATTCCATTACAGAACTTTGCAGGATATCCTGTAATTGGCGCCAAACAATCTCCGACATAATTGCTGATTGCTTCATCTAAGGATACCGAAACTTGGGTGGTGACGCCAACCGTTTCATTGGCAACAATAGGCGCTACTGGAGTTACGACCTTCGGGGCTGTTGCTTGAATCGGTGTTGGTTTCACAGATACAAGGCTTTGCGCATGCGCTTCAATTGGCCCTGCTCTAAAGGCTTCAGACAACTCTTGAGAATTTGGTTTTGGCCATTCTAA
>DAHU01000016.1:0-8306 GCA_002495945.1 Euryarchaeota archaeon UBA13
TTGGAATATTAATCATAATAATTGGTGCTGTAACAGCGATTTCTGGTTTCTCAGAATTATCGGAGATTGATGAGTTCCAATATGTGGAAATCAATAACGGCACATTGGTAGTTGATGAGTTTAATGACGGATTTACCGTTTATGTTGAGTATCCTCTTGTTGACTTGAATAGTAACTATGTCTATGATCACTGTGAGGACATCACAATAACTGCTACTCACAGTGGGAAGTGGATATCTGACTATGGATCAAATTATTCTGAGGTGCAAGATCCTGACCCACAAAGAGAGGTTTTCATCTATTCGGTAAACTACGGTAATTATCGATGTGATTCATATTTGACTGCTGAATCAATAACCTATGATGGCAAAGAGTTAGTCCGGATTGGCGAAGCATGTGTAGGATGTATGAAAGGCAATACTACCATAGTAGCACAAGACAATGTATCGATGTGGATAAAGACAAATGGAATTGCTCAATATGCGTGGGCTGGAATAATTGGCGGCTTTGCAATGGGATGTTGCGGTATTTGCTTCGGCATTTTTGGTTTGGCAGGCGGCATTACCGTTGGTGTGCAAAACCCCGAGCACAACGTTACAGTAAGAAAATCGGCTCAGCAGCAAGAGGTAACAATCCATCAGACTGGATTTAATTCCAACATAACTTCAACACAAATGACTGAGCCGAACTTTGATTCAATAAGTGGTATGGTTGATAATCAACGAGAAATTGAACCAGAACAAAAGAAAGAAAATTTCTGGGAAAATGTGTGAAAAAGCAAGTTTATTCGTTCAATACCATTATAGCGTGATGCTGTTTACACGCTATCATGCATCCAGTAGGTAAAGTTTTCATGGGGGTTGGCGTTTTTGTTATCCTTGGTGGCGTTATATTAATGGTAATAGGTGGCGAAAATATAGACGATTCCGGAGAATGGGACCCTAGAGACAAAAGTGATTTTAGTGGCAGTAGTGGCGAATCCTCATATTACTATGATGGTGAAGACATGATAATTATGGTACGTGATAACGTTAGATGTGATGAATTTACCATAACAATGTCAAATTCAAGTAGCGACCCAATAGATTTGAAGGATATGTGTGAGGATGATGGTGTAGCACCAATGGGATGGGAAGACGACCCACCAGGTTGGTACCATATGGCGTCAATCTCCTCTTATCGTTTTGCAGAAGGAGATTATACCATCGAAGCAAGTCATAGTTATGAGGTCGTCCCACTTTGGGAAGTAGTTGGAGAAGAACTTGGTGAAGCCGTCGGTGGATTTTTCCAAGGTGCAGCAGGTTTTATGGGAATATGTTGTGGAGTTGGAATTTTTGGTTTCGGTTTGATTTTAGGTCTTTTAGTAACAAATAATGAACAAAAGGTCATTGTCCAAAACGCTGGCATGCCAATGAATAATATGATGATGCAGGCCAATCAAACCACAATGACACAACCAGTATATCAGAAAAATTATGCCGATGTACCGGTTCAGCCACAGTCCACTATTCAACAACCTCAAACTGGTGATTTCTGGAATCAAGAAGAACCAAAAAACCCATTTTGATTACTTCGTTGTCGACACGTCCTCTCTAAATGAGGCACCTAAGTAAAAACCAAGGCAATTTACCATTATATCCGAGATTTTATTGTCCCAAGTTTCTTTGGCAAACTCATAGGGCAAAGCTAATTCTAACAGCTCCCAGCCAACTGATAGTAAAAAGAATACATACCAGTTACTCAGTAAAAATCGGCCGATTGCCGCCCACTGAAGAAAATGACCAACAGACCAAATGTTCAACAAAACCATTCCAACACCATAACTCATTGTTGCAGAGTTTTTTCCAAATCATGTTTAGACATTAATTCAATTTCTGCCACCTTGGTTTCTTGATATTCCCAGGTTGCAAATAAACCAATTAAAAATCCAAGCGGGGCAACCATCATTCCCAGAATCAATATCGGAGTTGAAACATAAATTGGTCGATCACAAGCCAGCATTCTAAGCCATATATACCGTCCAGCGAGAACATCAAAGGCAAGAAAATGAAGCCAGCCAACTATGATGACTTTGTCATCAGAAAAGAATTCTACGATTATTTCTGGAGTTGGCATTTCAGCACCCAGAGTTATGAAGATTTCAGGTAGGCTGGGAATAGCAAGTATCGCATAAGGAATCAGCAAAGGCAAAACAGAAATTCGTAAATCGCCAACTACTTTTTTGGTTATGTTATGCCGTGGAGCAAACCACATAAGACCCCATATTGGAATAATATAGATTGAAGAGATCCAAAACATTACTATTTCTATCTCGATATTCATTCCTCCTGTAGATACTTTCTCCTATCGTGTTGTAAGAATTTGCTGTAAAATGCCGGGAGTAGAATCAAACTAGATAATAATGCCAGAGTAATAGCAACAACAAACGCTTGTCCGAATAGGCGTAATGGGAGTAGCGCTGAGAGATTCAAAACTGCAAAACCGCCGGCAGTCGTCAAGGCTGCTCCAAACATTGCTCTTCCTGTTGTTGCTGAGGCTTTTTCGACCCATTCCTGTTGAGTTCCTCGTGGATTATGCTCGACTTCTTCCTCTAACCTAGTAGTAAAGTGGACTGCATAATCAACTCCTAAACCAAGAGATAAGGCCCCTATAGTAACGGTTTGGGGATTAATATTGTATCCGGTGAAGCCCATTATTCCGTACACCCAGCAGACAACCATCATTAGTGGAATCCACGATACGAACCCTCTTGCTAATCCTTGCTGTATGTTTTGTTGGCGGAACGAGTGAATTGAGACTAACATAACAAGAATAACAATTGCCACAATTGAAGTCGATTGAATCGATGATGCCGCTACATCGGAAGTGGTTTGGGCATTGATTAGACTTCTGCCACTCACTCTGAGGGTTCCATCATCAGGAATCTGTAATTCCGTGTCCGACAATAACTGCTCGATTCTTTCTGTCAAGTCTACGGTAGCCTGCCAATCTAATGTGTTTGCTTGGAAAGAGATCAGTGTCTGTTGTCCATTGGAATGTAGTAAAGCGCCGCTAACCTGTCTTCCTGTTTCGTTCACAAGTAGCCATTGCGATAATTCTTCCCAGGCGAGAGAATCCCCGTTTTCTATGTCAAACATAATATCGTCTAGTAACTGATATTGAGTTCTCGATTCTTGAATTAAATCCCACAAGCCGTTCGGCACCCCTGTTACATCTGGGCTCGTAGAAATAGCATTCATGGTCATGTTCCATGATTCCCATCCATCCTCGCTTAGTACCTCGCCATCGTATACAATGTACAATGGGGAACGACTACTTTGGAAGTCATCGGACAGCATGATGAAATCAGCAACTACCGGAATACTTGGGTCAAATTGATCACGTTGTTCAAAGCCAACCTCGAGTTGTTGAAAACCAACAAACATTGGAATTAGTAGGATAAATGCAATCGCTGCAACCTTTTTTGGTTGCATGGACAGTCTTCCAAGACTCTTGGCGATTGGACCAATCTCAATTTTACTCGCCTTGTCGACGGCTAAGCGTTTTGGTGGAATTAATGTCATTAGAGCAGGTAGTGCGGATATGCTTAACAGATAAATCAGAAATAGACCAATGGCTATTACTGTGCCGAATACTTGGAGAAATGATAGTGCTGAAAATCTAAATGAAAGGAATCCGACCATATCAGTAAAAATTGCAATCAATAGAGCAATGGAGGTAAATATTGTCCCTCTTTGAATGGCTAACTTCCGCGCTTCAAATGAGAAATCCCGCATAGTTTCTGCTGTTTGACCTTCTGCTGAATTTTTCAGTTCTTCCCTTATCCGTAACACAACATGCAGACCATAATCAACGCCTATGGCGAGCAAAAGTACCGGAATCGAATTCATTGCGGCGTTGAAAATCATATTCACTCCAAGGTATTCTAACCACCCTGACAAGCCATAAGTTGCTGCTATAGCAAATATTGTCAGCACCATTACGTAAGCAGTTTCTCGTTTACTGCGGAAATTAAACCACAGTATAATCGCTAGCAACAAGAATGCAGAACCAGTCAAAATTCCAATTTCTTTACCGAGTGTGGCAGTCGAACCCACACCAAACTGGGCGAATGAAAATGTTCTAATCTCATCATCGTTGGTTGATTCTTTAATCTCTTCCAACATAGCTGCTGACCACTTGTCGATGTTATTCTGAGCTCGATCGAATTCAGTTGGCTCCAAACCATAGACTACAGGGTCGTTGCTGATTACTAAAGTAGTGATGATCGATCCTGACATATTCCATGGGTCAGCTCGATTTTGCTGAGCAATGTTTGACAAAATCGATTCTCTAAAATCTACTTCTTGTAGTCCTTTGATAATGTTTAATTGACCAATTATCGGGCCGGTAGCAGCGTAAATCTGTCCTTTCTCAGCCTCGCTTCTATTACTATCAAAACCTGCAATTGTGTTAATTTGGAATAATAGTTCATTGATTTCAGTCAAGATATTATCGCCTGAATCCAATCTCATTTGCCATGACTGAGGGTCACTAAAGTTCCACTCCAATAATCTATCAGCCGTTATTGGTTGAAACGACGGGATGATAACTGAATGCTGCACTAAATCTATCAAAGATTGAGACAGTTGGGTAGAATTTGCTAATCTGACCTCTTCGATGGACGACGTCATTTGGCCAATCCACCCTTCGGCATATTGAGCATCTTGAAGCAGATGCCATTGGATAACGCTGCTTGCCATACCTGAGTTTGCTTGGGTCCCAAACAATGGATAGTGGTACGGCAAAAAGTTTGCATCTTGTAGCAGCGTTGCTTCAATTAATGCAAGTTGCTGCCAAGTTTTCTCAAGTTGCAAGTCGCCTTTCTCAACTTCATCAATTACCCGAATAAAATCAACTGAGGCTTGGTATTCATCTTCAATTTCATTAAGCAAATCTACAGTTTCATTGTCTGGAAAAAATCCGTCTTCACTATTATCGAATTTGAGATGCATACCACCTGATGAGAGTATCATCAAGGCGAAGAAGAGGCATAGTAGAACAGTTTTAGGGCGCTCAACACTTTTCCTAGTAAGAGCAAAAAATAAATTTGCCATGAAGTGAATTACCAGTTTTATTATAAAAAAAGATGGTTCTTACCATCGAAGAATCAGTTTAGCTTCAGCCGAGATTCGTTGCTTACTCGTCGTACGGTTGCCAGTCTTCATCGCCCTCTAACCTATACCACCAGTATCCATCATCATCCTCGAACCACTCTGTACCATCTTCGTCGATTGAGTAGCCTTCTGGATACTCTTCTTCATCTTCATAGGCGTTGGGGTCAAGCATACCGGTTTCCTCGGTAATCTCTTGCTTTACTCTTGAAATATCTTCATCGGCGTCAGCGAAAACACGATTGACTACGCCAATGTTTGCAACATGGTCTCCCTCTCTAACCGCTTTGTCAGAATCTTTCATGAATTCTTGAGCCATTCTATTCTTGTAATCTTCAAATTCATCACGCCCAAAACTACCAGTAAATTCGTTGCCCTTAGCCTTCATCAACTGATCAAGATTCTGGCGTTTCTTACCCTTTAATTCTGGTGCATCTGGTACATCGCCCATGTAAAACGGGTCTTCATCTTCATCCATTTTTGGAAAAGTTCTACCATTAGGATCGGCTTCTTCAATCGCTTCAATGATTAAATCATGCTCCTCTTCGTCAATTTTTTCCTCGTCATAATTTTGCGCAGTAATGGTCACCAACTTTTCCAAGTTTTTCGCTAACATGCGTTCGTTAACGCTAGTCTCGACTAATTTGTCAACCTGTTTCAATAATCTCTCGTAAGGACTTCCAGCAATGGCGCCGAGAAACTTACCCAAGCCTCGCTTCTTCCGCGCCATGGGCTGAAAGGCCAGCCCATGCAATATGAATTTAATCATTGGAGACGGGCAGTTTCATCAACACCTACCCCTTGGATAGTAACGATAAGATGGTTGAATCATGGCTCGAAGAAATCATGAAATCATACAACCAAGAATCCTACGATTCGAGAAATTCCTACGCTGCCCAACTTCATATGCCTGGTGAAATCTTCCAAAATTTGGTTTGGTGGGCGCTAAAATCATTGCCAGATGAAATCTTAGTCGGTCTTGATATTGATTTCAATAAGCGACAAAATCCAGCGGTTGATGAGTATTTTAGAAGTGAACAACAGGTCGATGGATTGTTTCAGGGCCAGGGTTATTTGATCGATGAAGCACACATTGTGAACCGTGGCGATTCATATTCTGTACACCATCTGCCAGAAGATTGGACTGACGATATTTTTGCCCCTTCAAGAGGAGCTAGGGCTGGCAGATTTACCCATTGGTTGCATACTCATCCTAACGCACCGGCAATCCCTAGTGGAGCAGATGCTGATGCTTCTCAAGAAACCGCTGGAGTTGACATGATTCTTGGATTACGGTTTTCTCCAACAGGGCCGCTGCCATGGTTTGACGATGTTGAAGGTAAACGCAGAATCCTTGGTAAAGAGGCAGTCCCTAAACAAACACCAAAAGCCGCAAAACAATTCTTTAGGCATAACGAATTACCGGTTGTTGGTATTGCACCAAGTGGTCACGTAATACATGAGGTGCAATTGATTGCCTTTCACAAGACTGGTCTTGGCGTGAATGTGATTTTTACTGATACCGATAATCTACCTTACGGCTGGAATTCAATGTTAGAAAAACACGGTTAAATCAGCCCAATTTAATCAAAATCTAGGCAAAAATCATAGACTTGTTCGTTGGACGTTGGCAATCTATGAGTTTTGAAGAGGTTAACCAGCAAGCGAAGTTGTACAAAATTATCCTGCAAAATCATTATGATGATTTTACCAATTATTACATCGGAGAAATAACCTATGATGACTTTTCATGTAAAGTAGATATTGCATATCGGATAGAACACGGAATGTTCCCTCAAATAGACGAACGAATGGCATACAATTTACCTCAAGTAATAACCGAAGTTGGCCGGGAACTCATGCAAGCCATTGATGAAGCATATCAAGATGAAGAGACGGATTTATCACCATACTCACAAAATGTAAAACTGTACAAGAAAATCATGCAGGCGTGCTACAACCAATTTATCGATAACTATCACGGAGACTTAGAATTCGAAGAGTACTGCTGTAAAATCGATATCAAGTACCGAATAGAGCACGAGTGTTTTCCCCACGATGATGAGTATCAAATGGCTGCGCGATTGATGGTTTGCGCAATTAATTTCGGTAAAGAGCAGATAGCTACACTTGACAAATCCATTGATGAAGTTATGTACAGTGATATGATAGAAGCTGCCGCAGATACCTTGTGGGATTGTATCAACGAATTTCTCAATACCCCATTTCATCAATTCATCTCAGAAGAACATGGTTATGCATCATCAAGGAGATTCCCAAGGAAATTTATTTTTGATGATTCCGTGCTTAGTTCCTTAGAGCCATACAATACAGATAACCCAAGAGAGGTTGTTGAGGAGGCGTTTTCCTGGCTGAAAAAGAAGAGATACGTAAGAATTGTTGAGAAGGGTGCCAAATCAAAATATGATATCTGTGAACTGGTTGATGTTTGAATAGTTGGCTAACTCAAGTGCTGATAGATTCTATCTATTCTCTCTGGGTTCAGCCCGATATCACCCCATCCTAATCGTGATTCAGAATGGATTTCAATCAAGCAACCTTCATCCAATTGTTGAATGCTAACCACTACATCATCAGGAAACTGCCAAAATTTAGTCTTCTCAACAAAATGGACAAAATAATTCACTTGGTCATTATTTTCGAATATAATTTCATGATTATAGTCGGAAATGTAGTCCCTAAGATCATCATAGACACTTTCAGCAGAATAATTCAGCATAGTAGCGTAACTCTGCTCAAGGCGATAATCTTCACCACCCCCTAAATGAGCACAATTGCCACTTGTTGATTCACAGTTTGGCATAGCAGTAATCTCATCATCAGGTGCAAGTACAATTATTCCTAATTGTACAACAAGCCAAGGTGAAGCAATAAGCAATGCTATTACCACACTTTTGGTCGCAACTGGATGTTTTGCCAAACTGCCTAACACGAGAAGAAATCAAAGTCATAGGATAAAAAAGAGCGTATCACTCCAATTTTGACCATGTACCGTTGTTAAAGTGGTAAATTATTGGCACACCAGTAGGCACTTCTAATGACAAAACTTGCTCTTTCGATAGAGATTCAATGCTCATTATAATACTACGGAGAGAGTTACCGTGAGCAGCGACAAAGATATTCTTACCAGCC
>DAHU01000016.1:8685-12386 GCA_002495945.1 Euryarchaeota archaeon UBA13
AAAGACTCCCCATTAGGTGGTGGTACATCGTAGGAGCGACGCCAAATATGAACTTGCTCAGCGCCGTATTTCTGCCTTGTAGCATCCTTGTTGAGCCCTTGGAGATCACCATACATGCGTTCATTAAGTTGCCACGAAACATGAACGGGCAGGATATTTGCACTACCTGCCTCGCCTTTTATTTGGGCCCACTGGATCATCCTTGCCTCATTTTCTGATACCTTCCCAGCATCAACTTCCGGATATTGGAACACTGGAGTTTTATCATGGTCATTTTGTGCAAGAGCAATCATTGCGGTCATTTGCGCTCTAATAAGAGTCGAAACATGGACTTCATCGATATCATACTGGGCTATTTCTTTTCCACCTTGAATCGCTTCTTCAATTCCTTTATTCGTCAGAGGCACGTCAACCCAGCCAGTAAATAGCCCTGCTGAGTTCCACATTGATTGGCCGTGACGCATCAAAATTAAAACTTGCATTTTTTCACCTTCATAATGTGTTTAGAGATTCTTAATTATGCTTCATTTTGTATTATACAAGATAATTCAGACTGATAACCCAAATCCCCGGAATCAATGACCAAACTAAACTAAGAAAAATCGAAGAAATAGTTCTATTTGAGTATTTTTCGAATCTTCTCATCAACCTGTCATCCAAATCCTCTTTAATCCATTGGGCCAGTTTTTTAGAAACTTTTTCCGGAAATGAGGCTATATTTTCAACTGCACTTAAACTAGAAATACTGATTTTTCTTATGAACGATTTTTTTTCTTTTTGTTTCTTTTCCAATCTTTTTTTGAGTAATCCTGCTGAAAACTTTACTGCTGTTCTACGTATTATTCCCTTGCTATGAATTACAAATCGAAGTCCGTCTAAGGCGTTTCCTGTAATTTTTTTTAATCGGTTTGTGTCTTCAGCCAATTTGCTCAGTTCTCTATATATCGCAAGTGATTTTAACAGGTCGAAAATTAGCCAAACCCCAAAAATCATAATTGTAAACAATACTAAGGTCAGCGATAAATCACTAACGCTTAATCTGACATATTGATTCTGAAGTATCATTGCAATTAAAACAATATATGGAAGTATACCTAGCATAATCTCGTACCTTACAAATGCCTTGAGCCCGGGAATCTCTAAATTTTCAACTAATTTACCGCCCTGAACTGCATTTTTACGACCATCAAATATTTTGACAAACTTTCTCGCTCCAGATAGTAACACCCAAGATCGTAGCATAAATGTCGGTATTAACAACAGTAAGACTAAATGTAACAGTGATAACATCTCATCACCAAATTATTGAAAATATGTAAATAAATAATACCGGTACGATTACATTTATGATTTGTATCAAACTTGACACCCACCTATTCTCTTGGTTAGTCCAAGTTTCGACTCTTTTTGAAACATACGCATTTATTTGCTCATCTGCTAAACTCAAGCCTGATTTGGTAAGTTTCTTGCCTTCAATAGCTAAATTAGTAACTGTGTCAACAACTTTCCCACCGATTGCTGTAAGATTTTCTAATATTGCTGCAGAGTCGACCTTCTTACTTGTATCAATTAAGTTCATTGGTTTAATATCCAAATCTCTATGTTCCACATAATCTGGTATGTCCATTTTGCTTAGAGAATTTATCTTGCTTCTAGAGATGTTAGAAAAATTGAGCATGGCAAAGAGATATTTCGGGTGATGTATCTTGTCAAGTAACTTTTTTTGCATACTTGGGATGTAAGGAGTAATCATATTTCTAAATTTGATTGAGGAAAATATATTGTGAAAAAGCCAAACTGCATAAAGTATCAAAATTAACACCAAATTTGTAAAAGTATAGCTTATGTCATCCGGTCTGCCAAGATAGAGTCTTATCAGGATAACAGTCAATAGTGGTAAAATAGAAATTAATACTTCTTTCATCAAAAAGAGTTTTATTTTTCTCAAGTTTTTCCCTGATTGTTCGGGACCGCTCAAAAACGTAATGATTTGCTTTTTCTTTTTCTTACTTTCTTTCTTTTCTTTGATAGAAAATCCATACTCAACCCTCAATCTGTTTAATGGTATCAAAACACAATAAATACTAATCAAAAATAAGAACAAAGCCAATATAATGTACGAATTCATAAGAGAGTGGGAAAAAAACGTCTCTCTTATGGTGTTTCCCATGAAAATCCCCTCACAGGGTGCTTAACTCCGAATAGTATAGAGTTTTACTCGAATCATTCGATATGCTTAGTAAGTCTGTTCTCCAAGCCATCGAGAGCAGTGCAAGCTACTCGGCCAACTTTTCTACCATATGCATAAGATGCGCCGGCGACTGATCCAATAGTGACTGCGTTCATAGTAATCCTGCCAACACTTAGTGCTGTCGCTAGTATGATAGGAATCATTTCTTGCCACCTCGAGATTTCGTTTTTTTGTTCTCAATCACTTTTACTTCATTTATTAGTCCTGCAGCGATTCTGTCTTCTTCATCCGCATATTTGTTAAAATAATGCTTCCAACTACTCTGGACCACACCTACCGCATAACTCGTTACCGCTACCGCTAACGTTGTTCTAATTATTGCTCCAATCATATTTTCATTCTCCTATATTTTTTTGCTATTCTCAATACGAAAATAACGTCGCTCCATGATGGTTTTTTCCTATTTGGAAGTGCATGTGCAACACCATTACGCATTTGAGAAATTGAGATCAGTCGATTCTTGTCATCGGCTGACAAATTTGTGACTCGTGTACATTCTTTTATGACGATATCACTTGTTATTTTTGACTTTTTCATAACCTTGTAGAATCTAACATCATTTTCCAACTCACTCCAGGCATTTAGTAAAGCAAACGATGGATTATTTGAAAGAAAGGAATGGAATATTTCTCTTCTGGCCCTTGAATTCCTATCCCAGGAATTGTATGGGAGTTTGGAGACATCAATTCTTTTTGTCACAAAATTTATCATTACATCACTCTTCTTCGTTATTTTTTATCCTTGCTTTGGGATTAACAGCCTTGACGACACCATCAGATACCGCTCCCACGACGTTGCTTGCAGTTTCAACGGTGATCTTAGTGACCTCTCCAGTTGCATTAATCGCAGCTTTGATAACTCTACTAGAGCCAACTGCTAACTCAACAACTGTGGTCTCACCAGCATTAACTATCTCTTTTACTGCTGATGAAAATTCATCAATCAGAGATGTCAATCCTTTTGACACCTTGTCAACCGCTTTTTTGCCGGACATGATTCAACGATAGTACAGCCATACATAAACAAATGAGGTTAATTATACCGGTATAAATTACCCGCAATTAATTGTCAGATGGTAAATAAAAGAAATCCTCTGGATAGTAACCTAGTCTAACACCCCAATCTATCCATCTAGCAACATCTGATCGTAAGGTTCGCCCATTTTCTGTGACGTCATAGGAAATTACTGGGTGTCCTCCCCTTCCTCGTTCGTCTATCATATTTGCAATCACATGTCCGGATTCAACCAATCTAGTTAGATGTAATTTCAGTTCCTTTCGTTCAATTCCTACGGCTCTCTCAATTCGCATCAATCTACGTGTTTCAGATTCTCTTTCCCGCATTCTAGACAGGTATAATAAAACGCGATAAATTGT
The DNA here is from genome assembly GCA_002495945.1 of Euryarchaeota archaeon UBA13. Lineage (GTDB taxonomy): Archaea > Thermoplasmatota > Poseidoniia > Poseidoniales > Poseidoniaceae > MGIIa-L1. Next base: position 12,313 of record DAHU01000016.1, read on the forward strand.
TACAGAAAGGTCTCTGCGACGCTTCTCCATGATTGGGGGTTAAAATACCACATAAAAAATATAACTACGGTACC
>DAHU01000043.1:0-1962 GCA_002495945.1 Euryarchaeota archaeon UBA13
TCTCCTGCACTTGTCTTCATCATTACCTGCATAACCTTGCCACATATCGGCAGGTCATGAGTATTGCCTTTGGATTATTGCTTTAGCCACGGCCTGAAGTGTTGGTCAGCATATGCGCGAGCATAGTCTGCTGGATAACCTGCAGCAATCAACTGCTGTTCATACGCAAGTTGCTCTGGGGTTATCGAAGCGTCTACCGCACCGATGCCGGCGACAGCCGCGTAACCAGCCTCAGCGTATGCCTTTTCTTGCATTGCGAAAGCATCCTTCTTTGAGCCTCTACCTTTCACCAACAATAGACTAATGATTAGTAAAACAATTACTGCACCAATAATTCCAACTAGAGTGTATGACATGCCGAATATTCCAGCCTCTGATTCTGCCTCATCGCTAGCATCGGTTGTGTCGTCTGTTGAACCGGTATTATCGTCGGGGTCTACTGGGTCTACAGGATCTACTGGCCCTACAGTATCGTTGTTATTTGTGTCATCCGTATCGTTGTTTTGGGGCTCTTCAACTATCTCACAGCCTTCTGAATCAACAATCACGCCAATAGGAGTCTCTGGGCACAAATCGTTTTCATTTAACACGCCATCAAAGTCGAGGTCAAGTATCGGACAACCTACACCGTTATCTCCGCTGAAAACCCCAGCTACGTCTGGACATTGGTCACCATTGGTTCCGATTGGATTGTCGCCAAAGCCGTCGCCGTCTGAATCATAATATTGAGTTGGGTCATTTGGTAGAATGTCGTTGTCGTTGGAAACTCCATCACTATCTAAGTCGGGACATCCGTATCTGTCAATTGTTGAAGTTCCTGGATTATTAGGGCAATCATCGACTATCCCGTCGCCCGCATCGGTCGAGTTAAACCCGTCTCTGTCAACATCGTTGGCCCACAATTCTTCCTCGTTTTGAATGAAAAACGGCTCAGAAAAGTGGATGTTGTTTGATTCATCTGTTTCCGGCACATCGTCATTTGAATCGATAATTAGTTTGCATCGATAATCTCCCGACGGGGTGGCGGTTGGAATAGTGAAGAAGGCGAAGCTATCTTGCACATTGGATTGATTGTATGACATTGCATTGGTAACTGCAGGATTCTCAGCAGCCGCTTCGGAGGAGTAAATTGTGTTAACAGTCTCGTTATCCGAGTTGATTAATTCAATTAGTACCACCAATGTAGCGCCGTATCCAGGTCCTCTGGCATTGTTTATCGCCCATTGGGTTGTTATTTCCTCATCAGTAAATGCTTCGACGGTTGGACATACTAGTGACTCAGGAACTAAATCAGGTAGTGCTGCATCAGCAATTATAATCTCGGCATCGTAGTTGCCTTGCCCTCCATTAGAGTCAATTGTAAGCGTGTAGGTATTGCTTTGTCCCTCAAATGTTTCATTGCCAAGAGAAGCAAATAATTGTCCATAACTGGTATTGTCAACTGAGGCAATCAAGTCGCCAGCTACATTTGTCAGTGTTGCTGTAAATGGCAGATCTGTCGTAGTATTGAAGTTTATTTCCACATTCTTGTAATCATCTATCTCGAAACTGAAAACATCTTCTGTGTCTGAATTACTCAAACAACCGGTGCCACTGATTGGGTTGTTCGTTCCCAGAGGTATTCCCGAGGCTGTTGCATCTTGACCGAGTCCCAAATCATTCTGAGTACCACAGGAAAATGGTGGCACATAAGTTGACTGATCAGGTTCACCAATGAGTAAGCGGTAGGTTCCACCGGGGTTACTGGTGCCAAATCCGGAATAGTAAGTTACATTGATGTAATAATCGCCTGCTGTAAATTCAAAGTCTGTGTCCTCTAAGGTAACAAAATCGTCTCCGGTGGAAAGGCTTTGATCGATTACACTGCCATTGGGTAACATGAGTTCCAAATCAAAATCGGCACCGGATATCGGTGCCGTAACCAAAGTCACTTCGAGTGGTTGGTTTGCTGTTATGCTAACC
>DAHU01000043.1:2310-5261 GCA_002495945.1 Euryarchaeota archaeon UBA13
CAACCCCTAATTTCCGCTTCAACATCTAAGCCTAAATCAAATGCTGTAGCAACGACGTCACCTGCATCGCCGCCCAGTGCAGCATCGTCTTGCGGAGTTGCACAAGCATTCACTCCATTACCCACTGCTAAAGTATCTGCTGCGCGAACTGTGTTGTCACTCTCGCTCTTTTCGGATATCATTTCATCACTGTCTAGAACCGCGAATACCCTGTATTCACCTTGCACAATGTTGCTCGGAATCGCGCCATTGACAGTCAAGATTTGGGTTGCATTGATCGGTAGACCAGAAGACCATGTCACGTTGCCTAAGTTGTGATCTACCCAAGTATTCGTTAAATCAACGCTAAGGATTATTTCGGCCATGAATGCGTCGGTTAAATCTAAAGTTCCATCATTTACCACGGTGACATCGAATGGCACTACGTCACCTGGATTTGCTGCAGTGTTGAAAGTAACATTCTCGATTGCGAGGTTGGGGATTGGAACACTATAATTGGTATAGACATCCAAAGTATAGTTGCCACTGCCAGCATAATGTGAGACGTTAACATAATATGTTCCTTGTTGATTTTCAAAACTTGTTCCCTCGGAAGTGACAAACTCATCAGTATCACCAAATGCTCCGGATGTATCGATTGTTGAGCCGTTTGTTTGGTGGAGGAGTAAGTCAAAGTCTACTCCATTATCCATTGCCAAAGTAACGGTGATTGTATGATTCAATGGCACATCAAAAGCGAAAACGTCGCCGCCATCATTACCATCTAAACAACCTGTATATGTGGCGGTGATATTATTGCCCAAGTTAGTTGGAGAGTCTGTCCAATTTTGCGGTGCGTCTTGGCCAGTATTAGCATCATTTTGAGGGTTGAACCAATCGATGCAAGATTCGGTGTAATTTGTCCAAATATCCAAATCATAATCCCCAATTGAAGAACCTCCTCCTTGATTATATGGTAAGACTACAATCCAATAGGTATTAGGCGTCGATTCAATCGTTGAGCCAATACTAGAAACAGATTCTGAAGGGTCGCTAAATTCTGAACTATCGGCTATGTAATATGAACCGTTATCTTCGAAAACGAGATACAAATCGTAATCGTTAGCATAGTTAGTCATGGTCGCTTCAACATTGTAATCTTGATCCATGGTAAATTCATACCAGTCCTCGACATCTGCAGTATCAGCACAGCCAGTGAACGAAATGGTTGGATTCGCTCCTAGGTCTTTAGCAGTATTCGTAGTTGCGTTACCTGCATCACCTGGAGAGCCCCCGTCATTTTGAATTGCCGGGCATGGTTGGCCTACTGCATTTTTTATCTGCTTTCTCAAATCGTCTAAAATTGGCTCGCCAAATTGATTGGTTTTGGTTTCATCTCCGGAATTGTCAATCGCCGAATGAATACTGGCCATTGGAGATAACGCGGTAATCAAAAACATAAGTCCAACAATAAATCGTACACTACGCATGTCGCTCACAATGTAGTGTGCGCGCCGCTAAGTTATCAAACTACGGGATTCAAGTCATTTTGCCAATGATTTGGGTGATGAGGCATTAACGGCTTCTGATACACCGTCTTCGTAACGCTTGAAATTAGCCACAAACATCTCGGCAAGGTTGTCTGCTGTATTATTATAAGAATCTGAATCGCTCCAAGTTTGGATTGGTTGTAATACCTCGCTTGGGACATTAGGGCATGTAGTTGGCACAGCGAATCCAAATCGCTCATCGACAACATAGGAGACATCGTCCAGCTCGCCATCAAGTGCGGCATTCAGCATCGCGCGAGTATACTTTATTTTCATCCGGTTACCAACTCCGTAAGGCCCTCCAGACCATCCAGTGTTAATCAGCCACGCTGTTGCATTATGCTCCTCCATTTTCTTTGATAATAAGTCTGCATAAACTCCCGGGTGCATCGGCATGAATGGTTCGCCAAAACAGGCAGAAAAAGTCGCTTGAGGTTCTTTTACTCCGACTTCTGTTCCGGCTACTTTCGCAGTATATCCCGAAATAAAATGGTAAGCTGCCTGCTCAGGAGTTAGTCTTGAAATTGGTGGCAGGACGCCGAATGCATCGCAGGTCAAAAAGATGACATTTTGTGGATGGCCTCCAGTGGAATCACTGGTCCTATTATCGATGAACTCTATTGGATATGAGCCTCTTGTGTTTTGGGTTTTTGAAACATCGGTAAAGTCCGGAACCCCGTTTTCATCCATCACTATGTTTTCTAATATAGAACCGAATTTGCGGGTTGTGCCAAAAATTTCAGGTTCATCTTCCTCCGATAAATCGATTAATTTGGCATAACATCCGCCTTCGAAGTTGAACACTCCGTTTGAACCCCATCCGTGTTCATCATCACCAATTAGTGCTCGCTTTGGGTCCGCTGAGAGTGTGGTTTTTCCAGTACCGGAAAGTCCGAAGAAAATAGCGGTATTTTCGCCGTTAGTATTGGCAGAGCAGTGCATTGGAAGGATTCCCTTCTTGGGCAAGATTAAGTTCATGACCGAGAAAATAGATTTCTTTATCTCTCCGGCATACCTTGTACCGCCGATCAAAACTTCCCCGGCTTGATAGTTAACAATTACAAAACATTGGGAGTTGAGACCGTCTTCTTTACTGGCTTCAAAATGTGGAGCATGGAATACCGTAAATTCGGGCGCGTGGGATGAAAGTAGTTCTTTTGATGGCCTGATGAACATGTTTCTTGCAAAAGCATTGTGCCATGCGTTTTGGTTGATTACTCTTATCGGCAATGCCTCGGACATATCTGCTCCACAATACAAATCTTGTACGAATAAATCTTCACGGGCTGATAAATAATCTATGACTTTTGCTCGCATTCTTGTGAACGTCTCAATATCGGTGGAGATGTTTACATCACCCCAATTAACATCGCTATTTGTTGTTGGTTCGTCAACAATGAATTTGTCATTTGGAGAACGTCC
>DAHU01000043.1:5636-22281 GCA_002495945.1 Euryarchaeota archaeon UBA13
TGACGAGAGACTGCCATCTCTACAAGTTCTTCAACCGGTAGATTCCAGTGGATGTTACCTGCACAGTTCAGTCCGTGCGCAGACAGGTCGCCAAGATGCGAGCCCAAGACTTCGGCCATGCTGAATCGTGGTCGAGGTCGTCTTTGTCTTTTTCGATTGATGGTGTTGCCTAACCATGTAACTTGGAGGCAGTTTTCAATAGGCAAAAACCATCGAAGAATTAGAAAAGCAGGGTGAGGATTGAATAGATGAACGCTGACGAGAGGTTGTATGTCTGAGGATATAGATGGGCGAGATGAGCTCATTGAGAAAAAAAATTCTCGAGACGAACTAATTCGGAAGAAGTCATTTTCAAGAGCCCGAGGGCTCGATATATCTTCATTCATGGTTGCTGATGACAGTGAACAAGATAAATCAGAAGAGATCGAGCCATCAACAGTAGAAGAGCAAGATATTGCCATGGGAGAAATTGCTGAAATATTTTCCAAAGGTGGAGAAAATTTCGATCTGCCCGGCGCCGTTCAAAAGGATGGTACAGTAAAGACGGCTCCAGAGATGGACAGCGTTTCAGACCTAGCAGTTCACGGTGAGAAGCGTTTGGGTTTTGGATTATTAGTTGCCATGGTATTCTCTTGGTCGCTAATTGGTACCATAGTTGGTACCGTACTTGACCCAATACTCGGTGCAATTGGACTTAGTGCTATGGCAATAATTGGACTATATCTTGGGGAAAAATGGATTCCAAACCCAAATATGAGAATTCTGGGCGTTACGTGGGTAATTATTTCGATGAAATTGATTTACGGCCTAGCCTTAGATTTGTGGCATTGGGGCTGGCTAGAAGGTTTTTCGTTTGCCGATGAAGATAATTTGCTCGGCGTATTATTGCTGTTTGGCGTTGTTCTAAATATTGGCATTGCTCAACGCCATGACGAAGATGCAATTGCTGCACAAGCGACACTTATTCTTCTTGTTGTTGGCAGTGCGGCAGGTGCGGTTTATGGCGAATTTGGCGTAGCGGTAATGATTGGTATTGGAACTATTTTACTTCATGGTTTAGCCATCATTAGAAACTCCGGAAACCTTGCAAGCATGGGTATCGCAGTATCCTATCTCTGGGTTGGAATACACGCTATTTCGGATAACTGGGACGTTTTTGGACTCAAGATTCTCCCGTTCGAGGATGAATTGTTGCTATTCTTGTTGATGGTTTGCGTTACAGCAACTAATTCAACAATGGCAGCGAGATTTGTTGACAAAAACAACTGGTTTTCAGACGCTTTCAAATCCTTAGGCCTTGGTAAACCTGGGTTATGGTCGGTCTCTGTTGGACTAGGTATGATTGGTGCCCTGTTAGCAGTGGCAGCAAATCGCCTTGAGACTGGTTATGCATTGGCTCAGTTAGTATTGTTGTTGACTGCATTTAGCGCATCTTATCTAGTTGTAAGAGGCGTTGAATGGCCGAGGTTACTCCCGCTCATCGTCCTTCCTGCGCCGTTACTATTGTTCGGATTGGCGATATTAGAGAGCGGTATAGTTGAGTTAGATTTGCCATATGGCTTGCGCCCATACAGCATCTATGCTGCGCTTACAGCAGCACTAACGGCTGGCGCTCTACTACGCAACCAAACGGCGGTTTCCGACCACGTTCTGTGGGCGGGTGGCCTAATGATTGTTATATTGCTAACCTTGCTTATCCCGGCTGATGATGCCGGAAGCGGTGCTCGAACCCTGCTAGTAAGCCAAGGGATTGTTTGGGTAGGTTTAGCCCAATTGTCAATGTATCGTGATTCGCCATCGATTGCCGGCACTGCTGTAGTTGGGCCTTGGTTGTGGCTACTATTCTTCGCAACAGATGTTGAAAATCGTTTGGTCTCAGCAGACTACATTCCGATATTGATTGAACAATATGACCTAGCAATTTGGATGTTGATTCTGCTGTCTCAACAAATTTGGGTAAATATCAAACACGGCGATACTGGGTTCAATTTAGCATCGAGATTCAGCGGTATGTCTGAATTAGGAGCAAGGTTGAGAGATTCTGAAGTATTACAATTATGGAATTTGAGTTTCCTGCTTGCTCTCTTTGTTACGTGGTCAATAACTAGACCTGGTTCCCTGCCTGCTATTGGCTTGTTCGGGGTGTTACCTCTATTGATGATAAGTCATGCAGTAATGGTCCTACTTGGTAAACACAAAGGAAAACCTCGCTCTTTGATGACAATATGGGGTGCTTCAGCAATCGCATTGTCTTGGACTTATGGTCAGCAAGGACTGTGGGCCATCACCTTAGTAATTACCAGTGGCGTTTTACTACTTGCTTCTGACAAAATGAAAAGTTCTGGCCTTGACGCTGAAGCTTTGAAAAAATTCGAAGTACTACCCGGACAATTACTGACACTAATGATGGGTTTGCTTTCAGGGCTTTTCCTCATTATTGCTCTTGAACCATTGAATTTGATGCTGCTTGATGGTAGTTCCATATTACCGACTGAAAAGACAAATTTGTATATTCTGACATCAATTACGCTGGTTGGATTGGTATTTTATCTCAAACGGGCTGCAACCCTTGATAAATTACTCCCTCCGGCAATTTCAGCCGTTGCACTGCTTGCCATTATGGCAATTACTGCTCAAATAAAAGAATCTGCCATCGTTCTGCTTGTTACCATTCTGGCATTCATTGGCTCTGGAGCCTACTTAGCTATACAGGGTGAGTTCCGCAGTGAGATGCGTTCGTTAGCGAAACGCGATGAGAGATTGTCGCGAATCGAAGAAAAACAGCAGCGTTTGCAAAAATTTGTCGAAACACAAGCAGTAGAGAAGGGAGATGCTTCAACCCTGCTTGAGGTTCAAGATAACAAAGCCAAACTCAAGATGATAGATGTTGAAATGTTGGATCTTGTAGAAAAGCAACGAAAGCGAGCCAAACGAGCAGGTACTACCGGAGAGTATGATTTGGAACTTGGAGATATTCATCATAGGCCTGTGATAGTAATTGCTTTCCTCATCACTACCATACTTGCGGCTGTATATCTCTCATTCACAACCTCGATGGCTTATCTAGTGCTAGCCTTCACAGTAATTGTCTCAATATTATTCATCGCCTTAGCAAGAATTAGAGCAAATGATATCGGTCTAAGGTTACCCGATATCGCTGGAATAGAACTGCCTATTGCGATATCAATGGCGGGTTTAGTATTGGTCCATCTCGCTGGAAGAATTTCTGATTCGGTGGTGGGCCTTGATGATGCCAAGCACCTCGCAGTCATTACAGTTGGACTATGTGTGCTTGCTAGCATCGGTCTAATCGGCAGAAACGACCTCGGGCTTCGAATTCCAAATGCGGTAGAGGGTGTTGTCTATCTATTGGTAGTTGACCGAATTTTTGCTTTGGTTATTGGCGGGGAAGTGCCAATCATGTACAGAGTAGACCCGTTTGATGGTGGTTTGATTGATTGGACTTTACCGATATTATTTGTTGAAGTCGTGCTTGTCTCGTGCGTACTTGCCTACGATTGGGTTGAGAAACAACGGATAGTGCGTGGATTGGAAGACCACAGAGGCGCTGTCGGGCGTGCAGCATGGGTAATCTTTGCTGGCATCATTTCAGTTGGCTTTGCTGGATTATTAGCCATAGCTTTCGTTATTAGACGAGGCTGGAATTGGATTCAACCTGCTCCGGTGATGGTCTCTTGGCTTTTAGTTCCCATTGCACTATCAGGACTAATGTATTGGGCGTTAGAGCCAATCGGATTAGCTCCTATTGATATTCACGCAATTGCCACAGTAACCGGCGGAATTTCTATTTGTTTCGTGATTTGGTCAATTGCTACTGATTCTGGCATCTGGCTGGCTGCTGGATTATGGTCGGTACATTTGCTACTGGTACCAGCTGGATTTGGTTGGGATGGATTAGCTGTAGTAGCGATCCTGCTCATCATATGTTCGGCCACCTCATGGGTCAGTGGCATCTTAGTAATGCGAAAATCCTGGCGAGTATTTGGTGCATTAGACATGGTATTAGCATGGATTGTAGCAATGATTATGTTTAGCACAGGTGCGGGAATAGAAGCAATGTTGTCTGTACTAATTGCATCTTCGATACTGCTTGGTATCGTGACATACTTGAATCAGACCTATGAAAAAGAAATAATCAATGGTTAGTCATATGCTTGGCTAACATATTACAAACCAAATCCATTACTTGCTCAATGCCATCATTTCTGCCGCCATGCTCCAATCTAGCGGACACTGATATCTTCGCTTGAGTTCCGCTGTTCCTTATTCCAATAGACAACTTTGCTCCGTTAAACAAACAACTGATTAGCATCAAATTCTTCTCTCCAGCAACCGTTTGGCGCTTCCATTTAGTTACCTCAGCATGGTGCAGAAGATTGGTTCGCAGAGTATCCTCAACCATGTCCGATAGTTGGTTGTTCCCGTCCCACTTACTTCGCTCCACATGCTTGACCGATTGACGAAGTTTCCAACCGCGCCTCATGGCTGTTGATGATTCATGATTTGAAAATGCGAGTAAATATGCTATCAGAGTCATTGCGCCATCACCAACAAGCGACCATTTTTCGGACAATTTCGGGTGCGGAGAGGCAAGTACCACGTGACCAGAGTCTTCAACTCCGATAACCTCTGGTTGGGATTTACCAGATTTAAACTGATGATTCTCTTGCTCAGACAGTTTGACTGAGAGCCAACGGTCTCCTACAGCAGTCTCGCTGACGCTAACTGGTTTGGGAAATCTTCCCAGATTCGAAGTTAGCGATAAATCCGATTCTATACTTGCTGCTAAATGCCATTCATGGCCTGCATTTGTTACACAATTAACAAATGTATCAGCGATTTTATCACCATCAATTACGCTAAAACCCGTTGCAGTTGCCTCAATTAGTAAACATCTGTCACCATCCCCATCCAAGGCCGCAGCCACAATAACGCCGGGTGTTGTTTGCGTTAATTGCCTAATCAAGATGTGGTTAGAAGCTTTGGCCTCTGCAAAAGTCCACTGCTCAGTAGGTGAAAAATCTCCAGCACCACAATTATCATTCAAGGCGCTCGCTGATTGACTAACCTCAACCGCAGGCATCCCATTTTGAGTCAACCAATCTGCCAGCCAAAATTGACCGGTTCCTCTTGATGAGTCGATTAACAATGGTTGGGCAATGTTTGAACCAGACGAAAACACTGTATTAGTCAACTTCTCTAATTCTTGGCGCCGACGACTCAGCCACGCTGGATGATGTTCTAAACACCAATCTGCTGCTTCAAACCGTTCCGCTGGAAGTTCAAGTTTTACCCAGTCAATGCGATCTATTTCTCGCTCTTCTTGGGAAAGTGAAATTGCATTCCGCGACAACTCTGATTCGAATTCTGGCGTGGTCTTATAGCCAAATTCTGTGAATATCTTAATCCCAGAATCTTCGACAGGATTGTGGCTGGCTGTAATCATACAACCATAGGTGGCTTCGAAATGTAGTGTTGCATAGTGTAGCAATGGGGTTGCACACATGCCGATGTGGATTACTTCAAATTCAGCGAGATTCAAACCGACAGTTAGATGCGCAGCTAGTTCTTCATTAGCGGGTCGGTCATCCCAACCGATTACTACTCTCTGTTTACCGTTTGAATCATCTTCTGTTGTGCGCCCGAGGGATTCACCAATCAGCCTAAGAATCGGTGGAGAAAATTCCCGTTCATCCAGCAATTTAGTTATCGCGGTTTTCTCAGATTTAATCTTAAGATTGACCTTGCCGCGAATCCCGTCAGTACCGAATAAATTCAATGCCATCGAATCACCTATGCATCGACGATTTAGCATGAACTCCGGTAACTGTCACATTTGGCCATACGATACTATCTGGGCCCAATACGGTCCCTGGATTAGTTACGGCATTACAGCCCAATTGGCAGTTTTCACCAAGTATGGCACCAAATTTGCGTAAGCCGCTGGGCACTCTTGACTCTCCAACTCTAAGAATTACTTCAGTACCATCGTTTCTTAGATTACTCAATTTTACTCCAGCGCCCAAATTTACCCCCCGTCCAAGTATGGAGTCTCCAACATAGTTGAAGTGTGGCGCCTTAGCGCCCGGTAATAACACTGAATGCTTCACTTCCGAACAATGGCCAACGATGGCTGTTGAACAAATCCAAGCGTTCTCTCGGATATATGCTCCATGGCGAATTATTGCCGCGTTACCAACGAAGCAAGGTCCGACAAAATGCGTTGACGGCCCAATTTTTGCTCCTTCTTCAATCAAAACTGCTCCGTTAGATTCATCGAAGGTTATAGTTGGTGAAAGTGTGTTTCGGTCGATAAGTGTCAGTAAACTTGAGTCGATTGACTTGATTTGATGTTTTAGTGATGCATCTGAACCACCAGCAAATATTTCCCATACCGGTTTATCATTTGGTAGAACCGGTTTAAGCCCATCACTGGTTGATGGCAAACTTGGAAACAGTGACTTTGCGTAAGTCTCAGATGGCCATTCCATATTTACCCCAGTGGGTTAATCAAAATGAATGTGCCGTTCATGCGGCGAGTCTGTAGAGTCGTTTTCCTGTGGTATTGTCGAGTTTAAATCCGATAAGATCCGATAAATAACGAGGTATAAACAGTCCCACTTTCCTTGTGGTTAAACCATGATTACGCATTCTACGCTCGTTAGACAGATAATGAACAATATCTGCGGCAGAGCAGTCAGGAACATCGGTGACGTATTCAACAATCTCCTCTTTTAGACGTTCAAGTCTGGCTTGTTTTTGTGAACCTTTGCCTTTCATTTGTATCATTAATACATTGCATTTAGCAGTATATAACCGCTAGATTGGGAGGTCCATGGGAGCCCTAGACTATTTCCAAAATATCTTGCCAACGCATGGACGAGCCCCGCCTGAATAAATTGGTATGAAATTCTCGTTGACCCACGTGAATACAGCGAATTATTTTGCCTCGACTATCGTAGCAACCGTACTTCATGTGAATTGGTACCATGACCTGTGTAAGATCAAAAGCGGGCCCATTTGGTTCTGGTTCCTCATCGGTACAGGTTTCAGTTTTGCCATCCCAAGCCATCGATTCTGCTGTGGGGTGCCTCAGTTGGAACTCATTCTCGACCCTAATCATGCCCTCATTGGGTTTTACTGGGCGCCACTCTCCGCGTCGACCACTGTTGAGCCATTCGACCATTTGTTTCATTTGTGCCAGTGTAGCAAATCCAAGATGGGTTGTCTCCCACCAACCATTGGTTCTTGCTAAAGTGATATGATGTACTCCAGGCCTTATCATGCGTGAATCCAAACCGTCCGCATAGGTACGACAAAGCCCGCTAATTCTTACATTGATGACAGGTATAAATCCCAAATTTAATCGCGACAATTGGAAGGGGTTTGCTAATTCACCGAGTAATAAAATAGGCTTCCTTTCTCCCATTAAGGGCGCATTATTTGTCGCAAGATAATCTTCTAAGGTGGTATCTTCAATGCCAGCGTGGCTTACTGATTCAATCAGTTGCTCGAGTGATATTGTTTCGGTAGTTGTTGACTTATATTCCAGTGGCAGTAACGATGTTTTACCACACAGGAAAGGCGTGTTTGGTAACGGGAGCGGTGAATTATTTGGTGCATATTGCCATAACGCGGGGTTCATCTTCTCCATGTCAAACCCTATCGGCTTGCATTATTGAAAGCGCCGCTTATTGATGGAAGATATGTTCCTCGGCACATTGTGGGCAGGTTACCTTAATCGGTCGAATTGCCGGTATACCAAGTGCTGCACCACAACTGGGACAGTTTACGGCCTGTGTCACATTAACTCGGCGATCCTTAGCTTCTGGACTTGGATCATATTCGAAGCGGCGCCCAGGTTGAATTGGCATACTGACATTAGTTATGTTGGTGCCGGATGATGCTGGTTGGTTGGGCAACATGGCGATGATTTGCCCTGCGCTCATCCCGTATTTTTTGCCTATATTAGTCGCCTTGAGATTTTGTTCATAACCCGACAAAGACATCAGTAAGGTAAATTCCTCAGGCGAGATTATTGTCATATTTGCTAGGATAACAAAGCCCCTTTAGATAGTTTAGATAGTTTGAGTAATAACAGATTGCAATAAAAAGTCGGCTAAAGTATGATATATACATTGGAAGACTTCAAAAATAACTGGCTTTGGCGATGGGCTGAGGGACCAAGGGATGAGTAGATCTAAGATGAAAAAATCTTCACGAAATAAAGTTGATAAAATGTCTCCCCAAGAACGATCGAAGTTCGTTCGAAGTATTACTTGCCGAGAAACCATGATCGATGCGAATTGGGTTTTTGGCTCAGACACTATGGCTGACGTCTTAGACGACTTAACGCAAAACGATTGGGACCACGTTTTCGTGGTAAACAAGGAAGGCGTTCCAATGGGGAGAATTCATGCGGTTGATATGTTGAAAATAGTCGCTAAAAAGAATGTTGAGCGCTCTGTAGCATGGATGCTGAGTGTACCAGCAAAGCAGCTGATTAACCTCCCGCCACTCACGGTTAGAACTAATACTCCGCTGCTAAAAGCAGGAGCATTAATGCTCACTCATGACTTGAATCAAATCGCTGTGGTCAACCAAGACGGGGTTTTAGTTGGGGTCGTTGGCCATAAGACTATGGCCAAACATCTGCCGAGATTCATCCTGTGATTATATTCCCCAGTACCTTTCTGATTGGGCTTGCTTGGCTTGGAGTGAATTCTTGATGGTAGTTGCCATCCAAAGAACTACTACCCAAATTATTGGGTAGAACAGATCATCAAGAATTTGGTTTACGCTAAACTCGTATGACTGGCCATTGAGCACGTTAGTTGAAATCTGCAGGGCAGAATCAACAAATGAATATACAACCATGCCAAAGATGCTGAGAACTATCAAACGGCCAGAGAAAGAACCTCTCCTCAGTCGTAAGAACATGAATCCAGCCGTCGAGGTGAGGAAGGCAATGACAATCCATGCCAAAGCAGCATGGGTTACTTCTAACCACAGGACTGATGTACTACTGTCAGCAACCAAAAGGGTGTACTCTTGATATCCTTCAGCGACAGCAAAGATGGCACTAAAGACCGTTGCAGTCCACAGGAGCGATGAAAACATGGCAGCGTCTGCGTTATCTCTCATCTCTTGAATTACTCGGTTTACCGTAGTCTCAATTCCTGCTCCCTTGCTGAAGATATACAGCCCGGTTACCAATGGTAGAGCTCCGATAACAATACCACCTATCTCTGCAGGAAGCATTATTCCAAGTCCTAATATTGCCAAAACTAAACCAAAAGGAATCATGATTTTGGCTCGCCATTTTGGATCTTCAAGTGCTTTAACAATGTAATAATAAGTCCCTTCGATACCTTTTGATTGCTTGACTATTATCTTCTCTACGTGGTCGATTCTCACCTGAGATTGGATTATCGGCAAGACCGATTCGTCCTCAGCACCATCAGTGACCAAGATTGCCTTATCGGGTTGGAATGTAGTGACTATTTCTTCCAGTTGTGCCGATATTGCACGGTCAGAACGGATTCCGACTTTCTCATCACCGGTCAGAATCGCAATTTCAACCTCATCGTCGTCTCCTAATGATTCGGATAGGTTATCGTGCTGCGATAATGCACCCAGGATGGCATTGGTGTCACTTTCCTCTGGGTCAGCAATGCCAAGTTTTAGCGCTGCGGTTAACACCTGCCGGCGACCAACAACAGGACCTCTGATTGCCGTTTTGATTCCGAGATCGTTGTCTCGGTCGACGGTCAAAACTAAGGTTCTGGTCATGATACTCACCGTTGGTTGTAGATGCTAATATGTTCTACAATTCAAATCCTTCGCGCGATTCGCTCAATCATCCGATGATTTTCCGGAAGATTCTGGCGAAGCGGATTCCGGCGTTTTTTCTTCATCCAACGGCACATCATCCTGCCGAGAAATGGTTTCTGCCTGCTGGTTTCTTGCTTTCCAACGTTGAGTTGCTCTAATGTACTTCAACGGATGGTCCATCCATGAGATATCACATAACCGGTCATCGCCCGGCAGCACGGGACAATTGTGGTTTACCTTGAGTTTGCCACACGAAGCGGGAGTGTATGCTCCGTTATACACGTGATTGACTTGATAGGTAGTAGTAGATTCATTGAAATCTGGAGCACCTCTAAAAAAGCCGATACAAGATTCCTCTGGGAGAGCCAAAGTTGCTGATATCGACGCAAGGAAAAGTCGACCAAAATGATTCACGTTTACCCCATTGGCTAAATCAGCAATGATCTTTCTCATACATGGCGGCCAATCAGATTCCTCTGCACCAACCAACGTTATTGCTTCACTAGCCTTGCTAGCCATAAGATTCCTAACCATACCAACTGGTTCTGCAAGTCTCAATGCTAATTCCATGTCGATATTTTTCATTTTCTGAAGGGCTTCTTGCTCTATGTGATGCTTAATACGTTCTCTAAGTAATCTAGCCAACTTGGCGGAAGAAGAGTATTGTTGCTCATTGTATAGAGTGATTTTTCCTCTACTAATCTGAGTATTGGCTAAGCGCCATCTCGAACCAGTTATCTTCGGACAAATTTCAATAAAATCAGATAGTCCAATCTTCCACAAATTGCCGTCCTGGCTCTGTCTCAACTTTCGCGCACTGGACGGATTGACTGCAAAATTTTGCTGAGTGAGGTCAGAGTCTTTTTCAATATCAGCAATGAATGTCTTAGCAATAATTTCAAGATTTTCAGTATCCCTAGTCAAAACTTGTTCGGCTCGGGTAGCCTCTGCTTGAGCCCATCGAGAAATTAGTCGTTCATCCTCTGAGGCGAATACTACCAGTCTCGCATAGTAGAATGAAAATGCTTCGATAATACGACCTTCTTCGGTAAATATGTCACCACCGACTACAGCAACGCCATCCTTTGATTCAATAGAATCTATCAAGCGAATCCGCGCTCTTGAACGAGCTTTTTCCATCCACTCCCCATCTAATAATTCATCTAAATCGATGTCATTCTCAACCGCTAACCCTTGTATCCATTCGGTTGCCTGAGGCAGGAATGGGTATCTTGCTAAAGTCACCTCGTTGTCTATCGGAGGAGCGACTTTTGGAGTCGGCATGAGGTTGGGACAATCTAACAATCATATCAATCTCGCGATGATATTGTTTCATTTGGCTGATTGTGGTGGCCGTGCTGTGGCCGATGACTTGCTTGTCGAATTGGTGAATATCCAAACTGAGGTACGAGAGTATTTTGGTTGGGAATACCAGGATGATGTCAATAGTGCAGCAGCAATGTCTAAATTTTTCACTTCTGAAAACCCATTTGGAGTCGGCAACTGGTCACCAAAAAACAGAGATTTGCAACTTGAAACCTTGACTGTGAAACTGCGTGATGCTCAACGAGTAGTAATCGTTGGTGCGTCGGTCAGCGATGACGATTTTCTGGATTTCGATTTTGAAAATAGCGTGATAATTGCGGCCGATGGCTCTGTTGGTGGAGTTGTCGGAATGGGAAATGTTGCATGCGTTGTGACAGATTTTGATGGCAACCCACATTTGGACAACGTCGCCCAAAACAACATGCTATTTGTTGCCCACGCACATGGGGATAACCAGAAACGATGGAAGAGTAGTTTGCAAGAATGGAGTAATTACCCGCTTCCACCACGCCTAATTCTCACTCATCAAGTAACAGAGTTATTTCCAGGAATGCACAATTTCGGCGGTTTCACAGATGGTGATCGAGCTGTATGTCTAGCGATTGCGTTGGGAGTAGATATAGATAAAATAACTTTGATAGGATTTTCAACGATAAAAATTGGGAAATGGTCAGGACAAACCGACCCGGTTAAAAAGTTGGAAAAATTAGACTGGATGTTGAATGTTTTGCGTCTTGTAGGATTAGATAATCAGGTCGCTACTAACGTTTCCTCAAAGCCTTGAGTTTGTCTCGCATGGATTGTCTGTGACCGTCATCTTCGACGTTTGCATCATCGCCAAACCGTCGATTAAGCATCGCGTCTTCCCAAACGAAAATATCGCCTTTTTCATCACCCAAAGCAACCCGATTAGCGTTCCCGGTTATGCAATTTATTTTGCCGCAGTGCATTGTCGAAATAATAGCGCCATCGGCTTGAGAAATTACGTGTAAGATGCCGTTTATGCCGTCCTGAATGCCAAGCCAAACACTTTGATTTCCCTCAATCGGAAAACCGTTAGCAACAGCGGATAATCCGATAACATCGATTACCCATTCAATTTGATTTGACGAATTGAGTTTTGTCACTTGTGACTCATCACAAACGACTAATGCACCTTCTTTACTTGAGCAAATAGCGCTTATCGATTGACCGTTACCACTTCTAACAGGTTCTGATGGTTTGGTTAAATCACCGTTGGAATGGCCGAAAACAACTCCTGATGATGAATCGGTTCCAGCGGTAACTGGTGAGTCCGATTCGAGTGTTAAATATTCTAAACTGCCGTCATCATTGACTACTGCTGCTCCCATTTTTGGTCTTCCAAGCCCGACAAACAGTTTGTCTTTAGTGTCGAGAATAACCCATGGCCTCTCGTCAAGATGAGTTTCCCAATGCTTCTTTCCGGCATCATCATAACACCAAATTGCTGAATCGATGAAATCGTTATGCTCAATATCGTAGACCGAAGAGGTGGTGATGATTCTCTCATTGTGTATTACCACTTGGTCGGCACTACCCTCGAGTGCATGCTGCCAAATTACGCTTCCAGTTTCATTATCTACCGCTACTAAATGTAGGCCTGAGGTTGCAAAAACATATTTCTCAGTTACAGCGATACTGCTAACTCTGTCCGGTAAACGAGCGCCCCAAATTTCATCACCATCAGCCGACCATTTAGTTAAGCAACCATTCCATCCACCGGCAATCAAATTGTTGTATGAATCAAATAATAGCGCTGAAACTGGTTCTTCAAGAGAACGTCTCATCCAACATGCGCCATCCATGTTCATGGTCGGTCTTAGATGGTCCAGTATGATAATACAAGTGGATAATTGCTCAAAAATTTCTCAATTAATTACCCGTTTTGGCTTACTGATAGTGAATGTCAAAATGAATGCGACAAGACTGAACATACAAGCAGAATAATAGTGCCCCATAGTGAAAAACGATAGAACTGAAGCAGTCCTTAATAGATACACAGAGCCGGATTTCATGGCCCATACAGTGAATCCAGCAGCAATCAACCCTAGCCCAATAAAGCCAATCCCAACGGCAGAATAAATCAGCGTCGCCCCCGAATCCATTAGTGGATGTTTCATTTGCTTTGGTGAGTTATCTATTTCTCTTATACTACAATCTGGCGAATCATCAGCACAGTCTTGTTTGGCGAACTCTTGTTGTGAAGGCATATCAAAATCAATCGTGGTAAACCCATATGGCTCAAACAAAGCTGGCGGCGAAAGTAATACACGATTCGAGAATCTGTCTTTGAAATTATCTCTATCCACAATAATATCGACTCGGGTAATCCCCGGGTCTAATTTTTCCATCTGAAAAAATCCATCTTTATCGGTTTGATTTGAACTTGTGACCCAGTAATCGCCTTGATACCATGAAATATACACTGTTGCATTTTCAATTGGTTCACCTTGGTCGTCGTACACATGCCCATTGAATATCGCTGATTTATCCGGAGCATTCTCTGCAAAGCGGAATACAAATTCATCGGGCCTGACTAAACCTGATTCGGACTGGGTAAAATCTAGGCCATTAATGACCCCAAGTAAGCAGGTTACCAGAATAAGAACCGCAATGGAATTGCCTACTCGTGAAAGTTCATTGATCTCGATAGTTAGCTTCGAGTCAGAAGTGCTGAACATTAGTTGACTGGATGGTTCAGAGAGACCTGTCAACTCATCGATATAATCGCTAGAGTCTCCTTCCTCGCCCATGAAGTTGCTAGAACCTCTTCCTACTTGACTTCAATGCGGCCTTCTGAGTTACTGACAAGCCTCGCAAGTGATGGTTGGCTTATCCATACTTTTACCAGTAAATCGCCGTTTTCCCGGCGTTGCTTATCAATTATCATACCAGCATCATAAACATCGGATAAGTATCCCTCTACACTCCTTCCGGTTGGGCTGGAAGACAGTTCAATCACTACCGGTTGACCAAATAACTCCTCAAGCATCGCCTCTTGTAACTCAGCCAGACCAAGGTTTTGATGAACTGATATTGACAAGGGGTTTGGATAACCATGATTTTGAACTATGGCTTGTTTTTCAGCCAACTCCGCCGAACTTATTGTCTCGATTTTAGTCAACACACACATTAATTTGCGCTCATTAAAATCATCCAATGTATTCTCACCGAAGTAGCGATAATTAATTTCGCGCTGTGTGGCAGCAATCTTCCTTTCAAATTCGTCGAAAGGGTCTCCTGCATCAACAAGTACCATCAGCATGTCACATTCAAGCGCTTCAGAAAGTGTCGCCCTAAATGCATCAAGAGTGGCATTGGGTAAATTGTCCACGAAACCGATTGTATCGGCAAGCAATACTCTTGGACTAGTTGCAAGCCGGCCAACCGTGGTTTCTAATGTGGAAAACAACTTGTCCTCAACCAAAACTTCTTTGCCCGACATTTTGAGAAAAAAACTGGATTTACCAGCATTGGTATAGCCGGCGATACCAATTGTTACCGCGCCACTTCTCGTACGCTGTCGGCGACGTTCGGCTTGAGCCTTAGAATGCTTTAGTTGTCGTCTTCTTAGGGAGGTTAATTCACGATTTACATTTGCTATTACAGCCTGTAGTGCTGTCACACCACCGCCACCATATCCGGCCCTCTCGCCGGTTGTAGTTTGATTTGCCAACTCTCTAAGAACGGTTCTGTCTGATTGAAGACGGGCAATTCTGACCTGAGTTCTTGCCTCTAGAGAGTTTGCGTGAGCGGTAAAAAGCGATAATAGAAGACGAACTCTATCCCACACTTCTACCGATGTTGCATCACTAACAGATACCAATTGACGAGGCGTTGCATTTGTGTGAATCAACACCAAATCCACACCCTGCCATGGATGCCTATCAACTCTTAGGCGTAACTCATCTGAAATATCTTGAAGTCTACCTTTACCAAAGTAACCTTTTGGATCTGGTTCGCCAGCCTGATGAATTGCTTCTACGATTGAAATACCCATAGTATCAACAAGGCTCTCAAACTCGCTCGTATCCTCATTTCCACGAACTAGTAAAATCGCCTTTCGGCCTTCATGGTTAGTCCTTGCTTCACCAAGTGCGACACCCCCGGCACCAGCAAGAACCTCGTAATTTGGCTCTTGCTTCGCCATGTTTAGCCGAGGAGTCATCCTCATATCAGCCCACCCCTTCGACTGCTCATGGTCGAGTCCTATCAAGCGACTATCGAGTGGACTGGTTCGCCAAAATTAGGTACTATCCTGCTTGCAGCCGCATCAAGACCTGGTTGCTCTGCAAACTTGGTAGAGACCGAGTCTGGAACAAATCTTGTCATTACTGTGCAAGACAACTCTATTCAATCGCTGCGCGATAGAGTTGATGAACTAATGATTGCACTGGCCGATATTGAAGAAAATTTCAGTAATTAATATCCAAAATAACTGGTGCATGGTCGGAAATCTCGAGACCCCCTTGGCGTTCAATGCGGATTTCTTTGACCAATTTGTTAGCAGCCTCATTCAGCAGGAAATAATCTATGCGCCAACCTCTATCTTTGGCTCGTGCTTGACCGCGATTTGACCACCAGCTGTAGGTTTTGACGCCCGAGCCGTGTTGCTCTCTAAAGACATCATGCCAACCATCGCCAAGTAGATCGGAAAACCACTGCCGTTCCTGTGGCAAGAAGCCGCTCATTTTTGCATTGCCTTTTGGGTTCCAAATATCATCTTCTGTGTGAGCGACATTCAAATCTCCACAGACTATTACCGGTTTGTCAGATTCAAGATGAGGTCGTAGAAAATCTCGCCATTCATCCATCCAGGTCTCTTTGAATTGTTGGCGCTCAGCACCGCTTGAACCACTTGGTAGATAGGTGTTAATGCAGGTGATTTCGCCATGTTTTGTGTGCAAAATTCTACCCTCGGAGTCACTTGAATCAATCGTTGAAGGTTTGCCCGTATCGATTACTTTCATTGGAATGCGAGACAGGGTAGCAACGCCAGAATAGCCTTTTTTTTCGGCGGGGTGCAGATGGATATCATATCCTGTTGGCCAATCCCAGTTTTTGGGTAATTGTTCAGGCAGCGCTCTAACTTCTTGAAGCATCCAAACATCTGCATCAATGGAGGTAAAATAATCATCAATACCCTTTCTTATCGCTGCGCGAATACCATTCACATTCCAAGATACTAGACGCATGTTATTCCCTCAACGTCGGTAGTGAATAACAATTTCATAGCCTAAATTATTGATTTCAATTGCTTGGCCGCTTGTTTCCCTGTTTCTGTTGCTGCATCTGCAAGAACATACTGAGATTTTACCCATGGGCCGGCTAGTAATATTGAATATTTAGAGAACGAATCAGCATCAATACAATTAGAATAGCCAACGGTAATCTTAGATTGTTTTAGATCGGTTATGACATGTTTTCTCCAACCAGAGATTTG